>NZ_DASVOB010000554.1:0-8422 GCF_036383575.1 Mucilaginibacter sp.
GTAAAACCGAGTTTAATACCAAACCGAGGTATGATCCTAACAATATCCATAAAACGCGGGCTAAAGGTATTTCGGGCATGGCCTGGGGACAGGGCGAATTGATCGCTACCCCTGCGGCTGTGGCAAGACTGGTATCCGGCGTAGCCAATAGTGGTGTATTGATGCCTAACAGGTATGCGCTAAAAATAGCCGACTCGACAGTAGCCGTAAAAAGCGGTATCAAACTGGCAGATGATCCGCGTTACGCGGCTTTGTTAAAGCAATACATGATTGAGCAAAGTGCGCCTAAAACCCCGATATTAGGGATAAAGGTAGCCGGTAAAACAGGTACGCCCGAACGTATTGT
Organism: Mucilaginibacter sp.; assembly: GCF_036383575.1. Lineage (GTDB taxonomy): Bacteria > Bacteroidota > Bacteroidia > Sphingobacteriales > Sphingobacteriaceae > Mucilaginibacter. Next base: position 347 of record NZ_DASVOB010000554.1, read on the forward strand.
CAGGAACCAGAGTGTTAACGATGGTTGGTATGTTTTCTTTGCACCAAAAGAAAAGGGCAGCGGTTATATAGTGACATGTATCCGGGTTGAGTCGACCCGTGGATCATCAGACGCGGTACACCTGGCCGGGAACCACGTGATCCCATTCCTGTTAAAGAAGGGCTATATTAAAAGCATGGAAACAGAAACCACTACGGAAGAATAGTGTTTAAGCAGAAAGGAAAGAGCAAATGGCATTTAGTTTATTTAAAAGAAGCGGCGAAAAACAACCCTGGGATGTAAAAAGCTTACGTGAAGCCATATTACGTTTCATAAAAGAATCGTTGCAAAAGATAGAGGGCGGCGAAGGTGGCCATATCAAAGAATTGAAACTTTTTATAGCCTCCGACTCAGAGGATAAACCTATCTACGAAGGAGCAGTTTATGTGCACGATAAACAGCTCTTTAAAAATGAGGTTCAAAAAATAGCCGACGATTTTGCCATCAATTTACCTTCGGACTGGACGCTCGATGTTGAATTTACGGAGCAGTTTCCAGCAGATGCCAGAAGGATGCACGACCTGGACGTAGCTTTTGTTATGAACACCCGTAAGCAGGTTGCCCATAACGCAGCCTCCTTTACAGCCTATTTGCGGATCCTGAGCGGTGAGGCCGAAAAAGAAGAATACCTGATCAAAGCGACCGATCCGAAGCTCAACATCGGCAGGGATAAAAAGGCTGTTACCGAAAATGGCTCGTTCAGGCTTAACCAGTTGGTTTTCCCGGGAGAGAGCAGGGATGACAGTAATAAATACATCAGCAGGCAGCACGCCCACATTGAATGGGATGCCGAAAGCGAACGCTTCATGATCTTTGCCGATGAAGGCGGCGTGCCCCCACGCAACAAAACCAAGATCCACATAGCTGCAGATGGCAAAATGATCAAACTTAATTCCACCCAGATAGGTCACCCTTTAAATGAAGGCGACCAAGTTATATTAGGTGAATCGGCAGTGTTTTTATATAGTACGATGGCAGAGCGTTAGTTTGTTAAAATAGGGTTAACAAGCAGAAAAAAGGCGTCATTGCGAGGTATTGCCTGTCCCGAATTTGCCTCGGGAAAGCAATCCCAAACTATACAGGGCGGCTCTGTAAGTAGGGGATTGCTTCGGCGTCCCTCCTCTCAATAACGATATTTCTTATACGATTTCAACCAGCTTCCCAATAAAGGCTGAACCTAATTCTGTTGATAACACAAATCCCCACTCTCGTAGCTTATTATTAAATTTGAGGATAATTTCCTGATCCGGGAATTGGAGATATAATAACAAGCGTATGGTGTTGGAGCCTTTTCATGAACTCGTCCTTAAATTTATTGAAAATACAAACCGGCCGATATTTTTAACCGGGAAGGCCGGCACAGGCAAAACCACTTTTCTCCGCTGGATCAGGGCGAACGTTACCAAAAATTTGGCGGTTGTGGCCCCTACCGCAGTTGCCGCCATTAATGCGGGTGGTGTAACCATTCATTCTTTTTTCCAGGTACCGTTCGGTCCGCAGGTACCGGTAACCGATCATAACAATCACAGCACGCTGCTCAGGCAGGTAAGCCTCGAAAAATCAAACATATTAAAATGCCTCGACCTGCTCATCATCGACGAGATCAGTATGGTACGGGCCGATACACTCGACTATATCGATACCGTATTGCGCCAGGTTAAAGGATCGGCACGGCCATTTGGCGGCGTTCAGTTGCTGATGATAGGCGACTTGTTTCAGCTGCCCCCGGTTTATGAAAAGGATTGGCCGGTACTCAGAAACTTTTACAAAGGCCCTTATTTTTTCGACAGCCTCGCGTTTAAACAATTTCCGGTGTTAACCTTTGAGCTTACCCAGGTTTACCGCCAGAAAGATCCGGTATTTGTGGAGATACTCAACAGCATCCGGAACGGGTATGCCAACGGCGAAATGCTTGACAAACTAAACGCGCATTATAACCCTAACCTGAATGCCAACTGGCTTAAAGATTACGTAACCTTATCTACCCATAACCAACTGGTTAACGAAATTAACCAGCAGCGCTTGCTGGAGCTTGATGGCGAAGCGCAAACTTTTAAAGCCACCGTAACCGGTGATTTCCCGAAAGAGGCCTACCCTGCCGAAGAAGAACTGGTATTGAAAGTTGGCGCACAGGTGATGTTCATTAAAAATGACAGTTCGGGTAAAAAGCAATATTATAATGGCCGCACAGGACGCATCGTTGCTATGGGGCCGGGCAACATCCGCTTAAGTTTTTTGGATGATGGTACCGAGTTTGAGGTGATCCCCGAAAGCTGGCAAAACGTAAAATATGCCCTGGCCGAAGATGAGCAAAAGGTTAACGAGCAGAACAACGGTTCATTCAGCCAATACCCGTTGAGACTGGCCTGGGCCATCACCATACATAAAAGCCAGGGGCTTACCTTTGAAAAAGCAGTTATTGACGTTGATGCCGCCTTTGCATTTGGGCAGGCTTATGTGGCGTTAAGCCGTTGCCGCTCGCTTGAAGGCATGCTCCTGAAATCGCCGGTGCGGCCCGAGAATATCCGTACCGATCCGGAGATCATCAGCTTTATGCAAAATGCTGCCATCTCCACGCCCGATGAACAGCTGCTGGAAACCACCATCCGGCAGATAGCATTGGAAGAAATGAAGGATGTCTTTGATTTTTCGATGCTTACCGGTGCATGGAAACAGCTTAAAACGATTATGCTGGCCAGTGAAATCAGAAACAGCCTCTTATCTGAAAACATCAACAAAACAGACCAAAACTGGGACACGGAAATCAAAAACATAGGCGACCGCTTTATCCGAAAGGAACTCGCAGCTTTACCTGGTGATCAGCTGATCTGGGATAACGTACCTTTTATAAGCAGGTTAAAAAACGCCGCCAACTATTTTCTGCCAAAACTAAACACTTTTTCAGAGGCTGTTAATAGTTTCTATACTGCTATCAATAGTACCAACCCTCCTGCCGAATTTTACGACAGCCTAAACCATTTATTGGTAAACCTGAAGGCGAAAACGGCAGCGTTTGTACGCCTGCCTATTGCTACATCGGGCAGGGATGTTTTGTCATCGGTACAGGAAGCCGGGATAAGTTACAAGCCGGTGTATAAAAACTGGAACCCGAAATCGCTGCCAAAAGAAAAGGAAATTGTTAACCCTGAGCTTTATAAACAACTACTTAACTGGCGTAAGGCAACCAGTCTTGAACGTAAGATCCCTGAACATACACTGGTATCAGAAAACATGCTGCGGGATATCACTTCAAAACTGCCAAGGTCATTAAACCAGCTTTCGCAGTTAAAAAGTTTCGGGGATGCCAAAGCAACAGATCTGGGCGAACCCATCCTGAAAATGATCAGGAGTTACTTAGGCGAAAACGACCTGTTTTCCTAACCGGTTTATTTAAAACCTTGGGATCTCGGGGCCGTTATACGGGTTTTCGAGGGCATTTTTGATCCTTATTAACTGGTACTGGTGCCTCCAGTTATCAGGATAGTTTTTCATGTTTTTCAATAGTTGCTTAACAAAATCGGCAACATGGAGCTGGGTTGAGGCGCGGTCCAATCTTAACTCCTCGGGTAAAGTAACATTGCTAAAGTATTCACTCAATTCTTCGTAGCTCATGGTGCAAAAGTAAAAAAAGCCCGGCATTTTAATACCAGGCTTTTAAGCGAAATATCTTCCGATAGCTTAAAACACGTAGAATAAACTGGCCTGAACGTTATTATTTTTAAAATCGTTGTTGATGCTGGAGATATTAAAGTTACCCACTTTTGAAAGCCCGTAAACATATCTTACACCGATACCAAGACCCAGTTTCGATTGGAACCCAATCCCCCCGGCTGCTGCCAGGTCAAGCTTTTTGGCAAAATCACCGGCGCTTAATCCTGAAACATCTTCTTTGGCTTTCATGCCTACCTGCGGACCGGCTTCAATATAAAAACCTGAGTTGGCACGGTATTTTAACAGAAAAGGTACCGAAATGTAGGATAACTTAAGGTTTTGGTCGCCAAGTGCACCGCCCTTAATTTTTGCACCTTGCGATGAGAATAAAAACTCTTCCTGTATCAGGAAATTATCGGTAACCTTAAACGCAACGGTAGCACCTGCGTGAAAACCAACCAGCGGATCGGTAGGGAAACTGGCGTTGGTAAAGTTGCTATAGTTGGCACCTGCCTTAAGCCCAAATTCAAGGCGCGACGCAACCTTTTGGACGAAGCTTTGGCTGAAACCTTTAGTTGATACCAGGATTAAACAAGTAAAGATGATGAGTAGCTTTTTCATAAATTTTAATTTCAATATTTGAGATAATTGTTGCGGCCCGAAAGCGCATTTGTTTTATTTAGCGCAAAGGTGGGCCTATGAAGCGGCCCGGGAAAGGAAAAGGTAACCGAAGCGGGCAAAGTGGCGCCGGAAGCGGAAAAACCGGGCAAATATTTTACAGCAGCAATATGAAAAGACAAGGCATTGCATTGCGCCTATCAATAAACACAACACATCCAGCTGATACTAATTAAGCATCAATCAATTAGCTTTTAGTTAGCTTTATGCATTTTGCTTTCGGCTTTCATTTCAGGCTTTTGCCAGCCAGGCAAGAAACTGGGAGGCCTTGCCTTTACTCACCACAATTTTTTCGCTGAATGCGATGTTGAGGTTGAGCGACAGCTTACGGGAGAAAAAGCTGGAAACGTCAATAATGGCTTTTCTGCTAACTAAAAATTGCCTGTTGGCCCTGAAAAAATGGTTACCGCCTGTCTTCTCCAGTTCGTCCAGGTTTTTGTTAGGATAAAAGGTCCTGCCTGAAAAGGTTAATAAATGAGATACCTCATTGGCAAGGTAGATCAGCGCTATATCATCCAGCTTTATCGGGATGATTTTATCCTGGTGATAAACCAGTACTGACGACGGCTTAGGTGTTTCCTTTTTAGCCAGCAATTCCATAAGAATTTCATACTGCGGCGGCTGATTTACCTGGAATACTTTTCTTAACTGACTATAGCGCTCAAGGGCCTGTTGCAGGGTTTGTGTTGTAAAAGGTTTTAAGATGTAATCTATTCCGTTTGCTTTAAATGCATCCAACGCGTATTCGTCATACGCTGTACAAAAAATCACAGGAACATCAATAGGCATTGCTGTAAAGATCTCGAAACTTAAACCATCACCCAGCTGAATATCACTGAAGATAAGATCGATATTGTTACTCCCTGAAAAATAGGTAACGGCTTCCTTTACAGAATGAAGCTGTACTATAGTTACCGGTTCACTGATCAGCTGCGTTATACTCAGTTCCAGGTCATCGGCTACTACCGGCTCATCCTCTATGATCGCTATATTCATTATTCAACAATTTGATACTTACAGAAAATGCTTCTTTATTTTCATTGATGATAATCTCATCGCCCGATAACAGGCTGTACCGCTCGGCAAGATTAGCCAACCCATGATGAGTTGAAGTTACATTAAGATTTTTCTTTTTAAGCGTATTGGATACTACGATCCTGCCTTCCGAACAAAAAATATTTACAACAAGCGGCGATTGCTGGGTTAGCTCATTATGCTTAAGGGCATTTTCCAAAAGCGGCTGTAATGAAAAAGATGGCAGGTAATGATCATTCAAAATATTGAGCGGTAAGTCGATATTACAATTTAATGCCGAACCAAACCTGATCTTTTGCATTTCCAGGTAGTCGAGCAACAGCGCCAGTTCATCGGCAAGGCTCGAGGTTTTTGCCGCATGATTATAAACGGAAGCCCTTAAAAAATTAGCCAGGTGAACAATATAATTATCGCCCGCGCCCGGGTCTTTCCGGTAAAGTGCTTTGAGTGTATTAAGTGCATTAAACAAAAAGTGAGGGTGGATCTGTTGTTTTAAAAGCAGGTTTGTGGCTTCGGCATGGGCGTTTTTTATTTGGGAAAGTTCCAGCTCGGCATGTGACTTATCAGCCTGCAGGATCATAAAATCCTGTAACAGGATGATCACCGTGTTAACAAGAATACTGGAAAAAACAAATATCAGCAGATAAACCGGGAAGGGGTATAAATTACTTTTGTGCTCAAAATAATCAAACACAGGTGCCAGCATCAGATAGATAGTGGCACTTGCGGTATAAGTAAAAAAATAACGGTATCGCCTGAGTACTTTTCCCTGGGCGTTGCTTTTACGTGTAAGTAAAATCAATATAGTTACATTTACAAATGCCACCAAACCTATACCCACCGCGGTCATAACCATATAAAACACCTTGTATAACGGTATTTCATCCATCAAAAAAATAAAATACAGCGAAATGATCGCGGTAAAAGCGAATACAAGAAGCCAGTTGAGCCGGATGAGGCTTTTAATTGGTAACGGCGAAGGCATATAGCTCAAAGATAGTTAATCGGCATAAGCCGTGTATCAATTTGCTTCCGAAGCGGGCAAAAAGAGACCTGAATGTACTTTTAAACGGTTTAATAGAATTTTTTTGTTACAAACAAACCAAATGCAAATGGCTTCATACTATCCTCATTTATGATGCGTATCTTTGTTTAACATTATTTAACTATCATTCGCTTGGAGTTTCGCGTTTGCTTTCTTTTATTTATAAGCGTAATGCTGGCATTGTTATCCCCAACTAAAATCCGCAGAATATTATTTATCTGCCTGTTTATCTTCATTTTACCTTCTGCCCTATCGGCGCAAAATCTTTTTTTGCAAAAGGTAGAGATGTGTAATATCACTAATTATTGCATGGACTGCGGCGACACCAAGGCCAGCTGCGACCAGCTTGCCATTGATTTTGTATCTGCAAGGATCAATAACCGCTACCTGCTGAAAGATGCTACAGGTGCGATAACATTCCAGGTAATAGTTGATGAACGCGGTTTTAGCTGCGTGCTCAGCCATAATGATGCTACCAAAAGCGCCCTCACCAACGAGTTGATCACCTATCTTAACGGCTGTATCTGGAAACCGGCCATACTAAATGGCAAACCGGTAGCAACATCAGTCAACGTTATTTTCCGCTTTATAAGTGGTGGTGTTTATGGCCAGGTTCAAAGACTGGACCTCAGCGAGATGAAGCCACCTGGCGACCCGATAATTTACAATAAGACTGTAACCTACGCCAATCCGTCGTTGAAAAACTACGATTTTACAACTTGGACAAAATACAACTCGCCTTTGGTTGATAACATCAGTAAATCGGCTGCAATGGATCAATCAGACCTTTTATGGTATGCTACCGAAAAGGGCATGACCCGCTTTGAAGGAACAACGTTTATACCGGTTAATGAATACAACTCGCCATTTCCGTCAGATGCCAACATCAAAGAGGTAACCATCGACAGGGATAACAACAAATGGGTTTATTACGATAATAAAATATTCATGTATGGCAGCGGCGGCTGGCAGCTGTTTGATTTTAAGCAATTTTTGGCAGGTGGGGTAAACCAGGTACTGAACAGCCGTAACGGCGAATTATTGTTCACTACCCAAAACGGCCTTGTTGTAAAAAGGAAAGACAAAGTAGTTGTAATCAACAAAAAATCGATGCCCGAAATGCCATCAAGCAATGTGCTTTTTGCCTATGTAGATAGTCAGAAACGACTTTGGATAGGTACCTCAAAAGGCACTATCATGATTGATAAAAGCGTTATTACCTCATTTAACAGCCTCAATAATACCCCGCTAAAAAATGCAACCATTTCGGGTGCGGTAGAGGATGAAAAAGGAAATGTTTACTTCTCTTTGGTTGATTGCAATAAGCAATCCGGCGAAAATGATAGTGATAAAGAAGGCGTAGCTGTATTAAAGTTCAATGGTAACTGGCTGCATTATAACGATAAAAATTCGGGCATACCTGCCAACCATGTTAACACCATGCTGTATGATAAGTTTGAGCATGTTTTATGGCTGGGCACAGATGAATCGGGCATAGTACGGTTCGACCTTAATGATGGTTGGGAAAATTATCACAATAATAATTCACCGCTGCCAGGCTTTACTATTTACCAGATGGTACAGGATTCAAAAGGCGTTATTTATGCAACTACTGCCAATGGTTTGCT
>NZ_DASVOB010000555.1:0-21939 GCF_036383575.1 Mucilaginibacter sp.
AAGTTTGGTCTAACGCTAAACGTAACCCCTCGGCACCATCGCGTTCGTCAAGACCGCGGTACAGGCGATGGTTTAATTTAAGGTTATCTGTTTCGGGTAGGAAACGGCCAACCCGGTAAACGGATGTCTGCAACCCTTCGCGGTAAAAGAAATCTTTACAAAGCTGTTCAGCAGTTTGCTTGGTAATATCGTAGATGTCGCGCGGCTTAATCCCCAGCGCTTCATTAACCCAAACAGCTTTATCATTATCAACCATCGCATCACCATAAATAGATGTAGTGCTTGTATATAATAGTTTGGATACACCGTTCGCTATACAGGCATTGAGCAAATTAAGCGTACCATAAATATTTACATCGATAAAAGCCTCACGGGGATAATTAAGTTCATAATGTTTACCATGGATGGCCGCAGTATGAATAATTGCATCGGTATTATTAGTAAGAGCCAAAACAGCCTCTTTATTTAAGATATCGATCAGCTCATCAGTAGTCGCGGCCGGGATGATATCAATACCAGTAACCTGATGCCCAAAGGCCCGCAGGTGATTAACTGTAACTGCGCCCAACCGGCCAGATGATCCTGTTACTAAAACGCGCATTTGTTTAGTGACCGGGCGCTATGGCTAATATACGGGACCACTCGGGATGACGTTTCAGGTACGATGCTACGTAAACACAAAGCGGTACCAGTTTCAGGTTATTCTGTTCGATATAGTTGAATGCTTTTTCAACTATGGCCGATGCTACACCTTTACCTTCCAGCTCAACCGGCACTTCGGTATGGATGAGATAAATTTTATCGTCTTTCTTTTTATAGTCGATAAAAGCGCGGTGGCCTTCTATGATCAATTCAAAATTGTGGATGGCCTCATTATTTACAAGGGGAACTTCTTCGTATTTCATAGCTATATATATTACGGGGCTAACAAATGTATAAAATGTTAGCCCTGTTTAATGCAAATTACTTCTTAATTCCCCAAACCGAAACAGAGCCTGCTTTAACTTTAAATTCGGCCCAGCCATCGGCAGTGATCACTACTTCTTCGCCATCGTGCTTGTTAAGGTAATCAACAAATACTTTGCCTGCATGCCCTGCCCCTATTTCCATTTCCTTATATCCATCCTCACTGTTTGAAATTACCACGGCACAACCTGAATCTTCGTGATCAGTATCACCTTCGCGGGTCCATCCTATACAATTAGGATGGTCAAAATAATCGCGCTGGGTACCATAAGCCATATTTTTCCGTACGTAAAGCATGGTTTCCAACTCGGCAACTACGGGCAATTCAATTTCATATTCCTCACCATCGCCGCCCTTGTCGGTATATTTTGCACCATACATATCGGCATAAAAAACACAGGGATAGCCAGCCTCGCGCAGCAGGATCAGCGCATAGCCAAGTGGTTTAAACCAGGCATCCACCGGCTGCTCTAACGATTGCAGCGGCTGGGTATCGTGGTTTTCAACCAGGGTAACGGCATGTTCAGGATCGGCGCTAACCAGCGTATTATCAAAAATGGTAGTGAGATCATAATCCTTGCCTGCTTTTGAGGCCAGGTGAATGTTATCATGTAGCGGGGCATCAAAAAGCGACATGCGGCCTTCAGTAGCCTCAATGTATTTTAACAGCTTGGGTAAATCAAAAGCCCAGTACTCGCCAACGGTAAAAAACTCGTGATTAAACTCGTTGCGCATGTAATCAAGCCATTCATTATAAAAGCCGTGATCCATATGTTTAATGGCGTCAAGCCTGAAGCCGTTAAACTTTGCCGTTTCAAAATACCATTTCCCCCAATTCTTCAACTCCTCCCTCACGCTTGGGTTGCGGGTGTCAATGTCCGAAAGCATGAGGTAGTCATAGTTGCCGTTTTCATCGTCAAGAACATCCTCCCAACCCTCGCCATACTGGTTTTGGATACTGAATATAGCAGTTTCCTTTTTATAGGCATCATAATCGATACCCGAAAAGCATTGCCAGTCCCATATAAATTTAGAGTATTTGCCTTTGCGACCGGGAAAAGTGAATTTGGTGTAAGCCCCAATTTCGTACACTTCGCTAATAAACTCGTTGCGATTTGCGGGGTCGACCTTGCGGGCGTTCACCTTTTCAATTTCATCGGCACCTCCCATATGGTTGAGCACCACATCAACGTAAACCTTTAATTGTGCTTTTTGCGCCGCTGCTATGGCGTCGAGGTATTCTTGCCTGGTACCGTATTTTGTGGCTATCGTACCTTTTTGATCAAACTCGCCAAGGTCATAAATATCGTAAACATCGTAACCGGCAGAGTAACCTCCGCTCGCCGCTTTATAAGCCGGCGGAAGCCATACCGAATCGATCCCTTTTTTCTTCAGGTTTTCTGCATCATTTTTTAACTGATTCCACAATCTGCCTCCGGCGGGGTAATACCATTCAAAAAACTGCAGCATTGTAAAATTTTCCATGCGTTTAATTAAGTATGCTATTTATAAATGACTACTTAACTAAATATACGCAGAAAGGTTTTATGATGGCTTAACCGCGCCATTAAATCATTGTTAACCAAACTATTTTACCCGGCGTGAATTTGGTGGATCTTTTCTTTAGCACTATCCAGTAACGATTCATTGCAACCGCTTTCGTCAACAAGCTCGGCAATGCGGTAACTGTAATATTCGCGTTTTAGCACCGTTGGGGCTATACCGAAAGCATTAGCAAGCAGCATCAGCTTTTCGGGGTTAAAAGCTATTTCGCCTTTTTCCACCTGGTTTAAGCAAGCTGTTTCTACTCCAAGTTTTTCGGCCAGTACTTGCTGTGTGATATTAAGTGAGTTTCTGTATTGATCGATAAATGCCCCAAAATGACTTAGCGGAGCCATTTCATTAGTCATGTTAGCGGCAGGCATAACCTCTTCCGCCTCATAATTAGTATTGATGTGCTGCACAAACAAATGCCGGGCGCTTTTAAACAATAAAGAAAAGCGGTAAGCCATCTGATCGAACAAACTTTCATCTATGCTGTAATTAACATTACCTTTTATCCCATAAACTTTCAGGATGCCCAGGTTTTTTAGCTCGGCCACGTGTTTGTTTATGGTTTCGATATTGAATGGAATTTCGTAAAGCATTTCGCGCTTTACAACATTATCATGTTCAATAATGATCCTGATGATGGCAACCCTTACCGGAAGCGCCAGGGCCTTGGCAAAGTTTGATAACTCTTTATCGTTATCATCAAAGTTTGTGTATGAATAAGAAAGTGGCATAATCCCTGATTGAATTATAATACCCAACAACAATGCTGTTAAGTAAAAATTAAAACATACAGCAGAGCCATTGACCTTGCCTGTATGTTGACAAAAAAACTAACGATTATCGCGGCAACTTAATTGTGCCGGGCAGGGGGTGTGATAAAGAGGAAATACCGATCAAACAATAATTTGCCGGTTAAGAAGATATGCCGGCAGGAACAACAATCTCTTAACCTCTTGATTATGAAATACTGACCGCTTGCTACCAAGCAAAACCAAGGCAGAAAGTGATAGTAACGAAAACAAAAAAGTTACACAATATTTAACGCCAGGATCAGCTAATTGCCTTTGAATAGCTGTCATTTTGGTTAAACTGCCATCCTTATACTGGATCATACGTTTACTAAAGGCCTTCTCCAGCGCGCAGATATTTATTTTTTGAGGAGGATTATGCCTGTTAAACTGAACAAAACCAATAAAAGGCTTGGCCACAAACATAAGCGTCGCAAAAAACAAGATGAACTTAAGTTTATGCTGTGGTTTCATTATGATAAAGTTATAGCTTTAATTTTACCTTAATGTTAAATTTTAAGTTATATCAAAGTTATCAGAAGATTATTTTGGGGCGATGTGGTTTTCGACACAAAAAATCTCCTGCCTTTAAGGCAAGAGATGCTCTGATGATCTTTAATACGGTTATTATTTATCCTCTCTTATCGCTTTCATTCCTTTTGTCCAGCGCACCAATTGATCCAGCATAATTTTAGCGTTGTTATTAAGCCTTTCATCGGCAGTAAAATTACCTTCTTCATCCATAAACTGGTTTAACTGGGGAATGTTCACCATTTCGGAAAGGGCAATGTTCTTTAAGGCAAGCATATCAGCTTTTAAACTCAGGATAGCCCTTGCACCTGCAAACGGGCCAATAGAATATCCTACCATACCTGCAGGCTTATAAGCCCATTCGTGCACCAGGTATTCGACAGCGTTTTTAAGCGGTGCAGGGTAACTGTGATTGTATTCAGTAGTTACAAAAATAAAGGCATCGGCTTCTGCTATTTTAGCGCTCCATTGTTTGGTATGCTCATGTTCGTATTGTTTAAGAGCGGGATGAACGGGCTCGTTCATCAGCGGAAGGTTAAGTTCACCAAGATCAATCATTTCGGCATCAAAACCATGATCATTGGCTGCCTGGGTTATCCATTTGGCAATTGCAGGCCCTTTGCGGCCCGGACGTACGGTAGATGATATTACTTTGAGTTTATACATACTTATCAGTTTAGTTGCAGTAAATATTGGCAATTCATAACAACTGCAAACAACTTAAACTACAAGATGATAAAATCTTTACAAATACTATTTGAGTATCAATACCGGGTGCCTGGCATTTAAAGATAAAGCCTCGGTAATGCTGCTATGGGTTAAATTGTAAAAAAAACTGTGTTTGCCCGGCAGGGCAATGATCAGCTGCACATGCTGTTCTACAGCAAAATTGAGTATGCCCCGTACAATGTTTTTATCGTCCGAATAGTGGAGCTTACATTCATAACAGTTAACCAATTGTTTTACCGATGCCTCAAATTCGGCCTCCCGGCCAATATGTTTGTTCTTCGGGTCCACATATAGGATCATCAATTTAGGATTAAGCCAACTGTGCGAAGTGTTCAGGCCTTTTAAAATGCCGAGACGGGCAACGGCTTCAAAATCACATGGCACCAATGCCTCTTCTATTTTCTGATAACTTGTATTGGCCGGTATGATCAATACTTTTACCGGGCTGCTTTTGGCAATTTCAATGATCTGCTCGCCTATCATGCTAAACTCACCGCCTATATCGCCGCCAACTATCATCAGGTCGGGCCGCTGGTCGTCAATTACATCGTGTATGGCCCTGATTATCGGCTCGGTACTTATCACCGTTTCAATCTCTATATTTTCATGGCAACGGCTATTGAGTTTCCTGCGCAGATCAACCAGTTGTTCTTCTATTTTATTTCGCTCATTTTCAAAATCGTCAGCACTTAGCTGTAAAAAATCAGGAGAGGGAAGGATCTGCTCATATACCGATGTATAATAGCTTTTCAGAAGGATAATTTTTTTAACGGGCATATCACAGCCCATATCTGCAGCATATTTGACAGCATTGTTACTGGTATCCGAAAAATCGACAGGTATTAATATAGTTTTCATAACAACAATTTATTGTACGTACGAAACCCGTGCGCCTAATGCTAAATTTACGATTTGTTTAACTATTGTAATGCAACAAACTGCTGTTAAAATTCAAATAAAACCTTGCCGCTCTTATTATGTGCAAAAGCCTGCGCAAACTGGTCGACTGTATAAGTTGCAGATGCCGCGAGCTGAAATTCGGCCCGGCCAATGGAATGTACTAAATGACTGATCATATGAGTTTTTTCTTCGTGTGAAAGCCCGGCAACATATCCCCTTACGCCAAAACCTTTAATGACCAGGTTCTTGAAAACAACCTCGGCATTTAAGTAAGATGTTGGTTCAGGGTCAAGCAATCCATAGGCAATAAGATGCCCTCCGGGCGATAATGATGAGATCACTTCTGTAGCCAGCTTACCGCCAACCGCATCAAGTGCCGCTTTGATACCTTTGCCTTTAGTAAGTTCGTTAATTGTTTGTTTGAGTGTACCGCGTTCCGGAACTATTACTTGTTCGGCTTTTAAAGCCAGCAACTCTTTTTTTTGTTCCTCATGGCGCACGGTGGCTATAACGCAGATCCCCTTTTCGGCGGCAAGCTGTATCACTATGCGCGATACGGTAGAATGGCCTGCAGTAAGCAGCAGCCAGTCGCCGCTTTTAACTTTTGCTTCCTGTATTAAGCCATATGCGGTATATGAGTTGAGTAATAGCTGTGCGGCTTTTTCTATCGGGAAGGTATCGGGTAATAATACTACGTCCTGCTCGTCGACAATTACGTATTGTGCCCATGCCCCTATTTTACTAAAAGCTACCAGGCTTCCTTTGGGGATAATGCTGTCATGCCCGGCTTCTTCAACATAACCGGCACCTTCCAATCCGGCTATTTGGGGCAATACAGGTTGATAGCGATATTTCCCCTCAATAAAAAGCAGATCGGCCGGATGTATAGGACAGGCCTTTACCCTGATGAGTAACTGGCCGGGAGCCGGCTTGGGGTAGGCTAAGTGTTTCAGTTGTATCACATCAGCGGCATTGCCTGCCTGCTCAAAAACCAATGCTTTCATAGTTGAAATACAAATTTCAGCTATGAAAGTTTTAGTAGCACTAAAACACCATAGCAGAAGCGGCTAATTGTTTATCTCAAAGTTGTTAGCTTTGACAGTTAGCACACTGATGCCCGTAATTAATGTAATGCAAGAACGGGAATTGAAATACCTTGCTTTGAATAATTATTAAAAGTAGCCATGGATGATTTTTCGGCAATAGTAACGTACGTAAAGCGGCATATCCAGCTCACGCCGGAAGAAGAGGCTTTTTACATTTCACTTTTAAGGATCAAGAAGGTAAAGAAGAAACAATTTATCGTTCAGCCCGATTTTGTGTGCAACCATCGTACCTATGTGGTTAAAGGTGCGCTGCGCTCCTATCTTATAGATGCTGAAGGGCAGGACCATACCGTAGCTTTTGGTATTGACGATTGGTGGATCTCCGATTTTAACAGCTTTTTTTTCAGGCAGCCGGCTACACTTTTTGTGGAAGCGCTGGAAGCAAGTACACTTATCCAGATCTCCTACGATGATGAACAGCTGCTGCTTAACACCATCCCCAAATTTGAAAAGTTTTACCGTATCCTGGCCCAAAACGGATACGCCAACCTCCAAAAGCGCATCCTGGCCGATATCAGTCTCGACGCTGCGGGGCGTTATGAAAACTTTCTGCAAAAATATCCGCTGGTTGCCGCCCGCGTTCCGCAATATGCGTTGGCTTCATATTTGGGTGTTTCACATGAACTTTTAAGTAAGATCCGCAATAAGCGGGTTAAAAAAAGTTGAAAAACTTCAACTGAATTTCTTGGTATTCTTCATTTTTCTGCGGGCCGTTTAACCAGAACTTTGATTATCAATTTAATCAAAGCAAAATGCAAAATTCAGTTAACGGGATAAGCGATTTAAGAGGCGATAAAAGCCCTGCATTATCTCAAAATAAATTATTCAGCAATATAAAAATTGGCGCAAATGAACTAAGTCACCGTGTGGTAATGGCTCCCCTTACCCGCATGCGCACAGTTACCGGCAGTATTCCAAACGATCTGATGGCCGAATACTACGGCCAGCGCGCAACCGAAGGCGGCCTAATCATTGCCGAAGCCACCTTAGTGTCAACCAACGGACAGGGTTATTACGGAGCGCCGGGCATATACAATGATGCACAGGCCGAAGGCTGGGAAAAAATTGTTAACGCCGTACACGAAAAGGGCGGCAAGATTTTTTTACAATTGTGGCATGGCGGTCGCCAGTCGCATGTGGATTTGCAGCCAGACGGCGGGCTGCCTATTGGCCCATCTGTAATACCCCATGATGACGTGGTTTACACGCCTAAAGGCTGGGTACCTGTAACACTTAACCGCGAAGCTACCATAGCAGAAATTAAGGCAATTGTCGCCGATTTCCGTTCAGGTGCAGAGCGTGCACTTGCCGCCGGATTTGACGGTGTGGAACTGCACGGCGCCAATGGTTACCTGATAGACCAGTTTTTACAGGATGGCTCAAACCAACGTACAGATGAATATGGCGGCACTATCGAAAAAAGGACCCGCCTGCTTTTAGAAGTAACCGAAGCTATAGTTTCTGTTTATGGAGCCGACCGCGTAGGTGTGCGTGTGGGGCCGAGCGGAACATTCGGCTCTATGCATGATAGTGACCCTATTGCTCTTTTCGGCTACATTGCCGAACAATTAAACAAGTTCGGGCTGGCTTACCTGCACATTATTGAACCACGCATCAATGGCAGTTACGAAGTTGCGGACGGACTTGAGCCGGTGGCATCCAAAAACCTGAGGACCATTTTTAAAGGCAACATTATTTCGGCCGGTGGTTTTCAGCCTGATAATGCCGAGGACATCATTAAAAAAGGCAATGCCGATCTGGTTGCTTTTGGCCGCTATTTTATATCTAATCCCGACCTGGTTAAAAGGATAAAAGAAAACCTGCCGCTTAACCCTTATGACAGGGACACATTTTACGGAGGGGATGCACGCGGTTATACCGATTATCCTTTCTACAGCAACAATTAATTATCAATCACATGAAAACTCAATCAGAAATAAATAACACTGCACTTAATCAAAGTGTGGTATTAGTAACCGGCGCTTTGACCGGTATAGGTCGCGCAACCGCCATAGCTTTTGCACAGGAAGGGGCTAAAGTAGTGATATCAGGCCGCAACAATGAAGTGGGACAGGCTTTGGCCGAAGAGCTTCGTCATTTAGGCACCGAGGCCGAATTTATAAAGGCAGATGTAAGATACGAAACCGATATTAAAGCATTGATAGATGGTATTGTCGCCCGTTTCGGTAAGCTGGATATTGCAGTCAACAATGCCGGTACCGAAGGTCAGCCTGGCCTTATAGTTGATCAAACACCCGAAAGTATCGCAGCTACGTTTGACACCAATGTGCTTGGCACCTTGCTGAGCATGAAATACGAAATGCGTACAATGCTGGCTCAGGGCTACGGCAGCATAGTCAATATTTCATCAACATTTGGCAAAAGGGCCGCCACCGGGGCTTCTGTTTATGTTGCCAGTAAACACGCTGTTGAAGGGATCACCAAGGCGGGTGCGCTTGAAGGTGCCACTGCCGGCATCCGCGTAAATGCTATTGCTCCGGGCCCAACCGATACAGGGATGCTTTCGCGCTTTACAGGTGGCACGGATGATAGTATGGAAAAAATGAAACGAGGTATACCTATGAAACGTTTAGGACTACCTGAAGAAGTAGCACAGGCAATAGTGTTCATCGGTTCAAATAAATCTCCGTTCCTGAACGGGCAGATCCTTGCTGTTGACGGCGCCAAACTTGCCGTTGATGGTGGATCATTGTAAATAGCCTATCTACAGCAAAGGCTTACCCCATAAATGAGGTAAGCCTTTGCTGTTATTGTACCGTTATCCTTAAAACTTAATGCTGAGACTTAAAGTTCCGCGGGTTGGGTTTTGAGGCGCCAAACGGAACGACCAGTATTTTTCGTTGGTCAGGTTGTCCAACTTAAATCCTAAACGATATTTAGGGCGGTCGTAAAATACGGTAGCATCAACTGTGGTATATGATGGTATGGTAAATTTAAATGCTTGTGTATTGGTTTGGTATGAATCGCTGCCGTAGTTACCGCCTACACCAAAACCTAAGCCCTGAACATTTCCGTGCATGATGCGATAGCTCATCCATAAATTAGCCAATCGCGCCGGACCTGAGTTGGCCGGACGTAAACCTTCTACCAAAGCAGAGCCTTTGGTAATTTTACTATCGTTATAGGCAAATCCTGCAACAATGTTAAATCCGCTAAAAGGATTGGCTATAACTTCGGCCTCGATACCCTTGCTTAATTGAGTACCCGCTTGTGTTATAAACCCCGGATGGGCCAAATCGTCCATGATGGTATTGGTTACATTAATATTATAGTAACTAACTGTCGAACTTATTTTATGATCCCATGCATCAACCTTTACACCACCCTCCCATTGATTGGCATACTGTGGTTTAAAAGTTGAATTATCAAAGCTGGTGGCCGTGGGGGTAGCATTATTAAAGCCATTCATATAGTTACCAAATAAGGATACCTGGTCTTTCACCAACTGGTAAACCAAACCAAATTTAGGCGACAATGCCGTTTGGCTAAAGTTGCCTGTTGTTTTACCATTAGCCGGGGTATAAGCACCTTTATTCACGAACCTGTCTATCCTGATACTGGCCATAGCGTTTAATCTCTCGGTAATGTTAAACACATCCGAAACATATGCCGCATATGAGCTTTGGTTATTTTGCACATACGAGTTGGCATTTGGCGCTAAAGCGGCAATAAGCGACGAGATCTTATCGGCATTAAAATTATTGTAAGCCGCTCCGGGGTTTTTATAGCTGATACCAGGTAAGGTAACTGTATAGTTAGTCCAGTTACTTCTTTGATTATAGTATTCCAAACCGGCAACTATGCGGTTACGGAAATGGCCTATCTTGAAATCGCCGATAAAGTTTTGCTGAACATTGGTAATATAGTAAGGATAATCCTGGTTGATAGCCTGTTGCTTTATTAAAGTATCGGCAAGGCTTAGCTGAGTAACGTAACCTTTGGTAGATGAATAGGTTTTGTTAAACATGGTTTGTGATTTCCAGTTATCCGAAATTTTGTAATTGATCAGCGAATAAAGGTCAATCTGCCTGCTTAAGTAATCGACGCTGTTGTTACCGAATGAGCGTTTATAATCAATACCCAAATCTTTAACATTGTAAATTTTCCCTTTGGCATCGGGGGCGAGCCTGTATGCCGATGTTGCATTGGAGTTACCAACTTCAAGATCTACATCAACCGTTAAACGGTCATTAACAATGTATGTAATACTTGGCGCAACAAAAAAACCGCGGTTAAAACCCGCATCCTGGAAACTATGCTCGTTGTGTAATGCAGCATTCACGCGGAACAGCACCGTTTTATCCTTATTTAAAGGCATGTTAACATCGGCAGTAAGGCGGTTAAGATCGAAGCTGCCTGTTTGGTAAGCAATTTCCGTACGCGGCGTTTCATTGGGTTGTTTGGTAACGCGGTTAAATAAACCGCCAAACGATGCAAGGCTGCTGTTGAACAGTGTACCTGTAGGACCTTTAATAGCCTCTATCTTCTCAATATCAGCAGGGTCGATACTGTTAAAATTATAGCCAGCAACGCTGTTACGGATAAAGTTACCGGTAACAAAACCTCTCGACAAGAGTGTTGTACGACCATTGTTATAAACTAAAGGCACACCCGTACCCGGAATATTTTTAAAACCATCTACATAGCTGGTCACTATCTGTTCTTTCATCAGCTCGCTGGTAACCACGCTATAAACCTGCGGGTTTTCCAGGTTTTTTATAGGCAGGCGGGCAACATCTTCCGTTTCCTTTTTCAGGAATTTGTTGTGTTTAGCACTTTTTACGTAAACCTCCTGCAGGTCCTTTGCTCCTTCAGTTAAAACAAAGTTTACAGTAATAGTTTCGCCTGCGGTAACGGTAATTTCTTTGGATTGAGTTTGCAGGCCAATAAAGCTTGCGGCAATGGTATATGTTCCTGCCGGAACATTTTTAATGGTAAAATGTCCGGTTTGCCCGGCGGTAGCGCCAAACTTAGTATTGGTTAAAACAACATTCACAAACTCGGCAGGGTTACCATCAGATGTTTTTACTGTACCTTTTATAGTTCCGGCGCCGGTTTGCGCAGTTACATTGTTATTTAATAACAACATCGCCATCATCAGGCTAAAAGCTATTTTGAATACTACATTAAAGTTTAAAGAAACGTTTCGTATGGCCGGTTTGCCAAAAACGCGCATAGGGGTAAGTGTAAAATGCATATTTTACTTAAATAATAAATTGATTAAAGGATCAGCATTAATTAATCCGGGCTACGAAGTTTTGGCGACCAGCACGCCCGGATTCCGGCGCAAAGGTATATTTATTTAGATTAATTACAAATAAGGTTTTAGAATTTAACACAGCATACTAATAATGAGCTATGTATGCTGATCAAAAACGATTACGGAAAATATTTTATGATGATCACAATTTGCTTAGCTCATCAATCATCGCCGGGCGGCGTGCATATTTAATTTTGAGTTGTTTCACGAGGTTTATAATTTGATCCTTAGCCGCCGGGATAATGGTATCATTTAACCAGTTCGAGCAATCTAAGTAATTCTTTGTCGCTCATATCTTCCTGTTCGGATTTATCATAAATAGATAACAGGTATATCTCTTTATCAGTTATGGCAACATAAGTGATAACCCTTGCCCCTCCTGATTTTCCTTTGCCTTTGGAAGCAATGGCTAACCTTATTTTATAGCAATCATTGCCAAGAGCAAAACCAATCAAAGGTTCAGCTTTCAAGGTAGTTATCAACTCAATTAGTTCCTGCTTTAGTGAAGGGTATTTTTTCGCGAGACGCTTAAATTGCTTATCGAAGGGAGCAATGGTTAAGATTTTATAGCTCATTCAATAAGTCTTCGATAGGACGGGCTTTAAGCTTACCCGATTTAATCCTTCCCGCATCATTAAAGGCCTTTTTTATTTTCTTGATCTCATCAAGCGTTTCCACATCAGGCGTAGAAATAGGTGTTGCCTTAACCTTTGCATAAGATTTGATCATCTCAATGAAGCCGGCGGCTTTATCATCTGCAATGTCAATTAACAGTTTCATTTCTATTATTTTATTACAAAAATACCATTTTAAAATAAAGAAAGGAATGCTTTATAATTATGCGATTAACAATCCATCCCAACGCGCTTATTCAAGGCTTCATCAGTAGTTCTGTAAATCCTTTCAGCCGGTACCTGCAATTCATCAAGATCGCCGTTATCCAGCAGAGATTTCTGTTGTTTAACAAAATCGGTAATATCCTCAATGCGGATAATTTGCTTTTTTCCGAAATTTTCAAGTATCTCACCTTTCAAACCTAACTGTATAGCGCGGCGTTCCTGCTTATGGCCGTAAGGGTCGTGATCGGGGTCCCATTGCAGGCGTACTTCTTTTTGGTCAAGCTCGGCCCGCCATTGTCCGTGGTTATTGTGGTATAGAAGATTAAAGGATGAAATTACAGCTTCATTCAAAACGGACTCAAAATCCTTTTTCTTTATCCATAAAGCGAGCACTCTCTCTTGATTTTCCTTTTCGGCCCAGCCACAGCGGTACATCATCCATAAAAAGTTAGGCTTAATCCACGACATTCGGTTGTAGCTGTATTCATTTCCGCCTAAAAACTGGTTTTCGGCAGCAAAGCTGGCAATGCTTTTTTTGTAAGCCTGGTAAACTACTATTTCGTCGTCTGTTTGGTGGGCGAGGATATGCTGCCCCGTTTTGGGCCAGTGTTCCAGCCCTTGTTTGTAAAATTCTGTTATAATATTCATACTATAATATAACGAATTTTTAACAGAATACCAAGCGTCCGGCTTTGTTCCGGCTAAAACTACTCTTCCTTCCCCGGAAAGCTTTCACTCCCCCGCATATAACTTCCCAGGCGCTTAAGCACGTAAGTCGCTTTTATCAGCAATACTTTATCGGTAACAAAATCGCTGATATCATCGGCTTTGTTCATCAACTCCTGCTTGTACACATCTTTAAAATCAAAGTAGTTGAGTGCAAACTGCCATTTACCGGTTAAAAATGAAAAAACCTCACTATCGTTTTCAAGCAACTGTGAATAGTTAATGACGAGGTAATTGTCGGGATGTAATTTTTTAAGTGTGTTCAGGATCTCTTCGTTGTAACTGATCCACACTTTTAAAAAGTTTTCTGCATGATCATGGTAAAATGCGTTCAGCCTGCGAGAGCGCCTGAAATGAGTCCACGCCAGGCGCTGAATATAATTACGGGCCATATATTTTTGATCGATTGCTGCAAAGTCGCGCCTGAGCAAAGAGCTTACCACTGATTGATAATTACGCAGAATTACCAGGTACCTTGCACCGGGCAGCAGCTTTGCATAGGTATCTAAAAACAGACAGGTACGCGGATCTTTCCAGGCCCATTGCTCATAAAGTTGCTGTTTAATTCCAATAACAGCTTTCATCTTTTCGAGCTGGTAAAGCGGCACTTCAATATCTTTAGTATCGGTGAGCCCTGATTTTTCAAGACTATTGCGATCAAGGATCTCTTCGTGCAGCTTTAAAAATTCAAGATCTTCAAAATGACCTTCAACATTGCCAGTTCCGCTGCCGCACAAACTTTCTCCAATTTGCAGGCCGCAGCGGCTTAGCCAGTTAGTTACAAGCGATGTACCGGAGCGGTGCATGCCTGCAATAATTAATGTTTGCCGGGGCATAAATTTGATTGTTGTAGTGATCATGATTTGGTTAATAACGGCCGGTTGCCTGTAGTTGCCTGGTTTGCACCTGTTGATAGTTATCAAAAATAAAACCCGTCAGCATTTCTGTAGCTTCGGTTAGCCTGGTAACATGGGTATTGATATACAAATCGGGCGAAGACGGGATCTGGAATGGATCATTAACACCGCTTAAGTTGGTTACTTTATCAGGATGCCCTTCTGGCAATAATGCGCGCTGATAAAGTCCCTTGGTATCCCTTTGCATGAGCGTTTTAACGGGGCAGTCAATATGTATCAGCTTCACATCAGGATAAGTTGCTATTAATTCGCGACGGATCACATCATACGGGTTTATAGCACTGATGATAGTTACCACGCCATGCCCGGATAATTTGCTGGCAATAAAACCAAGCCTGCGGATATTTTCAAAACGGTCTTCCTTGGTGTAACCCAGGTTAGGGAACAGCTTTTGACGGTATACGTCAGCATCAATAATTTCAACAGGGATATCTGTATCAGATAACCGCATTTTAACATTTTGAGCAAGGGTAGTTTTCCCTGATCCGGATAAACCGCAAAGCAGAATAATCATAAGGTGGTGTGTTAAGCGTTAATGATAATTGTTGTTTAAACCGTTATTGTAGGCTTAACGCAAATATTTCGGACGAAATTGCCGTTAACACGTAGAGTATCGATACATAGTGACATTGTATCGATGAACTGGAAGATGACGTAGACGGAGGAGAAAAAGAGAAAAAATAAGCGGTTATAAATTACTGCTTCTGCATGCACCATGTTGTCATGCAACGCAGGTTTTGTACGTTGGTAGTTTTTATAGGTTCATAAAGCTGTGCCCCCAGCTCGCGGGTATATTCAAGCAGGATCTCTTCATTTACCAAAAAACGCTCGGTGCCGTCGGGCAGCATGTAGCGGTAATTACCTAATGGCTGTACCAATGTTTCAATACCGATATCAGATGCCAGTCTTGCAAAAAAATAACCGCCGGGTTTCAGCACGCGCCATAATGATCGCAGCATACTGTCGAAATGTTCGGCGTCATTAGCGAAGTGTAGTACAGCACTGCAAATTACCAGGTCAAACTGACCATCATCAAACGGAAGGGATTCTACAGCGCCCAGTTTAAAATTATCTGGCGAATGATCAGCGCATAGATCGGCAGAGAGCCGTTTGGATAGTTCAACAGCATGTTCGCTTTGATCAACGCCATAAACACTGAAGCCGTTTTGCAAAAAATAGGTTATGTTACGTCCGCTGCCACAGCCGGCATCAAGTACGGTTTGGCAATTATCAAAACGGCCTTTCAATAACTGGTCGAACAAGTAGATGTCGATATTACCGTATAGGTTCCGGAGATTATTGCTGTTCATGGCCGATATGTTTTGTACCCGAAATTACTGTTTTATTGCATGCCATGGAGAAAACTTATTAACTTTAAGTATGTCTACCGACATGCATATTTTTTTACAGTTTATGAAAAGCACCTTGCTGCAATTGCCGGGTGTCACCAATAAAATGCATTTTGAGCATCCTGCATTTTATGTAAATGATAAGATCTTCGCCAACGTACATGAAAAGGATGAGCTACTGGCCATCCACACCACCGAGCGCGAAAAATGGATGGCACTTGATCCGCATACCTTTTTCATTACCCCGCACTATCAAAATTATAAATACATGCTGGTACGGCTTGAAACTGTATCGCCTGCTGATCTGAAGCAATTATTAATAACAGCCTACCTTGCAAGGGCTACCAAAAAGCTGATCAGGGAATATGAAGAGATGAAAGCAAATGAGTAAAAACCGTAAGGTTCAATGTTACGGCCTTATACCATTTAATGCTTCGCGGTTAAGGTAAACATAAATCAAAACGCCAACTACTAATGCAGCCAGCACAATAAGCCCAATCTTTCCCTTTTTTTTATCCTGCCGTATAAGCCAAACCATAGCGGCTATTAATGGGATAACAAAAACAATGTAAAAAATATATCCTGATGCGTTCATATGCCAAGCCCCCTAACCCCCTAAAGGGGGAATGTTAATGTATTATATTTATATGTAATTTTATATTTAAGCTATTACGCTATATCTCCCCCTTTAGGGGGCCGGGGGGCTAAAAAGCCATCCTTGCCATCGGGGCAACATCCTGCCCTATAAATTCGCCTTTCAGGTATTTGTGATAACCGGCTATGGCTATCATGGCGGCATTATCGGTACAGTATTCCATTTTAGGAATAAAAGCGTTCCATCCGTTTTTTTCGGTCATAGCCTGCAGGCCTAACCTCAAACCTGTATTGGCCGATACACCACCCGCCAAAGCTATATCTTTTATACCATATGCCTGCGCAGCTTTTTGCAGTTTGTTAAGCAATATAGTAGCGATCCGTTTTTCAACAGATGCACAAATATCGGCCATATTCTGGCTGATAAAATCCGGGTTCTGCGCTACGTTATCTCGGATAAAATACAGGATAGATGTTTTTAAACCGCTAAAGCTAAAATCATACGCCGGGATCTGTGGTTCCGGGAACTTATAAGCATCCGGGTTTCCCTGACGGGCGTATTTATCAATTAGCGGTCCGCCGGGATAAGGCAGTCCTAAAATTTTACTGGTTTTATCCATGGCTTCACCGGCGGCATCATCAAGGGTTTGGCCTATGATCTCCATATCAAAATAATCCTTCACCAGCACGATTTGAGTGTGCCCGCCTGATACGGTAAGGCAAAGAAAAGGGAAGGAAGGATTTTTATCGCCTATAAAATGGGCCAGGATATGGGCCTGCATATGGTTGATATCAATAAGCGGGATGTTTTTGGCTAAAGCAAAAGCCTTTGCAAATGAAACTCCCACTAAAAGAGAGCCTAAAAGTCCCGGACCGCGTGTAAAAGCTACCGCATCAATATCATTTTTGCTTACTTTTGCGTTCAATAATGCCTGCTGAACAGCCGGAACAATATTTTGCTGATGAACCCTTGAGGCTAACTCCGGGACAACGCCTCCATAGGCCTCGTGTATGGTTTGATTGGCAATAACATTGCTCATGATCACGCCATCAACACAAACCGAAGCTGAGGTTTCATCACATGATGATTCGATTCCTAAAATTACGGGCACGTATTTATTAATTATTGATTTACTGATTTAGTGAATTAGTGATTTATTAATGAGAAGCAAACTAATCCGTCTTAATAATTGTATAGGGATGGAGAAAAATTCACTAACTCACTAATTCGCTAACTCACTAATTAAAGGCGCAAAGTTATTAAAAAAGTACTCAAAATATTCCTGGGCCTGGTATTGTTCATTTTATTGACATTGAGCATACTTTTACTCACGTTTCAGTTTAAGCCGGTACAAACCTGGGCGGCAAAAAAAGCGGCGGCTTATCTGGCCGGTGAACTCAATACCAAGGTTGGCATCCAATACCTTTATATCAGGCCATTCAGTTCGGTAGTAATTGAGGGGCTTTATATTTTAGATAAGAAGCAGGATACACTGCTAAGCACTCCCAAACTGGCTGTTGATATTGAGGATTTCCATCTTTTCAGCAGTATTAAACGCCGCACCATCAACTTTGCCAATATCGAACTGGATAACGGCTCCTTCTACCTCAAAAAACAAAAGGACAGCACTACCAACCTTAAGTTTATTATAGATTATTTTAACTCGGGCGATACCACCAAAACACCCGCAAGTAAACCGTGGACGCTAAACTTTGGCACCATAGCCATTAATAACTTCCATTTCAGGTACAAGAATAGCCTGCGTGATACGGTGATAGCCGGCGTTAACTTTAATGATCTTGACGTTCAGCATTTCAGCACCGAGATACAGGGTATGGATTTAAAGGACCACCTGTTTAAAGGCAATATCAAAAGCCTGAGCCTGCACGAAAAAAGCGGTTTCACAGTAAAACACTTTGTATCGGATGCTACTATAGATACCAACCAGATCTTGCTGAAACACCTGGCTATTCAAACACCGAGATCGGATCTGAAGGATTTTTTCTGGATGAAGTTTAAATCGTTTGATGACTTTGACGATTTTGAAGATAAGGTGCACATGGATGCCAACTTCAAATCGTCGCGCATTTCGTCGTCAGATATCGCCTACTTTACCGGCGCGCTAAAAAAAGTAAGCTTTGATCTGGGTATCGATGGCCAGGCCAAAGGTTATGTGAACAACCTCAAGGCGAAAAAAGTGACTATTTCCGGCGGGGAGGCAACTTTTGTTAAAGGCGATTTTAACCTGCACAACCTTACCGATTGGGATAACGCTTTCCTCGAACTAAAATTTGACCAGGTTGCATCCAATAAAAAAGATCTGGATTACCTGATCAGTCATTTTTCGGGAACTCCAACAGAAAAAGCGCCGGCGATACTGTCCAAATTCGGCAATTTTAATTTTACCGGCAGGTTTACCGGCTCGCAAAATGACTTTGTAGCCTATGGTGTTTTTAAAACTGCACTCGGTCGCTTTGATTCAGATATCAATCTTAAAATTGACAAAAACAGCCGCCCAAGCTATAGCGGCAGGATAAACACCTATGCATTTGATATGGGTACCTTGATTGATGAAAAAGATCTGGGCCGCACTACATTTTCATCAACTATTACAGGCAGCGGCGACCAGCTTAAAAGCCTTACTGAAAAGATTGATGCCAGAATAGCTTCAGTTACCTACTCCGGCTACACCTATAATAAACTTACCCTTAACGGTACTTTTATTAATAAACTGGCTAACGCACACATTACTATAAATGACAGGAATGTTAAACTTGACCTTAAAGGGAAAGTTGACCTCAGGCCTACCCTGCCAACTTATGATCTTACTGCCGATATTAAAGAGGCAAACTTAAACAAGTTGGGGTTTACAAAAGATACTTTAACTATCACCACACTGCTTAAAACCCAGTTTAAGGGCAATGACCTTGCCAACCTACAGGGTAATGTCCTATTTTCGCCGGCAAGGGTTGTTGATCCGCGGAATAATTACGTGGTTGACTCATTATACTTATCGGCCGAAGGATCGGGCAATAACCGCACTATCGCCTTAAAATCTGATTTTGCCGATGGCAGTATCAAGGGTAAATATGATCTGGCAACCCTGCCTTCATACTTTAAAACCATCGTCAAAAAATATATCCCATCTATAAAAACAACTATAGTACCGCCTAAGCCGGAGGAATTTGATTTTACGCTGAACCTTAAAAACCTCGATCCGCTTACGGCAATCTTCCTGCCCGATCTGAAGATCCCGGAGCAAGGAACTTTTGTAGGACAATTTAATTCGGAAAAGAAAACGGCTACGCTATCAGGCTATATCAAAACGCTTAAATATGGCAAAACAGTTTTCCATGATTTCATTATCGACGAAAACACTACCGAGAGTTTGCTGGGCCTCAACTTATCCTTAAGACGGATTGACCTAACCGACAGCCTTTTTATCAAGGATATCAACATCACGAATTTCCTAAAGAATGACAGCCTTAACTTTAACGTTAAACTCTCGGATAAAAACGCTGTTAACCAGCTGGATCTTTACGGCCTGGTTGAATTTGGCCGGGATACCACAGCCAAACTGAAACTGCTTCCATCAGATGTGATACTGGAAAAAGAGAAATGGAAGATCCAGGAACAAGTGCGCATCCGCTTACTGGATGGCAAAACGCAGGTATCAGGCTTTGAGCTCTCCAACGGGCCGCAAAAGGTATTTATCGATGGGTTCATATCCGATAACCCTGCCGATCAGTTAAAACTTTCGTTCCAAAAGTTTAACATGCGTACGTTTAACCAGCTTACGCGCACCTCGGGCGTAAATTTAAAAGGATACCTGGACGGTGATATTAAAATGACCTCGGTACTCAAATCTCCGGGTATCGACTCACACTTAACCGTTGACTCACTTACCATGAATAAAACGCTGGTGGGCAACGTAAAACTGGTTACCACGCTTGGCAACGATCGTAAACAGGCCGATATTAATATGAATATCATTAACCGCGGGCTGGAAACCATGAACATCGGGGGTACCTATTCATTTGGCCAGGAAACTGATGATAACCTTGATTTTGATATCAAGATGAACCAAACCGAAGCCATCATATTTGAGCCTTTTATTAAAGATCTTGTATCCAACGTAAAGGGGCATGTTTCAACCGATCTGAAGCTTACCGGCAAACCGTCGAACCCGCAACTTAATGGCACTGTTACCCTTGTTAATACCGGCCTTACTGTTAACTATTTAAAAACAGCATATACCGTTAATAACAAGCTGGATGTGAATAACAGCGTTATCAGCATTAAGGATATGGTGCTTAAAGACATTCATAAAGGTACCGGCACCGCCAATGGTACCGTGGATTTAAATAACCTGTCAAACCCGGATATTAATGTAAGCCTTAAAGCTGACAACCTGATGGCCCTAAATACCACGTTTAAAGACAATCACCTTTATTTTGGTACGGCTTATGGCACAGGCACATTCAACTTCAACGGCCCGGTTGATAACATGAAAATTGATATTACTGCCAGCACTAACGCCGGAACCGTATTTAATATCCCGCTCAACACCTCGTCAACCGCCAACGACTACGATTTCATTAAGTTTGTAAGTCACAGTGATACCGCCAAAGTTGCACCTAAAGTACGTGCATTTAATGGTGTTACCCTAAACTTTGATTTAAGTGCCGACGAAAAAACCGTTGTAAAAATCGCTACCGATTACGGCCAGCTGGAAGGCAGCGGGGTGGCCCGTAATTTAAAACTGAATATCAACAGCCTGGGCGATTTTGAGATGTACGGTGACTTTTTGATATCGTCGGGTAAGTTTGAGTTTACTGCCAAAAACTTTATCAGTAAAAACTTTACGGTAAGCCAGGGTGGTACCATCAGGTGGACTGGCAACCCTGCAAATGCAGAGATCAACCTTAAAGCCCTGTATGAAGTACGTACCAGCAAAGCGCCGCTGTATACTGCGGCAGGCCTGCAAACCCCTACCTCATCGCAGCAAACATTGGTACAGGCCGAGCTGATCCTTACCAAATCCCTGTTACAGCCAAATATTGATTTTGACTTTAACTTTCCTACCGACCCATCGGTTAAGGATGACCTTTCTACTTACCTTGCCGATGCTAATAACAGGAGCCAGCAGGCTATCAGTATTATTGTTCGCCGTAACTTTACATCAAACAGTAACAATTTAACCAACCAGGTGCTGGGTACGGCCGGTGAGGCGGTGAGCGAGTTTGCGTTTAACAAGCTTAACAGCCTCATATCACAATCAAACATTAAAAACTTCGACTTAAATATCCGCTCCTTTAATGAGGCCAGTGCTTCGCTGCGTTTCTTCGATAGTCGCTTGTCATTTAACGGAAGCTTATTTAGTAACAACGGCTCAAACGATATTTTCAATAATAACAACAGCAACCTGTTTAATCAGAAGTTTAATAGCCTTACCAAAGACTTTGAAGCCCTCTATAAAATACGCCGTGATGGCAACTTAACGGCACGGTATTCATACAGGGCATTAAATAACGTAACGCTTAGCAGCCTTACAGACGTGCTGGCACCACAATATGTAAATGGCTTCGGTTTGGTTTACCAACGTGATTTTGACACTTTTGGCGAATTTATAAGAAACATATTCAGACAGGGCCGCCG
>NZ_DASVOB010000556.1:0-3235 GCF_036383575.1 Mucilaginibacter sp.
ATAAAACCGACAGTAAACTCATCAATATGAGCCTTACTGACCTGGCTGATGAAACCGCCAGTGAAAGCCCGGCACCGGGTGGTGGATCGATATCTGCGACTGTTGGTGCATTAGGTGCGTCGCTGGCTACCATGGTAGCTAACCTCAGCTCGCACAAAAAAGGATGGGACAGCCGCTGGCAGGAATTTAGTGATTGGGCACAAAAAGGTCAGCAATTTAAAAATGAACTGCTGGCATTGGTTGATCAGGATACCACGGCCTTTAACCAGATCATGGAGGCGTTTGCTCTTCCGAAATCAAACGATGAGGAAAAGTCGATCCGTGATAAAGCTATTCAGGATGCTACCCGCTATGCTATTGAAATACCTTTTAAAGTAATGGAGGCTGCTTTGGATAGCATGGAGGTAATTAAAGCGATGACGCAGACCGGTAACCCCAATTCTATAACCGATGCCGGCGTGGCCGCCCTTTGCGCCCGTACCGCGGTATTAGGCGCGTTCATGAAT
This sequence comes from Mucilaginibacter sp., assembly GCF_036383575.1. Classification (GTDB taxonomy): domain Bacteria; phylum Bacteroidota; class Bacteroidia; order Sphingobacteriales; family Sphingobacteriaceae; genus Mucilaginibacter. Next base: position 507 of record NZ_DASVOB010000556.1, read on the forward strand.
GTAAAGATCAACGCCTCGGGCTATAAGGATAAAGATTATGTGATCGATATCATTTACAGGGGCAATGAAATTGAGCGGAAAGCCATTGTGCTGGAAGCGGAGATCATTGAGATGGTGAACGGGAAAATAGGGTTGGGGTAGCCGAGGCTCTTTCCAAAACGTCATTGCGAGGTACGAAGCAATCGCGAACTATACAGGGCGAACCTGCTAATCGGGTTGGGGTAGCCGAAGCTCCTTCTAAAACGTCATTGCGAGGAACGAAGCAATCGCGAACCATACAGGGCGGACCTGCTAATTCGGGATTGTTTCGTACCTCGCAATGACGAGAGTTTAATATTTGGAATTATCTCACACCAAATACTCAAACAAAGTTTGATCTTTGTTTAATTCAATAACGTTAAAACGGTGAGCATGCATGCGTTGCAATAGCGCAGGGTAATCTTCGGCATTTTTTAGTTCGATGCCTACCAACGCCGGACCGTTTTCTTTCTCATTCTTTTTGATGAACTCGAAACGGGTAATATCATCACCAGGGCCTAACACGCTATTCACAAACAATTTCAAAGCACCCGGACGCTGTGGGAAACGTACAATGAAGTAATGTTTCAGGCCTTCGTACAGCAGTGACTTTTCTTTGATCTCCTGCATGCGGGCAATATCGTTATTACCGCCGCTGATGATGCAAACCACTTTTTTGCCTTTGATCTGCTCTTTGCAGGCATCAAGTGCAGCTACAGATAGTGCACCGGCTGGTTCAACCACAATGGCATCCTCGTTGTAAAGCTTGAGTATGGTGGTGCAAATTTTACCTTCGGGCACCAGCAGCATATCATTCAGGATCTCTTTACATATGTTGTAAGTTAACGCGCCAACACGTTTAACAGCGGCGCCGTCAACAAAACGGTCTATCTCATCTAAAGTAATGGGCTTGCCATGGTTGATAGCGCCCAGCATTGATGGCGCACCTTCAGGCTCAACACCTATCAGATGGATATTTGGGACGTTGTTTTTAAGATAAGTACCTGTTCCTGATGCAAAGCCGCCGCCGCCGATGGGCATAATCGCGACTTCAACATCTGGCAGATCCTGCAGTATTTCAACACCTACGGTTCCCTGGCCTTCAATAACGCGGTAGTCATCAAAAGGAGGGATGAAAGTCATCTTGTTTTTTTCGGTGTAGGTGAGCGCTTCAGCCAGGCAATCATCAAAAGTATCGCCTGTAAGCACGATCTCTATATTACCGTTACCAAACATGGCGGTTTGTTTAACCTTTTGTTTGGGGGTAATTTCAGGCATAAAAATTACGCCCTTAATATTTTTTTTGTTGCACGAAAAGGCTACGCCCTGGGCATGGTTACCCGCGCTTGCGCAAACCACGCCGCGGCTCAACTCATCGTCATTTAATTGACTGATCATGTTGTATGCGCCGCGCAACTTATAGGAGCGAACAACCTGCAGGTCTTCACGTTTTAAATAAACATCGCACTCGTATTTTGCCGAAAGACCGGCGTTATATTCCAACGGGGTACGTTTCACAACGTCCTTTATCCGCTGATATGCCGCTTCAAAATCAAGCTGGCTTTTTGTATCAGTTTCCATTTTTAGTTCTTTACCAGCCTGTGGGCCATCAAGCCGTTCAGGTCCTGGTCGTTTATATCAAGCTTGGCATCTGCAAGCGTTAAAAATTTGTTGTATACCTGGGCCAGTTCTTCCTTATCTAAACTGAAGCCTAAACGTTCCAGATGGAACTTCAGAGCATGCCTGCCGCTACGCGCGGTTAGCACTATTGTGGCGCTCGGAAAGCCTACATCTTCAGGACGAATGATCTCATAATTTTCACGCATCTTCAAAAAGCCATCCTGGTGAATGCCTGAGCTATGGGCAAAAGCATTTGCACCAACAATAGCCTTGTTAGGCTGTACCGGCATCCGCATTTGTGTGCGGATCATCTGGCTCAATTCATAGAATCTTTTAGAATCGATATTGGTATGCAACCCTAAGGTTTGATGCGTTTTCAGGATCATCACCACTTCTTCGATAGAAGTGTTACCTGCGCGTTCGCCGATACCATTAATGGTACCTTCAATCTGGCGGGCACCGTTCTGTAAGCCTGCTATTGAGTTGGCAGTAGCCAAACCAAGGTCATTATGGCAATGAACAGAGATGATAGCCTTATCAATATTTTTAACGTTCTCTTTCAGGAATTTGATCTTGCTGCCATACTGATCGGGCAGGCAATAACCATTGGTATCCGGAATGTTTACTACGGTAGCACCGGCGGCAATAACAGCCTCAACCATTTGGGCAAGGTAAACCACATCGGCGCGACCGGCATCTTCGGCATAAAATTCGATGTCCTCAACCGATTTTTTAGCGTATTTAACGGCTTCAACGGCACGCTCCAAAATTTCTTCGCGGGTGCTGTTGAATTTATGTTTGATGTGCATATCAGACGAGCCGATACCCGTATGGATGCGCGGACGTTTAGCATATTGCAGAGATGCTACAGCTGCATCAATATCGCCTTTATTGGCACGGGTACGCGCGCAAACAGTTGGCTCTTTTACAGCTTTTGAAATTTCAACTACGCTTTGGAAGTCGCCCGGGCTTGAAACCGGGAAACCTGCTTCAATGATATCCACGCCCAGTAGTTCCAGTTCCTTAGCTATCTCAATCTTTTCGGGGGTTGTTAACTGGCAACCCGGTACCTGCTCGCCATCGCGGAGCGT
>NZ_DASVOB010000557.1:0-4204 GCF_036383575.1 Mucilaginibacter sp.
TTTCATTGCTTTACAGTCGGGACGATAACGCCATTGCCCGTTATCAGCTCAGCGAGAGCCCTGCGCATGACATCCTGTTTATCTCTCCTCAAAATTTACCGTACCAAAACTATCTTACCTTCCAGGTTAATGCGCCGTTTAAAGTAGGCAACTGGTGGGAGATGACCTACAGCTTTGTTGGCGGGCTGCGTCAGTTTAAGGAAGATTATACTTTGAATCCCCTAACCAAATCATACTTTGGTTATTCCTTCAATTTTAACCAGTTGTTTAAGTTGCCCAACAGCATTTCGGCAGAGGTATCGGGAGAATATAACTCCCTGTCATACAACAGCACCATACGGGTTGATGGTTTTGGGGTGATCAATGCCGGCATCAAAAAAGAGTTGAAAAATAATGGCGGTAGCCTGCAATTAGCGGTGGCCGATGTGTTTAGCGCTTCGCAGATCCATGTACGTTACGGAACGCTTACGCGCGAGGCTTTTGACATAAAAAGCCATGTGGTTATCAATACCGAAACAAGGCGTTTCCCGGTGATCAAGCTTACTTATACAAAGTCATTTGGAGGTACCGGATCGGCAAACCGGAGTAATCAGGAAAATGGTTCAAAGGAGGAGCGTGAGCGGCTTCGGGGTAACTAAAAGGTTTTTGCAATAGTAAAAAAACAGTAGAGTTCATTTTGTTAAGGCCGCATAGCGGCCTTTTTCTGTTGATACCAGGAGTTGTAATGTTATCAAAGCCTACCGGTTCAGTTTGATAGGTCTGTTTAAAAAGATGGCATAAATGCCTGTAATTCACTTCGAATAGGAGTGTTTGTGCTGATAATATTATCCATCTTTTTATATGTTTTATCCATTTTAAATTTTGTGTTACTCGTATACATTTACAAAACCAATTAGTTAAATCAAACGCGAAAAATTATGAAAAGAAGCTCTACTTCCTTAATACGGCGAAACTGTCGTTGCTACAATTAAAATTTATCAAAGCTGAATAAGTCCGGCAGCCCATTATGCCATTTCGGCCAAATGATATTATTAGCTATTATTTGATTTTTCTGTTAGTGTTGGTTGCTTAATCATTTAATCCCTGTTTAAGATAACCCGGCATGGAAATGCTATGGACTTTGGCGACGGAAAAACTGATTTTAAAAATCCGGCTAACCCTAAATAATTTATATGAACCCAATTTTATGAAACCATTTTACAGTTACGATCAATTTCCTGTGAAAAGAGGCAGGCAGCAGAGCTATCTTTTCATTGGTCGGTTATTAATGCTTTTGATATTATCCTGTTTTGCCATTAATGTACATGCGCAAAACAGGATCACTGTTATTGGGCAGGTGACCGATACCCTTGGCGTAAAAATTCCCGGCGCCAACATTACTGCCGAAAACCTGAAGAACGTAGGTACCACCACCGATGTAAACGGCAGGTTTGTGCTTGAAGTAGCAGCCGGTACCAGTCTTAAAATATCATTTGTTGGTTTCATCGACCAGCATATTGTAGTTACTGCCGATAACCAGCACTTCACCATCAGGCTTAAAGAACAAAAACTCCTTGCCGAAGAGGTGGTAGTAACCGCCTTTGGTAAAAAGGAACGTAAGGAAGCCCTGGTAGGTTCGGTTACCAGTATCAAGCCCGGCGAGTTAAAGATCCCGGCAAGTAACTTGACCAACGCGCTTGCAGGTCAAGCGGCTGGTATCATTGCCTATCAGCGCAGCGGCCAGCCGGGGCAGGACAATGCCTCGTTCTTCATCAGGGGTGTAACCACTTTCGGCTACAAACGTGATCCATTGATTTTGATCGATAACGTGGAGCTTTCAACCAATGATCTTGCCCGTTTAAATGTTGATGACATTGCCAGCTTTTCGATATTAAAAGATGCAAGTGCTACGGCACTATATGGTGCACGGGGTGCCAATGGTGTAATTTTAGTTGCTACCAAAGAGGGTAAACAAGGCCCGGCCAAGATCAATTTCCGGTCGGAATTTTCTTCTTCGCAATCAACACAAACGCCGCAACTGGTTGATCCTATCCAGTACATGAACCTGTACAATGAGGCATCGCTAACGCGTGACCCTACGTTACCGCTCCCTTTCCCTCAAACTAAAATAAACAGTACAGTTAACACCATTAATCATACGCCGGGCAGCAATCCATATGTTTACCCTGCTGTTGACTGGCTGAACTTGTTATTCAAAAAGCAAGCTACCACGCAGCGTAATAATTTAAGCGTTAGCGGTGGCGGCCCAACGGCACGCTACTACATAGCCGGTTCATATAATATTGATAACGGCGTTTTGCGCGAGGATATCCGCAATAACAATGACAACAATGTTAAGTTCAAAAACTACCAGTTACGTTCAAACGTAAACGTGAACCTAACCAAAACAACCGAGATCATCGTAAGGTTATCCGGTACGTTCAGCGAGTATAACGGCCCCATTACAACCGATGGTTCTTTTGCGTCCGATCTATATAATGTAGCTATTCATACCAGCCCTGTTTTGTTTCCGGCGTATTTTGAGCCGGATGCCGCCAATGCCAATGCGCAGCACATCCTGTTCGGTAACGTTGGTTTGGCATCAGGTACTACCAGCAATAGCATCCAGTACAATAACCCATATGCTGCTTTGTTAAGGGGGCATAAGAACTCATCAGAGTCAAGAATGTCGGCACAGTTTGAGTTAAACCAGGATTTGAAATTTATTACCGATGGTTTAAAGTTTAAAAGCATTTTCAATACCAACAGGTATTCATACTTTGATTCGCAACTGGCTTACTCGCCTTTTTATTATAATGTTGGCAGTTATGACAAGGATAGCAACCAGTACACTTTAACCTGGCTTAACCCACAGCCTACCGGTAATAACGTAGCAACCGAATATCTGAACTATAGCCGTACCGAGCCAAATGCCAATACCTTCGTTTACCTGCAAACAGCGCTGGAGTATAACAAGCCTTTTGGAAAAGGGCACAACATCAGCTCAAACTTAATTGGTACGGCTCAGCAAACGATTTACTCAAGCGCAAAAGATCCTAAAACAGGTACCACCACCTTGCCGTATTCGTTGCCTTTCCGCAATTTAGGTTTGGCAGGTAGGTTAACCTACTCATACCTGAGCAGGTATTTTGTTGAAACTAACTTTGGCTATAATGGTTCGGAGCGTTTCTCGGCAAATCACCGTTATGGTTTCTTCCCAACCATAGGTGGCTCATGGGTGGTATCAAACGAAAAGTTCTGGAACCCCAATATCCTCGATCGTTTGAAGATCCGCGCCAGCTACGGTTTAGTGGGTAACGATGCTATCGGTTCACAAAGGTTCTTCTACCAGTCGGATGTTACCCTGAACAACGGGCCTAACTATGCCCAGTTTGGTATCAATAACCAGTACGAGCGTAAAGGTGTGTTCATTAACAACTATGCTAACCCGGATGTTACCTGGGAAACATCAAAGCAAACCAATATTGCGGTTGAAGCAACTTTCCTGAAAAACTTCAATGTAGTGGCCGAGTTTTACCGCAACAACCGCTACAATATTTTACAGGAACGTACCAACACCCCAACCAGCGAAGGTTTGGAGTCAACAACCAGCGCCAACCTGGGTAAGGTAGATTCAAAAGGTGTGGATCTTTCGCTCGATTATAAGCAGACCTTCAGCAATGGTGCATGGGCATCTATCCGCGGTAACTTCACCTACTCCACCAACAGGTACAAATACATTGAAGAGCCCGATTACAAAGAGTCATGGAGGCATTTCATCGGCCAGCCTATCAGCCGTGGTTATGGTTATATAGCCGAGCGTTTGTTTGTTGACGATCAGGAAGCCCGCAACTCGCCAACGCAGATCTTTAGTGCTAACGGCACAAACGGTATCCTGCCACAAGGCGGCGATATCAAATACCGCGACCTGAACGGCGACGGTAAGATCGACTACCTCGACCAAACCTTTTTAGGCTATCCGCAAACACCCGAAATTGTTTACGGCTTCGGTTTCTCAACCGGGTACAAAGGGTTCGATCTTTCGGCCTTCTTCCAGGGTCAGGCAAGGGTGTCATTTTTTATCGACCCGAATAAGGTTAGCCCATTCATCCCAAGTAACGATCCCTACATATACGGAAATACCCAGGTGCTGCAGGCTTTTGCCGATAGTCACTGGAGCGAAGAACACCAGGATCTGTACGCTTTATATCCGCGGTTGGGCACT
>NZ_DASVOB010000558.1:0-25646 GCF_036383575.1 Mucilaginibacter sp.
TAACCATGCCGTGCCAATAATAGTAGATGCGGCCCTGAAAGGGATCAAAGGATTTGACAAGCAAAAAGCTTTTGCCGCCATTAAAAATACACTCACACACAACAAAAATCCTAAATATGATTGGAGCCTGTACATGCGTTATGGCTACCTGCCCTCAGACACTGTACCACGCGAAGCTGTTTCCCGTACTTTGGAAGCCGCTTATGACGATTGGTGTGCCGCCCAACTGGCCAAAGCGCTGAACAAGCCAAACGATTATACATATTTCATTAAACGCTCGCAGTTTTATAATAACCTGTTTGATAAAAGTACCCGGCTCATGCGCGGCCGCAAATCAAACGGCGAATGGGTGAGGCCCTTTGCCAACCTGGATAGCGGTCAGCTGGCTATAGGCGGCGATTATACCGAAGGAAATGCCTGGCAATACACCTGGCAGGTACAGCATGATATTCCGGGTTTAATTAAACTGATGGGTGGCAAGAAGTCGTTTTCAGGCAAGCTGGATTCGCTATTTACGATGGATTCAAAGGTGTTTGGCAAAGGTTCAACACTTGATGTTACCGGGTTGATAGGGCAGTACGCTCACGGCAATGAACCTAATCATCATGTAGCTTATTTGTATACGCTTGCCGGTAACCCGGCTAAAACGCAGGAACTGGTGAGGCAGATAGCTGATCAGTTTTACGAGAACAAACCCGATGGACTGTCGGGCAATGACGATTGCGGGCAAATGTCGGCCTGGTATATATTTACGGCGATGGGTTTTTACCCTGTTAACCCTGCCGATGGGCGGTATGTTTTTGGCGCACCATTATTGGATAAGATAAGCATCGCTTTGCCGGGCGGTAAAAGTTTTATGATTGAAGCTAAAGGGTTATCTAAAGCAAATAAATATGTGCAAAGCATCAGCCTGAATGGTAAGCCTTATACCAAAGAGTATATTACTCACAAGGATATCATGAATGGTGGAAAGCTGGTGTTTTTGATGGGAGATCAGGCGAAAGCGCCGGTGTATTAAAAAACATTGCAAGTTCAAGCGTCTACGTTTGAACTCAAAAGAAGGTAAGCGTCCACGCTTATTTTATTGTACGTGAGCGTGGACGCTCACTTTCGGAGGTGATTCAAGCGTGGACGCCTGAACCTGCGTTATTACAACAAAACCTCGTATTGATAACCCAATATCGGCCCAACAGTCACACTCTCCACAATCTTCCATTCCTTCAACTCTTTAATAAACTCCGGCTTCTCAAGCCCCGAATCCATAGCTGACTGTGTATAAAAATCGGCTTTAGCAGGGTGAACAGGTGAGCAACCATTAAAAAGATGGCCAAAGGCTTGTTTAGCCAATATAGCTTTGCTGATGCCGATACAATCATCCAAATGGATCAGGTTGACAGGCGCATCGCCATTAGGAATCTCTTTTTTACCTGCGAAAAACCTGCCGGGGTTGCGACCGGGGCCAATCAATCCTGCAAAACGAATAATGGTTGTTTTGAAGCTATCTTCAGCACGGAAAAGGTTTTCGGCTTCAAATAATACCCGGCCTGCTTCGGTATTGGGTTGGGGATCCGTTTCTTCGTTTACATATTGATTGCTATCGGCATAAACCCCTGTCGAGCTGATGAATACCACATTTTGTATCTTAAACTGTTTTATAGCGCTGATGATGCCTTTAGCCTTCTCTATAAAAGCCGCCCCTTCACCGCTGCGGCTTTTAGGAGGAATAGCTATCCACAACACATCACAGTCAAAAAAATCAGTATCGTATCTTTCTTCTCCCGGCAAAAAATTAACAATATAAGGCTTGATGCCCAATGCAGCCAGATTATCCATTTTTGCAGCAGATGTGGTTGAACCCTTTACCTGTATACCATCGGCAATGAATGCTTTACCTAATGCGCTGCCGTACCAGCCGCAGCCTAAAATACTGATCTTCGTTTTACCGGGCATATTACAAAATAATGCTTTGGCGCAAAGGTAATTAAATATTGATATGGCGTTTGGTTGCCGCTAATATGCTTTTGTTTTAAACTTTTTGGGCATACCGGGCGTTATTGGTTTATGAAGAAAGAGATCATTGCAACCTCTGTAGCGTTAGGTTTAACTGCTTTAGCCCTTCAGGCTGCCCGCTGTAAGCCACTTGAAACAGTCCCTTACGTCGACCTGAAAAAATATGTTGGCTCCTGGTTTGAAATTGCAGCTTTCCCGCAATGGTTTGAATCGGGATGCTCCTTCACTTCGGCAGCTTATGGTTTGGCGCCTGATGGTAGTATTATTGTTAAAAATCGTTGTATAAAAGAAAATAAAATAAAGATTGCCGAAGGGCGTGCGGTTGTGGCTGATAGAACAAGTAATGCCAAACTCGATGTGCAGTTTCAGTGGCCGTTTAAAGGTAAATACTGGATCATAGCTTTGGCCCATGATTACAGCTATGCCATGGTTGGGCACCCGAACCGTAACTATTTGTGGATCTTGAGCCGCCGCTCAACGCTTGATGAGCAGATCTATAATGAGCTGGTGGTACAGGCCGCAAATCAGGGTTTTGATGTACGGAAGCTGGTGAAGACGGTGCAGGTGTAAGTAGATATCAAAAAAATATGTCATACGAGTAGCCACCAAGGAATCCCTGGGGAAACCGTGATGACGTGTAAGATATATTTTAGGGACGTTGTGCGGGGGCCGCGTTAGTGATAGTAGCGGATACCGGCCTTGTGGCTAATGCCTGTGCAGTATGAGCGGATAGCACGGGCCGCAGGCAACGCCCGTATTTATAATATTGATTAACAAATACACTTATTAATCAATGACTTACAATTACGCCATTATAAGTGATAGCGTGGCAATCTCGTAGCTGTTTTATGAGACATGTAAAGCCATTATGCATTGGCTACGAGATTGCCGCGTCGCTCCAACGCTCATCTTCCCTTGCTGCTCCTCGCAATGACATAGAAAGAGTATTACTTAATCTCCTTTATCTTAATAACCAGTTTCTTCACTTTATCATAACCATCAACCTTGATATTTGGCCTGTGACCATCGCTCGGGAAAAACAGGAAAAACTCATCGGGTGTAGCGGTAAAGTATTTACCATCACCGCTGTAATTGGCAAAATCTTTTTCCGGATCATAAGGTTTGGTGATCATCAGGCTTTCAATAGGGGCAACGCCGATCTTTTCTTTGCCTTTGATCACATATTGCAGGTCGATATAATTTTGGTGCGATTCCCATAACGCATGTTCAGGCTCTTTTGACGGGCCTTCGGTTATCATGGCATAAACATTATCGCCATCTAAAGGATACTTGCCGGGTTCAATCTGCTCAAGGTTACGTTCGCGAAGAAACTCGAATGCTTTGTCCCATGCGGCTTTATTGGCAGCATATTGTTTGGCAAACTCGATATTATTGGTTGATGAGTTTAAGTTTAGTTTTAAACCATTGGCCCAAACACGGTCTTTAACCCAGGCTTTAGCACTTTTAGCAGTGATTTCCTGCTGTTGGGCCGAAACACCCGCAGTTGTAAGCGAAAGAAGAATTACCAACATGATATTTTTATAAGTTGTTAAATGTTTCATAGTTTTAGTTATTTCCAGGTTGTTGAATTGGTACTGCAGCCGTTCGGCCTTGGTTAATGTATTCAATTATACAAGCTTAAATAAATAAAACAATATACTAACCGTTAAATATTTACTTTAACGTTGTAGTTTCATTTTTATTAGCGCTAAGGTATACAGATAAACTATAACGTTGGAGTGAAAATAAGGATTAAATGGTTTTTGAAATCGTTTTTAAGGTTGTAGAATTGTAATTATTAACCAGTATATTATAAAACAACATTTGCTTTGAAAACAATACACAGCGTACATCCTACGGATTTTAAAAGCTACGATACCACCACCATACGCGAACGGTTTTTGATTGATAAACAGGTACAGCCCGACGAGATCAATTGCACCTATACGCATTACGACAGGATGATTGTCGGTATGGCTAACCCGGTAAGCAAAACACTCGAACTGCCAAATTATCCAAATCTGCGTGCCGATTATTTTTTAGAACGCCGCGAGATCGGGATCATTAGCGTGGCCGGTGCAGGCGTAGTAAAAGCCGACGGACAAGCTTTTGAAGTGAACAAACTCGACTGTCTTTACATTGGAAAAGGAACTAAAAGCGTAACTTTTGAAAGTGCCGATCCATCAGTACCTGCTGTATTTTATCTGCTCTCGTCGCCGGCACATGCGGTATATCCAACAACCTTGCTTACCCATGCTGACGCGGTTAAGGTTGAGCTGGGTTCGGTGGCTACTGCAAACAAACGTACCATCAATAAATATATCCACCTGGAAGGTGTACGCAGTTGCCAGTTAGTGATGGGCTTAACTATACTGCACGAAGGCAGTGTTTGGAACACCATGCCGGCACATGTGCACGACAGGCGCATGGAGGCTTATTTTTATTTCGATGTACCTGCAGGTCAAAAGATCTTCCATTACATGGGCGAGGGGCAGGAGACAAGGCATATCACCATGGATAATTACGATGCTGTGGTGTCGCCGCCATGGAGTATCCATTCGGGAAGCGGTACGTCAAACTACAGCTTCATTTGGGGTATGGCTGGCGAAAACCTCGACTATACCGATATGGATGCGATAGCCATAACTGATCTGAAATAATCATATATCAACAGAAAACATAAATAAGTGGATAATCAATTTTCATTAGCTGGTAAAGTAATTGTAGTAACCGGCGGAACAGGCATATTAGGCAAATCTTTTATTGATGGGATAGTTGAAGCTGGCGGTGCGGTAGGCATCCTTGGCCGTAACGCTCAAGTGGCCGAAGAACGAGCTAACGCGATAAATGAGGCAGGTGGTAAAGCCATAGCACTGGTAGCCGACGTAATGAACGAGGCTGAGCTGGTAGCTGCCAAAGATAAGTTGTTAGCTGCTTTTGGCAGGATAGATGGCCTGGTGAACGGTGCGGGTGGTAATATGCCTGAAGGTGTTTTGCAGCCCGACGAGGATATTTTTAAAATGAATATCGACGGGATGAAAAAAGTGATGGACCTGAACCTTTGGGGCACACTGATCCCTACGCAGGTTTTCGGCGAGGCCATTGCCAAAACAGGTAAAGGCAGCATTGTTAATATTTCTTCAATGAACAGCAAAAGGGCTATAACCAAAGTGCTGGGCTATAACATGGGCAAAGCAGCGGTTGATTGTTATAACCAATGGTTTGCGGTGGAGCTGGCTAACCGTTACGGCGATAGCATCCGAATGAATGCATTGGCACCCGGTTTTTTCCTTACCGAACAAAACCGTAACCTGCTCACCAAGCCCGAAGGTGGTTATACCCAAAGGGGCGAACTCGTAATTAAACAAACTCCATTTAAACGTTTTGGTCATGCTGATGAGCTTAAAGGCGCATTGGTATGGTTATTAAGCGATGCCTCCGCATTTGTAACCGGTTCGATGATCTGCGTTGATGGCGGGTTTTCGATTTTTGGTGGAGTGTAGGGAAATAAAAATAAAAACGTCGTCATCCCGAACTTGTTTCGGGACCCCACATGCAAGGTTATCGTCAGGCTTAGCAAGTGGGTTGCTGAAACAAGTTTCCGATGATATAATTTACAAAAAAACTGTCATCCTGAGGTACGAAGGATCTTCTTCAACAAGCATGGCCGCTATACAAGCGGAGAAGATGCTTCGTACCTCAGCATGACAAAGGGGGCAAGTGTTCAGTTTTTCAAAAAACAAGGTGTTCAGTTTTTGACCTTGCGAAAAGTTAACTTATTGATTATTAATGGCTATGTGTTCAGTTTTGCTAAAGAGTTGATTTTTCCTAAAGTTAACTTATTGATTATCAGTGTTATTTTTTTTGAAAATAAGTGCAAGTGTTTACACCTAAAAAAACTGAACACCTGGAAAATAGATAGAAAAGTTAAGTCTGTGGTGATAACACCTACCACAGGCTAACCAAATAATAAACCTATTATGAAACTAAGATCATCACTTATCGCCCTGTTCGCCCTTGTTGGCTTTGCTGCAAACGCCCAAACCGTAACCCTCGATTATTATTTCAATCACGAAGTACATAAAGGCGCAAACGGGCAACCGGAGCGGTTCCATTACCTTTGGGATGAAACAGATAATAACGGTTTCAAGATCTTTGGTGAGGCTTTTACAAGTCGCGGTGCAAAGCTGGACACGCTTGGTACAGCACCAACTTTGGACAATTTGAAAGGATCATCTGTTTATATCATTGTTGATCCCGATACCAAAAAGGAAAGTCCGAGCCCTAATTATATCCAGGAAGATGATATTGAGCAGATAAGCGCATGGGTGAAAAAGGGTGGTGTTTTATTGATGATGGCTAATGATAGTGTTAATGTAGAGCTGCCTCATTTCAACAACCTCGCTGCCAAATTCGGGATGCATTTCAATAACGATTTGCAAAACCACGTAGTTGATGATGCCCATTTTGAAGATGGCGCCGTCTATGTAAAAAATAATCCTGTACTAAAAACAGCGACCAAAGTCTTTATGAAGGATGCCTGTTCAATAGGCTTAACCGGGACTGCTGTACCTGTACTTAAAAATAAAGATGGTGCAACCATTATTGCATCTGCCAAATATGGCAAAGGGACAGTAATAGCAGTTGGCGATCCATGGCTTTATAACGAATATGTGAACGGCAGGCTGCCTGCGGGGTATGAGAATGATAAAGCGGTGAATGATATTGCTCAGTGGTTATTAAAGCAGGCTAAGAAATAATTAAGAACCGTCATTGCGAGGAACGAAGCAATCGCGAACTATACAGGGCGGACCTGCAAGTCGGGATTGCTTCCTCCGGCTGGCGCAAGTCTTGTGTTTGGGGCGATGAGCGCGGCTGACCTGTGCCTCTCTTGTTACCCTCCAGCCAACCACACAACACTTGCGCCATTGGGTATTTTAGGACGGGACAAAGGTTAAAAACGAGAAAGCCGGATATATAACTACCCGGCTTTCTTCTTTATAGAAATAAGCTTACAAAGCCTTCTCCTTCGGCACAAAATCATTCATTACTGCTTCGCGGATCAATGCTGGTGGCAAAATTCCTTGCGATAAAATGAAATCATGGAAATGCAAAGCGTTGAACTTACTGCCTAATGCGGCTTCGGTATCCTTGCGCAAAGCTATCATTTTGGTAAAGCCATAAAAGTAACTGTTGGCCTGACCTGGGGCGTTAATGGTATAACGCTCAACTTCCTGGCGAGCAAATGCGCGCGATTGTACCACATCGTTCATTAATACATCAAGTGCCTGCTGTTGGGTTATTTTACCGGCCTGCAATTCAGGATCAAGAAAGGCGCGGGCAGCTCTTAACAGGCGATAATCTAACGATACCAACTGACCTTCCAACGGCATATATGGACGGGTGATGTATTCAGAATATAAACCCCAGCCTTCTACGTTAGTTGAATTAAAGGCATAAAGGGCACGCGCTTGTGACACGCCTTCTTCTACCATTTTATCAAACTGTAATTCATGGCCTGGCCTTGCTTCGTGGGCTATGATAGTCCATGAGGCGGCATCGAAAGTGAAGTCGTCATATTTGTCGGTTGCTTTTTCGCCGGGTGATGCAGGCATGTTTAATGGCAGCACAAATACACCACGCTGACCTGTATTATTTAAAAACGGTGGCGGCACCATGTGAGGAGCGGGACTCTGCGCAGTTTCAGCAGCCGATGCTAAACGGATAATAGCTGGGCGGCTCGGCAGTGTTACCAGTTGGCGCTCACGGATGATACCTTCTATGTCTTTTGAATGCTGCTCGTACAGTGGGATAATAGAATCGCCATGGATCTGCTCCTTTTTAAGCTCGCGGATCACAGCACGATAATCGCTTGATGGCAGGTTGCGTTTTTTTGCAATCTGCTCAGCAATGGGCTTCATTTCATCCTGGATCTGGTTGAACAGTGCATGTGCCATTTCAGCTACTTTTGCTGGCGGAATGTCGATGCCGTAGGCTTCCAGGTTCATTGCATACTCTTCAGGAGGCAGCCTAAAATCTGTACGGGCTTTCACCAGTACATTTGCTTTTACCCATTGATCATAATCTTCCAGTTGTTTTTTGAGGGTAGCATAAGGTTGCTCCCAGCCGGTCACCTTGTATTTGGTGCAAAGCTCGGCGATGCCGCTTACGATGCTTGCATTGCGCGACAGATCGGTCTCCATACGTTGTTTTGACGGGTAGATCATGCTTTTGCCTGCCATCTGGTGCTGTACACGCTCCCTGTAAATGGTTGCCAAAGGTTTGTAACCTTTCTCCAATCCTGCATATTTACGGATGCGCATTACGGCTGCCTGGCGGCGGGCTTCAGGGGTTTGGTCATCAAGCAGTGTTTCCAGTCCGCTGTAAATGGTTGACGAAGCATTTAAAAACGGCACCTGGCGGCTCAGTTCAAAGTCCTGCTGGCGAAAACCCAGTTTGAGGTGGGTGATAATGATGTTGATATCCTGCTGAATAAAGGTGTTTTTTTCGGTTTTAAGCGCTTCGGTAAGTTTGGCAACAACGGCTTCTTCATCCTTACGTTCGGCCAATATAGTTTGCAAAGTAGGTACTGCAATGTCACTATCATATTCTGCAAGGCCTTGTGATGAGCCATACTCGGGCGAGTATTTTTTGTCCAGATCAATGATGATTTTAGTGTACTCATTTGATTTGGCTACCCAGGCTTTTGTTTCGGCCGATTGCTGGGCAACTGCGTTAAAGCAGATTCCGGTCAGCAACATAAACATGCCTGTACTTTTTAGTAGGTTTTTGTTCATGGTCAATTTAAATTATGAAGGGCAAGTTAGCTATTTTGACCGTTGATTTTTTTGATTGCTTTGATTTCGCTGATGCTTTTTAGATTTTGATCTGATGGATGGCTTTTAACCGTTGATATTTTTGATTACGTTGATTTCGCTGACGATGTTGGAGAGAGGGGATTTTAAGGATGATTCTTTTGATAAAAAAACAGCCTCTCTTTCACCTTGAAAGAGAGGCTGAACAGATCAACGCAATCAACGTAATCAGAAATATCAACGGTTAAAAGCGGTATCCTAAAGTAAGGAACGCGTTGTTGTTAGTTTTCTTCAAATCGGCAAACGGGCTGGTTGCGCCTACCTCGTAAGGGAAAATGGTTTGATTGCCGGTTACCCTCGCATAGGTAGCGTCAATAAAATAAGCGCCAAAGTGCACGCCGATGCCGCCGCTAACTGTTTTGATATCGCTGCCCAGGTCTTTCATCGGGTTGCCCTGCTGGCTGTAACCTCCGCGAAGATAAACCAGGCTGTTTACGTTTATTTCGGCACCAACGTGCAGGTTTACTGTTGAGCGGTAAAGCGATTTGATGTCGCTGTTATCGCCGTCGGCAGTGTAGCTGTCATTGCTGCTTAAATGTGTGGTGGTATAATCAATGTA
This sequence comes from Mucilaginibacter sp., assembly GCF_036383575.1. Lineage (GTDB taxonomy): Bacteria > Bacteroidota > Bacteroidia > Sphingobacteriales > Sphingobacteriaceae > Mucilaginibacter. The sequence goes on from NZ_DASVOB010000558.1 coordinate 9,445, forward strand.
TTCAACATCGCCGCTGATAAAGCCGTATTTGCCTATAAATACCGCTGCGCCACCTGCCAGTTTTAACGGGGTACGCAGGTTGTAGCTTAGCTGATATGGATCAGATACATTGCGATAGCTGCTTCCGCCGGTGTATTGTGTGGCAAGGCCCTCGGTGTATGAATCGTCAATGTTATAAAACGTTGGCGAGGTGAATACAAAGCCGAATCGTACGGCTTGTACCGGTTTATATATAATACCTAATTTGGCGTTGAAGCCTGAGCCTTTGGTGCTTTGATCCTGTGCAAAGGTTGATGAAAAATCGGTAGGGTTGCCGCCGCTGCTGATTACAGCATTACCATTTTCGGTAAACCTTGCATGCGAGTTATACCGGATATCGGTAATGGCCAAACCTAAGCCTACATAAAGTTTATTGCTGTAATTGGCACCAAATGAAAGGTTAAATTCCGACTGGCCGCCGGTACGGGTAATACCCGCCAACTGCCTTACCGGAACGTTCACGGTGCTTGAATAAGAGTTTGGATCTGAAGCAGAGCCAAAATTATCAATCAATATATGGTCATACGCCCAGCCGTCAAGCCCGTTGGGATTGACGCTGCCGTATTGGGATACTTCGCGTTTGGCTATACCTGCATAATAATCAGAAATAGAGCTTGTTTGGTTTGTGCCTCCGTAACCCACGTTTTCATAAAAATTATTGGTACGGCTGTAGCCTGCGCCATAATTGAAACTTAACCAGCCTTTGCTTTTGTCGCGCCTGCCGCTGGTAAGCTGCTGATAAAACACAATGGCCGCATTGCTCATGTTTACATCGTTACGGTTTGCGTTGCCTGCCTGCCCAAAAAAGCTGGAGCTTATTTTTGAGTTGTCATACTCGGGGGTAATACTAACCTCCGAGTGGGTGAAAAAGCCCAAACCTGCCGGGTTACCGCTTACCGAGCTCAGATCGCCGCCTATGGCTGTACCTGCGTTGCCGATAGCTTTAATACGTGATGTTGATCCGGTTTGGAAGGTTGAAAACCTGATGGCATCCTGTGAGTATTGCGCAAAGCTATCTTTAGTAATTGCTACTATAGCAATTACGCTTAGTAAATACTTGATTTTCATAAAATTCAGGTAAAAAAATATAAGATTTAGGTTTAAGGTCTTGATGGTCTGCCGCCACCTCCGCCACTGCTGCTGCCGGTACTGCGCGAACTGCCGCTGCTTGAGCTTGATGATGGCGTATATGATGGTTGCTGCTGCGATGTACGTTCAACCTGTGGTTGCCTGTAAACCGGCTGCGCATCACGTGTTGGTGCTGCATCTGTACGGGCAGGACGTGCATAACGGGTGCCATTGTTGTTATAGCTATTATTCGCGTTATTGTTGCCTGTACTATAAGTGTTTGTCCTGCTGCCTAATGGCCTGTTACGGCCACCGGGAACGTAACCTATACCTGAAACGGCACTGCTAACTGGGCGACCGCTGCCTGCAAATGGGTTGCCGTTGCCACGATAAGGACGCGCTGTGCCCGATGAGGCATAGCCGCCGCCATAATAGCCACCGTAACCACCGCCGTATCCGTAACCGCCGCCATAATAACCGCCGTATCCTCCATATCCGTAACCGCCACCGTAGTAACCGCCGTATCCATAACCTAATCCTAAGCCAAGGCCGCCATAATAACCGCCATAGCCCAATCCCCAGCCGCCGCCATATCCATATCCGAGACCGCCGTAATAACCGCCTAAGCCTCCATATCCGTAGCCCAATCCATAATTGTAATATGGGTAGCTATTGTATGCCGAATAAAAATCATCGTAATAACCAAAAGGAGAGAAGTAACTGAAACGGTTTATGCGTGAAGAGTAATCATCGTAATAAAAGTAATCATCGTCGTCATCGCTGTAAGTATCCTCCTGGGCAACCGGGGTTTGGTTGTAGGCAGGCTGTTGTGCGTAAACAGGCTCATCAGCCGCGCGCGCGTCAGAAAAATAAACGTCGTCATTACTTTGGTTTGATGCAAGCTTGGTTGTAGAGCAGGAACTCAGCGCCATGGCACCGATAATAAACATTCCTATCACGATGTTCCGTTTCATATGCAGGTAAGTAAAAAGTGCAAGGTCAAATAAGTTTTAAATTTATAAATTTGGCAGCAATATACAACAATTACACAAGTCCAAATTCTATCCAATCAATATGAGCAAAGGTGTTATTAGTAAAGACGAAGATTATTCGCAATGGTTTAACGACTTAGTAATTAAATCTGACATGGCCGAGTATTCGCCGGTTAGAGGCTGTATGATCATTAAACCGTACGGCTATTCGATATGGGAAAAGATCCAGGCGGTGCTTGACGAGATGTTTAAAGATACCGGCCACAGCAATGCCTATTTCCCGCTTTTAATACCCAAGTCGTTCTTTAGTAAAGAAGCCAGCCATGTTGACGGTTTTGCCAAGGAATGTGCCGTTGTGACCCATTACCGCCTCAAAAATGATGGCGACGGAAATATTATTGTGGATGAGGAAGCCAAGCTGGAAGAAGAGCTGATCATCCGCCCAACGTCTGAAACCATTATCTGGAATACCTACAAGGGCTGGATCCAGTCATACCGCGACCTGCCTATCCTGGTTAATCAGTGGGCAAACGTAATGCGCTGGGAAATGCGTACCCGTTTGTTTCTGCGTACCAGTGAGTTTTTATGGCAGGAAGGCCATACCGCTCACGCAACAGCTGATGAGGCTATAGCCGAAACAGAGCAAATGCTGAACGTATATGCCGACTTTGCCGAAAACTGGATGGCACTACCAGTAGTAAAAGGCCGTAAAACCGCTAATGAGCGTTTTGCAGGTGCTTTGGATACCTATTGTATTGAGGCATTGATGCAGGACGGTAAAGCTTTACAAGCCGGTACATCGCACTTTTTAGGACAGAATTTTGCCAAGGCTTTCGACGTAAAATTCACCAACAAAGAAAATAAAATTGAACACGTTTGGGCAACTTCGTGGGGCGTTTCAACCCGTTTGATTGGAGCGCTGATCATGGCGCATAGCGATGACGCAGGTTTAGTGTTGCCACCAAAACTTGCGCCAATACAGGTTGTTGTGGTGCCGATTTACAAGCACCAGGAAGAACTGGATAATATCAGCGCGTACGTTGATTCGTTGAAAAAAGAACTTAAGGCTAAAGGTATCTCTGTGAAATTTGATAATCGCGATACCCACCGCCCGGGAGCTAAATTTGCTGAGTACGAACTGAAAGGTGTGCCACTTCGTGTAGCTATAGGTAGCCGCGATATGCAGAATGGTACAGTTGAATTGGCCCGTCGTGATACTAAAACCAAGGAAACCACTACCCAGGAAGGCCTTGCCGGTAAAATAGAAAGCCTGCTTGAAGAGATCCAAAATAACATCTACAAAAAAGCGTTTGATTTCCGTGCTGAGAATACTACTGAGGTTGATACCTGGGATGAGTTTAAACGCATGCTTGACGAAGAGCCAGGCTTTATCAGCGCCCATTGGGATGGTACATCCGAAACTGAACAAAAAATAAAAGAGGAAACTAAGGCGACAATCCGTTGCATACCTTTGGATAACAAACAGGAAGAAGGCAAGTGTATCCTGACCGGAAAGCCGTCGACGCAAAGGGTGCTATTTGCGAGGGCGTATTAGTTGCCCCCCCGGCCCCCTAAAGGGGGAGGTTGTCTATGGCGAGCTAACTTTAATATCCGTCCCTAAAGGATATACGATGTAAAACAGGTTTCATGGTAGGGTATGAAACGCATTCCAAACACCCCCTTTAGGGGGCCGGGGGGCTAAATGAAATTCGCAACTAAAGCAATACACGCAGGGCAGGAGCCCGATCCAACAACCGGCGCTATCATGACGCCGATATACCAGACATCAACCTACTGGCAAAAATCGCCGGGGGATAATAAAGGTTATGAGTACTCGCGTGGTACCAATCCAACCCGCAAGGCCCTTGAAGATTGTTTGGCAGCCTTGGAAAACGCTAAGTTTGGTCTGGCGTTTTCGAGCGGTATGGGCGCTACCGACGCGGTGATGAAACTGCTTGCACCCGGTGATGAGGTAATTACTGGTAACGACCTTTATGGTGGTTCGTACCGGATATTTACCAAGATCTTTGCTAACTATGGCGTTAAGTTCCATTTTCTGGATCTGTCTGATCCGGAGCTTGTGCGTGCCCATGTGAATGACAAAACTAAACTGGTTTGGATAGAAACACCTACCAACCCAACCATGCGCATTGTGGATGTGGAAGCCATAGGCAAGATCACCAAAGAAAAGAATTTACTTTTTGTAGTTGATAACACCTTTGCATCGCCATACCTGCAAAACCCGATTGATCTGGGGGCAGATATCGTGATGCACTCTGTAACCAAATACATCGGTGGCCATAGCGATGTGGTTATGGGGGCCCTGATGCTGAATGATGAAGAGCTTTATAAAAAGCTCTGGTTTATTTACAACGCCTGCGGTGCTACACCGGGGCCAATGGATAGCTTCCTGGTGCTGCGTGGTATCAAAACCCTGCACCTGCGTATGAAAGCTCATTGCGAAAACGGCAGGCAGATTGCTGAGTTTTTGAAAGATCACCCTAAAGTTGAAAAGATCTACTGGCCGGGCTTTACCGATCATCCTAATCATGGCATTGCTAAAAAACAAATGCGTGATTTTGGCGGTATGATCAGTATTGTATTGAAAGGTGCCGATCTGCAGGAGACTTTCCGCATTGCATCCTCATTCAAAGTATTTTCATTGGCAGAGTCATTAGGCGGTGTAGAATCATTAATTAATCACCCGGTTAGCATGACCCACGGTTCCATCCCGAAAGCTGAGCGTGAAAAAGCCGGTGTAGTTGATAACCTGCTGCGTTTGAGTGTAGGTGTTGAGGATATTGAGGATCTGCTGGAGGATATTAAACAGGCTTTAAGTTAAGTTTTATATTAAAAAATACGCGTCATTGCGAGGTACGAAGCAATCCCCGACAAGCAGAGCCGCTCTGTATAGTTTGGGATTGCTTCGTACCTCGCAATGACGTTTTTGTAAATAACCATGACCGAAAATCTCAAAGCTTTCCTCGATGCTAAAGTTGCCCAATACAATCGCCCTGAGTTTATTGAGAACGATCCGGTAACCATCCCGCATATGTTCAGCCAAAAGCAGGATATCGAGATTATGGGCTTCTGGGCGGCGACGTTGGCCTGGGGGCAACGAGTTACCATTATCAAGAAGTGCAAGGAGCTTATCACCTTAATGGATGGCGCTCCTTATGATTTTATCATCAACCATGAAGAACCCGATCTTAAAAAGCTGCTCCAGTTTAAGCACCGCACTTTCAATGATGTAGATACGCTTTATTTCATTGATTTCTTCAGGCAGCATTATGAAAAGTTCGAATCGTTGGAGGATGCTTTTGTAACGTCCCCCGGCCCACTGAAGGGGGAGCGAAAAGAGCAAGCGGTTGAGGAATATCTTAATCACTTTCGCTCATACTTTTTTTCTTTACCTGATTTTCCCCATCGCACAAAAAAGCACGTATCCTCTCCTTCGCAAAAATCAACCTGTAAGCGCCTGAGCATGTTTTTACGCTGGATGGCGCGCCATGACGATAACGGCGTTGACTTCGGCATCTGGAATCGCATAAAACCCGCGGATCTGATCTGTCCGCTTGATCTGCATGTTGACAGGGTGTCGCGTAAGCTCAATCTCATCAACCGTAAACAAACCGACTGGCAAACCGCAGTTGAACTAACCGAAAGGCTCCGTGAATTTGATCCTAATGATCCTGTTAAGTATGATTTTGCCTTGTTTGGGTTAGGAATTGAAGAACGCTGGGGCGTGCAGTTTTAATTTATTTGCTCAATAACACTATGCCTGGTTTAGGCGTTTCAACAAGTTCTGTGCGTACTAATGTTCCGCTATTAAAATAATAGTAATGGTATGATAGTGGTTTCATTTGTGCATCTGCCGCAGCTACTCGTCTGTATACGGCGTGTTGTGATGTTTCTTCAACTAATTCCAGGTTGTACTTTTCTGAATTTTTAAACTCACTTTCACTCATCCCGATGGTGTAGTGTTTTACACTGCATCCAGAGAGGAACAGTAGAATTGACAAGCATATAATTGAGTTTTTTAAGGCAGACATGTGATCAAGTTTATTTTTCGTGATGCAGGTATGACTCCAACGAAAAACAAAGGTTTATCCACTGTCTGTTATTTTTTGCGATTACGCCTCCTCCTTAAAATAAACCTTATAATAATTCATCGCCCGGCCATCATCAAAACCTTTCTCAATCAGTTCTTTATCGCCGTGAATGTAAATGTGGAAGTTTTTATCAAGCTTTAATACGCTTTTATAAACACGGGCCTGCTTTTTTACCGCATTTTCTGATATCACAAAATTATCGGCAATAGGGCTATCAAACTCCTGCTCGTATTGGTTTTTAAAGTTTTTGAACGATTCGATGGCCTGCTCATTTCCGATCACTTCGTTCGAGAACTCTTCCATGTCGAAAGTTTCCTTCTCCTTAAAGTATTTCATGGAGCGGTTTAGCAGGTCGATCTTATCGGCTTTGCTCATCTCAAATTCTTCGTCGATTTTTTCGGTGACAAAGTTTTTGTAGATGCCCAGCGTATTATTGGTTTGATTGAAACTATCATTACGGATCTTGAGTTGCAGGAACTGGTCTTTCCAGTACATGGCAGCCTCCTGGCCGTTGTTGGTTTTATCAACTACTACTACCTTGTAGCCATTTTCTTTTTCGATGTTAAAGATCAGTACACCTTTGTCCAGTTTGTTAATATTGATGGCGTCCTGCTCATAATCAACCTGGAAACCGCCTTTGTCAGGATATACTTTTAAATAGGTTTCCTTATTTTCTGATTTGAAGATGCCTATGGCATCCAACGGGTTACCTTCAATTTGCACCTTGGTAAAGTACACCACATAAAGTTCGCCGCCTTTAATATTGGGGTGGAGGGTAACTTTATACAGATGTCGTGCTATTTGTTCTGATGCTTCATGGAATTTGGTGTTGTCATCAAATACCTGGGTGGCAAAGTGATGCAGTTCATTTAAGCCCAGATCGCCGCTGCTATGCGTGAGGTGATAAACTTCGTTTGCCTTTTCAAATGGTTTCAGAAAATACTGCATAAGCAGGTTCGGAATGATCTCATCCTTCAGTTCCAGTGGTTGTTCGGAAAGGGCATACATCTCTTCCTGCGACTGGTTACCAACATGATGTACTGAAATAGTTTCGAGCGAAGCTTCAAAAAAAGTTACCATAATTGCCTGCGAAGGTAAGGTTTTTCATTTAGTCATTAGGCCATTTGCTTGCGAGTCATTAAGTCATTGAAAAGTAGTTCATGGGTTGATGGGGCATGGTTCATATTATTTTGTTTTACTTTTGCCATGAGTTCATTTTACAAACAGTTAGTTATACTAATGACTCAATGATCCAATGAATGATTCAATGACAGATAATACCGATACCATAGTTGCCCTTGCTACACCGAACGGGGTGGGTGCCATAGCAGTGATCCGCCTTTCGGGGCCTGATGCTATAACTATTGCCAACAGTGTGTTTAAGGGTAAAGACCTGAGTAAACAGGCGTCGCACACCATCCATTCCGGAAGTATTGCCGATGGCGACTTGATTTTGGATGAGGTGTTGGTATCGCTGTTTGTTGGTCCGCGGTCATATACTCGCGAAAACGTGGTGGAGATCTCCTGCCATGCTTCGGGTTATATTATTGAAAGTATTATCAAGCTGTTCATCAAAAAAGGCGCACGATCAGCCAAACCCGGCGAATTTACACTAAGAGCATTTCTGAATGGTCAGCTCGACCTGAGCCAGGCCGAAGCCGTTGCCGACCTGATCGCTTCCAATTCCAAAGCATCTCAGCAGGTGGCCCTGCAGCAGCTTCGCGGAGGCTTTAGCACTCAATTACAAGCCCTACGCGAGCAACTGGTAAACTTTGCCTCGCTCATTGAACTGGAACTTGATTTTGCCGAAGAGGATGTAGAGTTTGCCAACCGCGATCAATTGAAAAAACTGATACATGAGATCACCAAAATAGTGGGTAGATTGATCCAGTCGTTTGAGCTGGGTAATGCTATTAAAAACGGCGTAAATACAGTAATAGCCGGCCGCCCCAATGCCGGTAAGTCTACCTTACTAAACGCTCTGCTTAATGAAGAGCGTGCGATAGTAAGCCATATCCCCGGTACTACAAGGGATACGATAGAAGAAGTACTAAATATTCAGGGCATTAATTTCAGGCTGATAGATACCGCTGGGATCCGTGAAGCTACCGATGCCATTGAACAGATAGGCGTAGAACGCACCATGGAGAAGATCAGCCAGTCGGCATTGCTGGTTTATGTGTTTGACGCTGCTGAAATTACCGTAGAGGAATTGAATAGCGATATAGAAAGTCTGCAAAAACCGGGAGTTACGATGCTGATAGTGGCTAATAAAGCTGATCTGCTTAATCCTGAACAGTTATCAGCCTTGCCTCATACTGATAGGGTGATCATTATATCAGCCAAAGAGAAACGCCATATTGATGAACTTAAACATAAGATATATTCATCGGCGGTAAAAGACCAGCTCAGCGGCGATGAAACGCTGGTAACCAACATCCGGCACCTCGAAGCCCTGCAAAAAACTGAAGAAGCGCTTGTAAGGGTGTTGGGTGGTATTGATGGGAGTATCACTTCAGATTTTTTGTCGATGGATATCAAACAGGGGCTTCACTACCTTGGTGAGATAACCGGTGTTGTTACTACTGATGATTTGCTTGAGAATATATTTAGTAAGTTCTGTATCGGCAAGTAAGCCTATCAAACAACCACAAAATTTGATAAGTTACGACAAGTAAGTAATTCATTGTTAATAAGTTATGCGTTTTCTTCTTGTCTAAATTCTTGGATAATTGGCCTTGTTTTTCGTATTTTTGTTACTCAGATGTTACTCAAAAATGAATTTTTTTGAGATTGAAAATTTGAGGAGAAATTAAGTCGCCTATAACCGCCTATTTCCGTTTATTGCGCCTTATCAACCCTAAAATGCCCTTATTTGAGGGGGAATTATTACCGATGATAGTTGCAAATTTCATCAGTAATAAAGTCATCGGTTATCTCGCCATATTTAATTAAACTTCTGATTAATAGTGAACTGAAAAAAGGTGAAATTATCGCATGGGCTTGCTTTGCCCAAATTTTGCCAGACATGATTTTGAAAACTTACCTAATTATGAGTTCTAATTTTACAGTAAACAGAATTTGCGAGCAGTGCGGAAAAGTGTTTTCTGCGAGAACAACGGTTACCCGGTTTTGCAGTAAGGTTTGCAATAGCAAAAACGGGAAGATGCGCGCGCGCAATATAAAAATGGCACCGATGGATCAGGTAGTCAAAAAGGTTTTGAATGAGCGGGGCACTGAAGTAAATGCTGTTGAGTTCCTCAATGTCAAAAACGCAGCACAACTGTTGCGCGCATCGGAAAAGATGATCTATCAAATGATCAATACCGGAAAGTTGAATGCTGTAAACCTTTCGAAAAGAAAAACCCTTGTTTACCGAAAAGATATAGACAGGCTTTTCGAACTGCCGCACGTTATCGAAATAAAAGAGATCATTCAGCCTCCGGTGTCTGAATGCTACAATATGGGAGAGGCACAGCAGATCTTCAACATATCAGAAAAGGCGCTTTTTGATATCATTAAACGAAACAAACTCTTCAAATTTCAGGAAGGGAAGTTCACCTATGTCGCTAAATCAGAATTGAACAAAATTTTTAATCCAGAATTATAAGTATGCCGAAAGTACATATACGGAAAAAGGCGATTACAAACGGACGCCATTCTATATACCTCGATTTTTCACCTCCTTTACGTAATCCTAAAACAGGAAAGCCTCAGCGATTTGAATTTTTAGACGTTTTTCTTTTTGATAAACCATCAAATATCTGGGAAAGGAAACATAATATTGAAACAAGTGAGCTGATTGAAAACGTAAGGGCAAACCGGCTGCTCGATATTCAAAATCGAAAATTCGGGTTTATTTCAAACCGAGATCGGGGTGCAAGCTTTATCGACTTCTTTTTTCAGTTTATCTGTACCAGGACAGGTTCCGAATGTGACAATAATGCAATGTCGTATAGGTATTTCGTGGCCTTTGCGGGGCATGACCTGATCTTTAACGATCTTGATGAATTTCTTTGTGAGGATTATAAGAACTTTTTGATGAGCGGCCCGGGGATCAGCAGGAGAGGGGATCCAATTTCACGCAATACCGCAGCTAACTATTTCGCCAAATTTAGGAATGCCATCAAACGTGCCTACAAAAAAGGGTTGATCACAGTTGATTTGCATAGCCAGGTCGATCCAATCAAACTTAAAGAAACTCATAGAGAGCAACTGGAACTCGAAGAATTTCAACGGTTAGTTGATGCTGAAGCTAAATCCGACCTGATCAAAAGGGCTGCTATATTCGCCGGCCTTACCGGATTGCGGTTTTCGGATGTAAAGACATTGATATGGTCGGAAGTCAGGGGTGACAGAGGCAAATATCATCTGCAGTTCACTCAGGAGAAAACGGAGGGCGCAGAAATTCTCCCGATCTCAAATCAGGCTGTCAGGGTGCTTGGCAAGCGCGGACAGTCTCAGGGGCGCGTATTTCCGAATCTTCATTATTCGAGTTTGAAACCATGCTTCACGGACTGGCTAAAGAATGCCGGGATTGAAAAAAATATCACTTTTCACAGCTTCAGGCATACTTATGCTACCTTACAGCTGGAGCTCGGTACGGAATTGCTTACCGTATCCAAATTGCTGGGGCATAAGAGTATTAAGACGACCCTGATCTATACAAAAGTCAAGGATAAAATGAAGATTGCGGCAGCGAGCAGAATCAAGCTGAACCTCAAAAATCTCAAGGCTGGTAGGTAAACGCTGACATATTAACCGGAATTATATTCTTGTGTATTCTTTAGTGATATAACTTTGAATACGCTCTTTTAAAATTTCATTGAGCAGCGTATAGGTGGGCGTTTTAGTAAATAAGAAATCTAAAGGAGTCGTACCATTGACCTGTAAATCATAGGTTACACCTTCGTAAGTTAAAGTTCGTTTTTTTTGCTCGTAGATTTCGGCTTGTAATATCGGGCTGTCAAATTCATTTTTAAAGAATAAAAGTTTTTTATCTGCGAGACCTCTGGCTTTCAAACGCTGAAACAGTAAACACGGTTTGTGACCTTGCTGCCCGGCCTTAAAAAGACTGAATATCAGCAAGTCGTTTTCAGCGAACAGGCCTAAATCGTCTTTAAGAAGAGGAAAATGCTGATCAACCATTTTTCCGTAAGCATCTTTAAAGTGTTTGAAAAATAGTTCTGCTGACTCTTCAAGAATAGATTTTTCCAGGTTCTTCAAGGCCATTATGCCCGAGCCGCCTATATAGTATTTTCCCGGATAGACCTTTTTAATGCGGTTTATCCCTGAGATTTTTAATCTGTCCATGAAATATATCAGGAGATTAAAATCAAATTTTACAGATGTAAGCGAAACGTATACATTCGGAACACATTTTTTTTCGATGCTTTCTTCTGCCTTGCTGATCCGCTGGAGAAAGTATGGTTTTTCGTGCATATCAGCAAAATGGTCAATATTTGTTATGTCGTATTGAACACCCGCTGCATAGTTGGTAGTTTGCTCTGCAACAACGGGCATGATGATAAATAAAAGGTCATGCAGCCGCTGTATTTCTAAATCATCCCATTCTTTACTGATACCGAGATATGCCTGAAATGTATTAATGAAACTTGCGAGATACTCATGCGCAAGGAAAGCATTGTCAACAGCCAGGTTGGTTTTACCAATAAATTTTTTGATATCACCCCGTAGCAGATTTAATGCAGTTTTCTTCGGTTCGTTCTTAATTGAGTTAGTTTGGTTGCTCGAAACGATCACTGATATACCGTCTTCAAACAAATCCTCTGGCTTTATGGTGTCATCTTTTTTTAACTCTCTGATCAGTGGAGCGTTGGTATAGTACGATTGCGGAAATAAGATAAACCTGCTTGAGGCTTTTTTGTATTCTATGATCCCGATACTTATTTTCCAGCAGCCATAAAAGAGGATGTCCTTGATAGCTTTAAACTCTCTGTCAAGCATTGAATTATAGTGATCAAGAAACTGATGAATTTCCCGAATGTCCTGGCCTTCTAAGCTGTAAGCTGGCTGAAAATATTTTCCCAGCTTCCCCAGTTGTAACTGAAGTGATTTAAGCTGTTCCTGGACCTGCGGGTATAATTGTATTCTATCTATTCTGTCACCAATTATTTGGGTCCATTCGCTGATATAATTTTTATTTTTTTTTGAGATTAAATTAGTGGAAGGGATCGGCACCATCACGGTTTTGCCCTTTCCCTTTTCCTTATAGGTTTGGCAAGTTTTATCGTCAAGGTGTAACCAATAGGCAACTTCGTTGATTTGATCTGCAACTATAAGTATAAATGGTAGTAAATTCTGCTCGGCATAGGCAAACTGGCTTCGTTCACACTGGTATCTGGGATTTTTGATGTGGGCAGTTTGTAAGGTTTTTAATTGTATATCGATCATTCCCAAAGGCATATTTTGCGCATCGGTAATAGTCAGTAACCCGTCGGAATTTGGATATTTATCTGTTGTTTTTATATTCCCCTTGATAAAATTTCGATCCAAACAGTATTGTAGAATATCAGCAGATCTTTCTTCACTTGGTGTTGTTGATGTAAACGAGGCTGGCTTGGTGTGATTGGTTTTTGACATAGCAATTGATGTCTAAAGATAAGTTTATTCATCGGCCCAAGCATAAACGTGATTCAATAATTAAGCTTATCCCTTCTTTGCCTGCCTGGAAAGCGGTTTTCAGCAACAAATCTAATTTCCGCTGCGGTTTTCTTTTTACCGAGCTGAACCCACTCTTTTAATTCCGTCTTATTGAAATAAAGCCTTTTTCCCGGTTTGCTGACAGGTATTTCTTTCCGGCTGACCTTGTTATATAATGATGCAACAGAAACCTTAAGAAATTCAGCTGCCTCCTTTATATCAAGTAATTCATTTGCATCTTCTTCTTTCGGCTGCAGACTTAGTACCATGTGTTCAATCAGTTCCACTTTTTCAAACAGCAGACGCACCACTTCAGGAAGTTCATTAAAATTAAAAGAGTCCATAATGCAATAATGGAATTTCTATGATTAAATCTTTGACCAGTTTATCAGTACTACAGAGATTTATTTTGGTAACCATATAGCAGTTGGAACAAAGTTGGTATCTTGTACAAATGGAAATCTATAAAATAGATGAATGTATAGAAGCAGCATCTTCTCTATCTGAAAAGTTGAAGAAATTAAAACGAGATATTGAGAATGATCCCGATGCTTTTAAGGATAATTTGCCGTTTTTAACTGAAGAGATAAGTAAATATACTCAACAACTCAGGGCGTTGAAAATAGACCGATTATTAGCAGACTAGGCTATTTCTATCAATTTCTAAGAAATAATTTCCTTTTTTACCTTTCAGTTGTTCCGACTGCTATATAGTTCATGTGAATATTTATCCGACCTTACTAACCTTTTTTTCGGTACTGCTAAAAGACAACTGGTAAAGGTCCTGAACCGGATCAAATGGAGATTGATAGATAAAACCCGCGGTCAGAAGTACTTTTTGTGCGGCATGGTTTTTTTTATTGACAACGGCCCCGAGAACCCGAATATTACGCTGACGGAGTTCTGCGACAATCTCTGGTAGGAGAGTAGTCATGATCTTTCTTCCCCGGGCTTTACCCGACAGGTAAAATTCTATAAAATAGGGGTATTGTTCCAATCGGTAATGAGCCCGAACAATCTGAGGTGAAATAATATCAATTATGCCAAGCAATTTACCCGAAACTTTTTCTGTAATAAAATGGACAAAATTATGACCACAATGAAAATTAAGAATAGTTGATTTCAGCCATGTATCCGCGTCTGCCATAGAGCCGAGTCTTTTCTCCGGTATAAAATGGAGCGTGTCATCATCAGACAGGATCTGATAAATATCAGTCACCATTTTTTCATATCGATTGAAATCTTCCGAACGGAAAGGATGAATATAGAGACGGTCGTTTTCAAGAGATACAGGTTGTAGCATCAGCGCAAAATATTAATCTTAACACCGCCTGTCAAACTTGGTTTTAAACATTTTTGATTTTATAAACCGGGTTATCGCCGTCTCTACATACATTTACTGCAGCCAGATCTTAACTTATCTTTTTGCAACTTTCAGCATCCCTCGGCCGTTCAACGCGCAGCAGATAACAATATTTGTTAGTATCAGGAACAGCTATACAATGCGATCTGCAATGATCATCAAGTAGTTTTGGTTTTGCTATCAGCCGGATCTTCCAATTGGGAATATCTTCATTGCCCTCATTCTTCGTCAGGAACTCATCGATGATCGTCGAAGGGGCTGTGCTGATGAGCTTAATTATCATTTTTTTGAGATAGTCCCGGTAGTCGGTGTTGGCTGCAAGGATTCGCAGATCAGCGATATCTTTGATCAGACTATGTTTATTCAGTCTTATCGCGGATGTCCATGACCACCAAAATTTATAAAATTCCATGTTACCAATTGTAAGCATCGCCCGCCTAAATTCATTAGACACTTCATTGCCGTTAAAGTAGGTTTTTAAAACTTTGTTGATGTTCGCCATCTTCATGAAATCGTAACCCTCGTCGTTCTTTTTTTGTACGCAATAAAGGATGAATTCTATTTTACCTCTGCAGAAATTGGTGTCCTCGGCTTCAAAAATAACATCCATGTTAGACGGATTGATTCTCGAAGCCTTGTCGGTTTCGTGTTTGACTTGCGCTGAACCAAAATTCGATTGAATGGATGATCCTGAGAGGAAAGGATAAATATTTTTCGAGCCGGGACTAAGGTCGTTTATGAGATTAATTGCCCCGGTAAAAGATTGTACGCTGTCGATGGTAGAGTTATAGATAATATTTCGGACAACCCTCATCCAGTGGCCGAATAATATAGAATCAATGTCCTTTACTTTTGAAAGATAACTTGTTTGCGCATAAAATAATACGCGTTGAGGATAGGTAGCTTTACCGGAAGCAATAATTGAAAACAGGTCGTTTTCTGTCTTAGGTAAAAGAGTCCATAATGGAAAAGAAAAATTAGGCTGTTCGTCCAGGATCGCACTATAAATATCTAAATCACGGCATAAATTTTCATATGCATTAATATCAAAATCCTCAGGACTAACATCGCCGGGGTTGTTAAACAAATTCTGAATTTTCTTGTCGCGATCCTTTGTTTTATCCGGCCGGTTTGCCCATGAACATAGCACTGAGTTGCTTATAACATTGATAAACGCATTATCAAATGTCTTTTCTCCCTTTCCGTTGTCCCAGAAGAGATCCGTCCATGCGGTATCTGCCTTGTGGGATAGCGTTTCAATGGGCGGTTTTCCGTCTTCCCATGAATTTTTATCTATATGTTTAATAATGTCGGCCTTGAAATTTTCAAAAGAAGAAAGTTGTTTGCCACGAGCATTCATTTTAATGTACAGGTCATCGGACAGTCCGAAATCTGCGAGTGGTATATGATGGAAAGTAATCGGTCTGACATCTTCTCCTGTGAGATACTCCCATTTGATTGGCAAAACTTTGAATTTTTTGTGGATTGCGTCCAACATAATCAACATTGCCTTAATTGTTGGATCGTGTTCCCATGAAGAATAGAACCAGGCGGCATCTTTTATAATTCCGCTGATCGTATTTGTTGCGGGATCTATCGGGATATCTGCCGCTACGATTTTTCTACAAAAGTCGTTTGAGCTGGTTCTGATCGTGTAGGTAAATTTGGTGAGTTCTTTTCTTACTGTTGAGTCTAAAGAGTTTTCCTTGGATGCAATATACCAATGTAAAAGAAATAGTGTAGTCAGACGTTGTTGCCCATCAAGTGGCTGGAAGGCGTTTCCTTTGCTGTTACTCCCATAGACAAAATCCAGTTCGACGGGAGCGGTAACCAGAGCGCGGCCCAGAGCGTCCAGGAATTTATTCCTGATTTTATTTTTGTCAGCCCTTCCCTGGGCGTAGTCCCGCTGTATGATTGGTATTTCAATCTTTTCGCTGGATTTGATCAGTTGCCAGAATGAAAGTT
>NZ_DASVOB010000559.1:0-10618 GCF_036383575.1 Mucilaginibacter sp.
AAACTTTTATAACAGCTCCAAAACCAAGCGATTTTAAAGCTTTGATATAATAATCAACAGGCGGATCAAAACTCAGGGTGCATTTTAAGCCTGTTTCAGCCTGTAAAATCCCAAGCGGTACAGCAACCAACAATTGCCGGGCCTGGTAAGTTATCCCGATATCCGTGCTTACCGTAACATGATGCTGCCCCCAATCAATATCTTTTGCAACAGCATTAAGGTAAATATGTCCGCCTGCTTGTTTAAATTCATTTGCCAGGTAGCTGATCAGCATACAATAACCACCTTCCACACGATATTGTGCATCCTCATGTTCATTCTGCCATTCTTTACGGATGGAAAAAGCACTGGCTTTTTTAGGATCGGCATTGTCATATCCTGACACGTAGCCCCGCACAGATTCACGGAGACCAGTATACTGCTCACCCGAAAATTCCTGCTGCATGAACTCCTCAATGCTCATATCGTGCTTCAGTTGCATGATGCTTTCCAGAAATTCATCCCAATGTTCAATAACATGACCTTCGGCTATAAACTTACCGTCTTCATACTTCCACATCGAGGCCGATGCCGGGGTGTATTTAATACCTGCTTCATGAAGCAGGCTTTGGGTAACCGGCAAATCGCCATGAATAAATTCCGCACCCAGCTCCGCGGGCTCTAAAGAGGTGCCATGCTCAAGCGTATGAATACGGCCTCCAAGCCGGTTACGCCCTTCAAGCAGTACAACATTTTTACCTGCTTTGGCAAGCGTACGGGCGGCCATTAAACCTGCTGCCCCTCCACCTATGATAATTACATCTGTATTTTCCATATGCAAAATGTGTAGGGCAAGATAAGCAGTTTTTTAAAGCTGAACCTGTATTGCAGGTCATTCTTAAACAAAATTTAACTTTAAAAATGGTTAGGCACAAGTCACTCCATTCACAATCAACCACACAGGACTTGCGCCAGGGAATAGGCTATACAGGGCGAAGAAGTTGTTTCGCTATCGCTACCTATGACATAATTAAAAAAAACTGTCATCCTGAGGCACGAAGGATCTTCTTCAACAAGCATGGCAGCTATACAGGGCGAAGAAGATGCTTCGTACCTCAGCATGACAAACAGGGATGAATAAAAAAGGCCAGACAAAATGCCCGGCCTTCATTGTTAAGCATTAAAAGCTTATTGCAATGCTATTACCTGTTTATCCAAATTCCAGCCTTCAAGCAGCACCGTTGGTTTTACCGTGCCCAGCTTAGCTACCGGGGCACTTACCGATACCGTGATGCTTTCGTGCGGGGCCAGACTGAAATAATTTCCTGTCCAATAGCTTGGCATAACTTCTTCACCATTTCTCATCAATTGCGGGCGAACAAAGAACGCCAGTTGGTTTGAGTTGTTGGCAAACTGCAAGGTCCATTTATTTTCGCTCGTACCTTTTTCCACTTTGAGCACTTTTGCCTGCACCTGTGCATGTTTCATATCGTTCAACGTTGTAAAGTCGTCAGTGGCTGATAACCAGTACACGTTATGCGATACCGTTTTACCTGCAGTATTGATCAAATTCAACACTACAAAACTTACACCCTTGGCAGCAGCAAGCGCGTCTTTAAGTTGAATTACTTCTTTAACACCGGTTTGTGCCAAGCCAACATTGCCAACTTTGGCAGATTTAATCAATTTACTGTTGATGTCATAAATATCGGCTGTTGCGGTTAAGCTACCGGTTGCGTGATGTGTACGATTGATGATAGCTATTGATGAATTATCGTAGTTATATTGAATGTGAATAGGTTCACAAGCGTTTTGCATGGTGTAATATCCTGCATTGGGTTCCAGGTACCAATCGTAGATCTGCCATATTACGCTTGGCAGGGCCGCATTCAGCTTCCAGAGCATTACTCCACCGGTTTCGTTCAGTTTATGACCATCGGCTTCAAAAATTCCCTGGTAGCCGACGGCGTTCATGAGCTGCATCTTGTCGGAAAAATTAACGATGCTGCTTGGTTTGCCATATCTTTTGGCCATTTCTTCATAGTACTTATCATATTTGCCTGCACCGGTGGCCGCGTCATGATAACCCCATGAATTATTGAGCGGGAAAGGCAAATTGGTATCCCAAACCAGGTTAGGGATGATTTTTGGCAATGTAGTATATGGAGGTTGTGAGGGTAATCCGGTTTCGTCTTTAAATACCCAGTCTTTGGCATCATTGGCCAGCTTGTAATAATCTTTAGGGTCTTTCCATTCGTACGGACCGCCGCTGTAAACGCCTGATGGCATTTCATCGGGCCACGAGCCTTTCCAACCGGCAGGCAGTTTGGCAAAACCCGACGAGCTTGGGATAAACGGACGTGTGCCATCTAAAGTGATGATATCATTCCGCATTACATCATATAATTCTTTACGGGCATGGCCTTCATTACCGCCTGTCCAAACCAATAGGCTTGGGTGGTTACGGATACGGTAGATGGTGCTTTCCACGTTTTTGATGAACACATTGCCCTCCAGCGGCCAATCAGGCGAGCCTTTAAATTCGCCCTGGGTATCGCCGGTGATCCAAAAGTCTGACCATACCATTTGTCCGTATTTATCGGCTGCATTCCAGAAAGCATCCGGCTCAGTAACGCCACCGCCCCAAATACGCACCAGGTTTACATTGGCATTGCGGCACAAATGCATCTCATAATCATAACGGGCCGAATCGCGGTTCACCATCATATCCGGCACCCAGGCACCACCTACCAAATGCACTTCTTTACCATTTACATAAAACTTACGGCGCACAAATCCATTGGCGGTAGTTTCGGCTTTTGATGCTACTTTACGGATCCCGAATACAAAAGTAGTATCATCGCTTACCGTTGTTCCCTCGGCATATTGTAAACGGATGCGATACAGGTTTGCCCTGCCGTAACCATTAGGCCACCATAATTTTGGCTGATGCACGATCAACTCACTGATCTTATCTGCACTTAATTCAACAGCTTTTTCGGCACCGGCAGGTACTACTACCGGCTGGCTAAACTGAACAGGTGCACCCACGAAGTTTTCGGGCTTTATGCTAATGCTTAGCTTGCCGCCACGCGTTGCGGTTGTATTATTGGTCAATGTTAAATTTAATGAAAGCTTAGCGACACCTGTATCAGGCAGGTTTGGCAGATCAGTAACCAGTTTTGGCCTGCCGATAGTTACCGCACCTGTAGTACGCAGGAAAACCGGCTGCCAGATACCCATATTTCGGTCACGCACCGGCGGGATCCAGTCCCATCCTGATGAGCAAAGCATGGTTACATTTTTACCGATATCACCCGTAGGGCCACCGTTTTCATAAAACGGACCGAGGGCTTTCAATTGTTCTTTTGCAGGATAGCCCGGGTAATCAAGGGGGTAAATTTTTACGGCGAGGGCATTTTCGGCACCAGCTTTAACTGCATCGCTCACATCCAGGTTATGTTCGGCAAACATGCCGGCCATTTGGGTGCTATCAGCAATTTGCTTACCGTTAAGCCATACGGCTGCGCGGTAGTTGATACCTTTAAATATTAATTGAAAACGACGCCCTTTGTCGCTGGCAGGCACTTTAAAAGTAGTGCGGTACCAGTACGGCTTTTTCCATGGATTAGGATCATTGGGTAAATGACTGTATTGCTCCAGGTTATATTCTTTGTTAAACTGATCGGATGCATCTGGGATCAGCATATTGTTGAGGCCCTGGTACGGATCGGGATAAATATGGTTAGCAACCAGTCCGGTGAGCACTGTTGAAGGTACTTTTACCGGAAACCAGTATACCGGCGAATGGTATTGTGTACTGGAAAGTTCGGAGCCGGAAGCACTCACTAAGGCCGACGATTGCAGATCGAAATTGCTTAATTTAACTTGTTTTACAACTCCTGATTGTGCCGATACAAAGGCGGGCAAAAAGCAGGCAGCTATTACACTTAAAGCAGAGCGGATACTTTTGTTCATTTAGTATATCAATAAATATTGTGGTAAAACTACTTAACATACAACCAGATACAGCTGTACTTATTTATCAATTTGTTGTACAAATGATACGTTTTGAGGCTTTAGTAAAACATTTTACTGGTTTGCTATCACATCTCCCGGCCCTCATAAAAAGTTCGGCGGCAATATTGCGTTAAAAACGTAAACCCAGGTTAAGCGCCCGTTACAAACGAGCGCAAGAAAGCATGTGTTTGTGAGGACACAAACACCGGGGTTAGGAGACAGCGTGTGTAATAATTTTACTTTTTGATAGTTTTATTCTGCAGCACAATGATCGGTTCATACAGATCCCAATTGGGTTTATAGTCCTTTTGATTCATGAGCCCCTGTGCTCCTACCGAAAAATTGCCCAAGACAATATCTATATCGCCATCGCCGTCAATATCACCTGCGTCCATCGAGATCCACCGGCCTAATACATTAACCGGTACCTCATGAACTTTAAACTTGCCCGGGCTAACCTGTTCATGGTAGGTAAAACCTTCGGTGGGATGGTATTTATAATCGGGGAAGAAAGCTATTACGGCCAGGTCAAGATCGCCATCTTTATCAAAGTCGGCGGCTATGGCTTTAGAGCAGCCGTTAATATGGTAAAAATAAGTTTGTTTAAATTTCCAGTTGCCCTGGTTGGTAAATATGTAAACCCCATGATAGGGCTTAAATATGGGCGAATAATCATTATTATCGCCGCAGGTGTATACAATATCAAGCTTGCCATCATGATTAAAATCAATGAGCTGAAAACTGCTTGAGCCATAAACCGACGGAAAGCGCATGATGTTTTGGGTTGTAAAGCCTCCTCTTTTATCATTCAAAAACAACCAGATGCCTTCATCGGCCTGGGCAAACAGGCAGGCAATATCAGGCCATCCGTCGCCGTTAAAATCGCCGGTGTAAATTACTTCAGGGCCGGGAATTGCACGGATGATCTTTCTTTTGAAAGTATGGTTAGCCTGCTGTTGTAGCAGGAACAAGCCGCCCCGGTCATGACCAAAACCACAGCTTACATAGTCCATCAGGCCATCTTTGTTAAAATCGGCGGCTGCGCTTTTAACCGAACGGGGCAGGCTATCGGCCATTAAAACAGTATCCTTTGATTTCTTATCGAGATTAATATGCGTCAATGATCCTTTAAGCGCGTCATTAGGCGGGAGTATCCCAATACAGGTAATTACAGCACTGTTAGGTTCCGTTGCCGATTGATAAAACACGGCATCGGTTATGGGCGAATGAAACTTTTTGATCAGGGTAGCTGTAAGGTCACTATTCCAACGGTAAAGTTTATTACCGGCATCTCCTGTATAAAAGTGCTGATCAACAGGGTTAAACTTAACCATAGTGGTCATGGCCTCGCCCGATCTTGTATCAACGTTAGAAGGTCGTTTCACCGAAAATATAGCTGAATCAAGTACAGCATCAGGCTTGGGGATCTTCAGTTTTTTTGGCGAGGCGTACCGATAGTAAACAACGATCTTTGTCCAGTCGGCAAGGGAAAGCGTAGCTCTTGGACCGGCTATATATTGATCCATAAAGGGGCGCATGCCCAGTTTTGCACCCATAGCCGGCAAAATGTATTTATCCCAGGTGGCGCTGTCCAATAAAGAAGCATCGGGCGGTTCATGGCAGCTTCCGCAATGTTTGAAGGCCGTTTTTTTTGCATCGGCCAAAAGCTCTTCATCGCTTGGTTCGTTATCGCCGCAGCTATTCAGGACTGCTGCTATAACAACAATCAGTACTATTGCCAACAACAATATACTACGTCTTTTTACCTTCACCCCTCCTGCTTTCCTCATTTACAAATTGGCATAGCTTTACTTTTTGGTGTGATTTTCAAGCACTATCAATGGCAGGTGCTGGTCCCAGTTAGGTTTAAAACCATCCTGGAACATAAACCCGTCGGCGTAGTTACCTAATACCAGATCGGGCTTGCCATCATTATTCAGGTCTGTCATTTCCATGCACATCCAGTGGCCAAGCTTACTGATCGGTAAAGCATGAGGTTTAAAATCGAAAGGTTTAGCCTGCTCAAAGTAAACAAACTCTTCGGCAGGAGTATTTTTCATATCAGCGAAGAAGGCTATCGTTGCGATATCAATATCGCCGTCGCCATCAAAATCGGCAGCTATAGCTTTGGTACACCCGTTTATTGGGTAAAACCAGCGTTGCTTAAAGTTCCAGTCGCCGGTGTTGGTAAAAATGTACAAACCATGGTAAGGCTTCAGGATCCTTGAATCGCGGTAATTATAGCCACAGGTTAACACCAGGTCAAGCTTGCCGTCATGGTCCATATCAACCAACTGAAAGCTGCTTGAACCGTATACCGGTGGAAAATGAAGCAGGTTACGCGTAGTAAAGCCTCCCTTTTTATCATTTAACAATAACCAAAGGCCCTCATCGCCGCTACCCGTCAGGAGCATTACATCCGGCCAGCCATCGTTATTAAAATCACCGGCCAACGCCTGCGCAGCGCCCGGCTTATCGTAAATGGTTTGCTGCTCATAAGTATGGTCTTTATTTTGTTTGAGCAGGTAAACCCCACCTTTAAACTTCCCCTGACCGCAAACTACCACATCCTGTAAACCATCTTTATTAAAATCGCCGGTTATGGTACCTACAGGGCGGGGCAGATCAGATGCTATGTAAGTTTGATCGTCGTTAACCACTTTGGCGTCAAGATTAACTTTTACTACTTTACCGTTAGGAAAATCAACAGGTGCCATACGTCCAATGCAGGAGAAAAAACCTACATTGTTACCCACACTATCCTTACCAAAACTAACCCCAACCGCTGCGGATGGTAGTTTCGCAAGCGAATCCATTTTTAAATTGCTATCCCAAATATTCAGCTTTTCGTCAACCGCATCGGCACTATACAATTTATGTGTAGCCGGATTGGTGGCAATCAGGGTAGTAAAACTTTTATAACTTACCGGCGAAGGCGTTTTAAGCGTAAAACCAGCCCAGTCATTTATTAATGGATATGGCTTTTTAACAGGCAATAAGGTATCCGGTGCTGCTTTTTTGTAATAGTCCAAAATGGCTGTCCATTCGGCAATAGTAGCGCCTGTAGTATCAAGCGGATTATCCTTGTAGTATGACGAACCGCCATAGGTTGAAATGTGTAGAAACGGCGCCATATTAACCAGCGTATGGTTAAGCCAGACATCTTTTGGCAACGCATCAACAGGCACTAACGAATGACAACGGGCACATTTTAGTTGCACCAGGTTTTTACCGTCAACTATAACATCGCCGGTAAACTTGTATGGTTGATATGCCGGTTTACGCTTGCAGCTATTGATAAGCGTTAAACCAGCCAGTAATGCAGAGAATGAAAAAAGGTATGATATGGTTAATAAGCTTTTTTTTAAATTCATAAAATAGCTATTGCCCTTATTTTTTAAGTTTTAATTTTTTCCAGATATATTCACCCACCTGCTTACCTTGCACAGCACCCTGGTTAACACTGTTGCGGAAGTGGATCCCACCATAAAACCTGCTTATCGAGGTTTCGTCGGCAGCTTTCAAAAATGAGTCGAAATGGCGCTGCATACCTATATAGCGCAAGTCACTGGTATCCTGGTAGGCAAAGTTATCGCCAAATAAATGCGTAAGCACTACAGCCGATGCACCG
Source organism: Mucilaginibacter sp. (assembly GCF_036383575.1). Taxonomy (GTDB): domain Bacteria; phylum Bacteroidota; class Bacteroidia; order Sphingobacteriales; family Sphingobacteriaceae; genus Mucilaginibacter. Next base: position 7,631 of record NZ_DASVOB010000559.1, read on the forward strand.
CTGATATCACTATGCCCGCTCGGATATTCGGGGAATGGCGGCGTTTGCAGCATGGGCAGCCAGTCATGGTCAATTTTATCATTGATGATGGTTACCGGCCTTATGTAGTTTGTTTCATATTTAACCTGCCAGCCGCAAATAAAGGCATCAAACAAAGCTATTGAGGTAAGTGCGTAAGCCTGGGCAGTTTTTGCAGCGTCGGCATGGGTTTGCTTACAGGCAATAGCGGTTATACCTATCCAGTGGCCGCCCGGAGTGATCTTTTTATTGGCAAACATCATGTGGCCATTATGCTGGATCACAAATGGGTTATCATCCCAAAAGCGGGCAATCTCTACCTGCTGCGGAGTGATGTGTTTACTCAGATCATAAACTTCCTGTGTTTGTCTGAAGTACTCGCTGTTTTTATCCTCGCTAAAGGCGGGCGGAGGAGGCAACGGGAACATGGTTGAGGTATCAACCGCGAAGGTGTGCATAGTACCCCAGCAAAACTCAACACCATCCAGATAATCGGGCGGAGTTGGATGCCAGTTACCGGGATTATCATTACCCAAAAACCTCGGCTTGCCGCGGGTTTGGGGATAATTATCAACCGCAGCCCTTTTTAAGACATACTTACCTATCTTTTCGCCAAATGCCATGGAACGGGCATAGGTAGAATCATCAAGATTATCCTTATACATGGCATAAACTTTAGCCTCGTATTTTTTGAGCGAATCGATAGAAAAAGTAACCTTATGCGCCACAGCAAAAAACGCGGATGTAGCTGCAAGCGTGTAATTATATTTTACCCCGGCCTGCGGTTGAGGCGGTTTGCCAAAGCCGCGTAACTGTGCAGTAATTGAATTGTATTCAGGATTTTCATAACGAAGCGCCTCATATGCCGCCAGCGTAGTATATCCATAAATACGACTTGAAACCGGAGGGCTGAATACGTCATAAATAATAACCTGTGTAAGCTGATCAACGTTGTTATGAATAACATCGGCATCCTTCATTAGCGGTAGCTTTTTAGGTTTGCCCCCGCAGCCTAAAATAAGGGCACAACCCGCAGCGGCTATAAATATCTTAAAGCATCTCATTTATAATAGTTTAGTTAATTGGTACATTACGTTGATGGCCATAACTGTCGGTTACGGTTATTGATGCCATGTTATCATCAATATTAATGAATCTGCCCGATTGCGACAAGAAAGAATTACCATTATAAAACTCCTGTTTAGCGGTTTTTCCACTCTTATATTTTATAGTTGCAAATGCATCAAGCGGCTGCAGGTTATAAGTTTTAACAGGCCTTTTCAACTCAAATAATTTCATGGCATCGCGGTTTTGAGTAGCTGCAAGCAGGTAATTACCTTTGGCACCTTTCAGTTTAACCAAAGCCTTGCCATTGCCGGGAATATAAATACCGCTTTGCATAATACTAAGCGGTTTAAAGCCGCCCTTGCCATCACCTTTAAGCAATAAACCATTGAAAGCATCGTAACGGCCGGTTGCTACTTCGGTGCCATAGTCATTGCCGTTCAGTGCAACATCAAGGTTACCATCGCCATCAAAATCATCAACAGTGATACCGCATAATTCAGACATCTGCGCTTCAACCGGCAATGGAATGGCTGTAAATTTGCCGCCGCCGTCATTACGCAAATAAACCGATTGCAGGTAGTTCACTTTTAAGCGGATTGCCCCCTCACGCATTTTTGGTGTTATCACCGAGTCCATGGTGGCTGTTGCAAACGAGCGGTAATTCTGGAACCTGACACGCATACTGATCATCTGCTTCACAATATCATCGCGGCCAAAAGCCGGAAACTCCTGCAACTGCCCCTTTTGGTCTTTCAGGAAAACCGAAGGGAATGCGTCATAACTGCCATTATTGTCAAAATCTTTTGCAGTGATATAAATAGGGTATTGGTCACTTGCTTTATAAAAAGTGTTAAGACCGGTATTACCTACAATGTAATCCGTATCGCCGTCATGGTCAAAGTCGCCGGCTGCAATGGTGTTCCACCAGCCAAGCTTATTTTCAACCCCGGTGCTTTGGGTTACATTTTTGTATGTACCGTGATCGTTTTTAAGGAAAGTGATCGGCATCCACTCGCCTGTGAGGATCAGGTCGGGCCAGCCATCATTATTAAAATCGGTAAAGGTGGCATCACAAACCAGGCCTATGTTATTCAATTCTTTAGCTACAGATGCAGATACGTCGGTAAATTTAATAACGCCGTTTTTGCTATCGTTACGCAAAATAAAGCTTGATACGGGTTTAGGATAATTCCAGGGATCAACGCGACCTGAAATAAACAGGTCCATTTTACCATCGCGGTTTATATCTGCCGCTTTTACACATAGTTTGCTGGTGAGGTTTTTAGGCAGGGCATCAGGCTGTAATTTAAAGTTGCCTTTGCCATCGTTAACGTAAAGCCTGTCCTGGTAATTTGATGAACCGGGCTCACTTTCATAGCCGCCGCTGGCAACGTAAAGATCAAGGTCGCCATCGCCATCGGCATCAAAAAGCAACATGCCTTCGTCTTTAACTCTTACAGGCGATAACATATGCGCCATATCATTAGGATTACCAACCGGGACAATGTTTTTGGGTTGAGGTACCAGGTCGCGCTGAATAAACTTGCCGCTGGCTTGCTGTAATAATAACTGGGCCGGGTATTTGGTAGTTCCGCCCACCACCATATCATCAAACCCATTGCCATCCACATCGCCAACTGCTACGGCCGGTGTATATTCCGATAGTTTATGCGGAAGCAGTTTTTGAACGTTAAAGTCGATATAATCCTGATCATTATGCTTGTAGGTTATGCCTGCCGATTTAGTTACATCTTTGAACAAAGCGATGTTATCAACCGAAGGCTCCTTGTTACTATAATCAAGCTTTGCATCGGCAATTTTAACCTGGAGTGTTTGGTTTGTTTTAACATTAGTAAGCACCTGCTTTTTACCATTATCCCAACGGATCACCACCGAATCGAG
>NZ_DASVOB010000560.1:0-2354 GCF_036383575.1 Mucilaginibacter sp.
TGGTTCCATGCCGGTCCTTTACCGGTGAAACAGTAAGGGATATATCAATGGCGCTTCCATTTTTGTGCAGCCTAACGGTTTGGAAATGATCAACTTTGTTACCGTTCCTGATGTTTTCAATGATAACATCTTCTTCAGACAGCCTGTCGCGAGGAATAAGAATAGATATATGTTTACCGATAGTCTCTCTTTCCTGGTAACCAAAAATCTTTTCGGCACCACCGTTCCAGGTAGTGATGATCCCGTTAAGGGTTTTGCTAATAATGGCATCATCAGAATTTTCAACAATTGCAGCCAGCATGCCCCGTTTCTCTTCTGTCTCTCGTTCGTGGGTCACATCACGCATAATGTGAGATGCTCCAATTACCTCCCCCTGTTCATCCCTTATTGGCGAAATAGTAAGTGATACCGGAAAATCAATCTGTAGCTTACTGCTGCGGACAGTATATAAGTGATTTATTCTTTCACCTGACCATACACGTTCAAGAATAGCCAATTGCTCCTGACGGACGCTTTCAGGGATCAGGGTAAGGATGTTCTGCCCTAACAACACCGGGGCCGGGCAGCCAAACATCTTTTCAGCAGCCGGATTGCAGTTTAAAATAATATAGTCAAGATCATGGCTCAATACCGCATCTTCCATTCCTTCAAAAATGGCGGTTAAGGTGAAGAGGTCAGGTAATAAGTTATTTTTCATGAAAAGCTACCTTCTTTTTTGCCCTGTCAGTGAATATCCGGTCTTATTAAATGTGTGGTTTATACATCTTATTCAATCATTGAAAACTCGACAGGCCGTTTCGATGCAGGAGTACCAGGGATTGGCAAAAAAAGTTTTAAGCACCGTGCATGCTATGTTACTTTGTTATACAATAGCTAACGTTTATTCCTTTATTAATTATCAGAAAATAAAACCTATGAATGCTGTTGCTTGCGTTTGTATTCACTTGGCGTGCAGCCATATTTTGCTTTAAAAACCGTGGAGAAATAGTTTGGTGTAGAGAAACCCACCATATAGGTTATTTCGGATATCGGATACCCTTCATTCATTAACAAATATTTCGCTTTTTTTAGCCGGCGGTTTAATATGTAATCGGAGATGCTGCAGCCAAGCAATGCTTTAACCTTTCGGTAAAGCTGGATCCTTGAAACACCTATCAGTTTACAGATCTCATCAACGCTAAAGTTCTCATTCGCTAAATTCTGTTCTACAATACCCGCAAAATCATTCAGGAATTTTTTGTCGAGGGCTTTTGAGACAGGCACAGTTGATTTACTTACATCACTGGTAAAATGTTCTTTAAGTGTTGCCCGGCTTTTGATCAAATTCTTCACGGTAGCGAGTAAATAATCAAAGTTAAACGGCTTAACAATGTAGGCATCGGCCATGCAGGTAATCCCATCTATCTGTTGTTCAACACTGCCTTGTGCCGTTAAAAGAATTACAGGAATGTGCGAAGTACGGACATCAGTTTTCAGTTTTACTGTTAAAGTTTTGCCAGACATCCCCGGTAATACCACATCAGATATGATCAGGTCCGGCACCCGCTCAAAGGTTTCGTTTAATCCGCTTATGCCATTATCCGCCGTAAATATCTCATAAGTTGCGCCCAGTTTTTCGCTCAGGTAACTCAACAGATCTTTATTGTCTTCAATGATCAGGATTGACTGCTCCCTGGGAGCACCGAATATTTGTCCTTCATCGGCCACTGCAACAGGTGCAGCCAGGTCTGTAACATAAATTTTTGCCCGCTCTTCAATATCCGTTTGTATTGTACCCACATGCTCCTGCACAGCCTCGCCAAAATGATTATTACCTAATAACAAGCTAATGGTAAAAGTAGTGCCCTGCCACTTTTTACTTACTACTTCGATACGGCCATGATGCAGGGACACAATTTCTTTTGACAAGGCAAGCCCTAATCCAGATCCTCCGGAAGTACTGTTTTCGGCCTGGTAAAACTGCTCAAATACATGGGCCGTTTCCTGTGGTTCCATGCCAATCCCGTTATCCTGTATGGCAATATCAACAGAGTTATTATCTTTTATTTTGAAACTTACCTGGATGCGGCCATTGTCGCTGGTAAATTTCAGGGCATTAGCTATGATATTAAAAAACACCTTATCTAACAGGTTAACATCATACCAAACAATTATCTGTTGCTCATCGCTTACCAGGCTCAGGCTGATATTACGCTTCTGGGCATTTTCCTGAAAGCTGGTGATGATTTCCCTTGCAAATTCAACAATATTATTGGGTGATACATTGATCTGTTGTTTATCATATTCTATTTTACGGTACTCGATTAATTGGTTAACCAGGCGCAGCAAACGGTATACATTTTTATGGATCAGTT
>NZ_DASVOB010000561.1:0-2365 GCF_036383575.1 Mucilaginibacter sp.
AGTTTGGGTTAATACATGGTTAGGGACACTAAGCTTGTTTTTCCGGTTTACCGGAAGGGTTAACTCAAATATTTACCGTACCCTGATGCCAGTCGGGGTGCGGTTATTTAAAATAACCTTGTTTGCGGGGGGCGCCTAAGGCGTTTTTTGTATGTTTTTATTCATTCAGTTAGGTTTAATTAATAATTTACTATTTGTTAGGGCTTTACGGTAATTGTTTTCCCTTCTATTGTATAATGGATTTTTTTGAAACGCATGGCATCCAATATTTGTGAAGCATTAACGTTCATAGATATTTCGCCCGAAAAAGTGCGCTCTTTTATTTTTCCTTCATATTTTACATCAACATCATACCAACGGCTAATTTGCTTCATAACCGATTCAATGCCGGCATCATTAAAATGGAAAACGCCATTTTTCCAGGCCAACGCCTCATCCATATCTGCCTGGGTAATACTTATATCTCCATTTTTCAGATGTGATTGTTCGCCGGGTTTAAGCAGATAGCTTTTATTGCCCGCTTTTATCTTTACACTGCCTTCAAGCAACGTAGTTTTAATATCGTTTTCGTCGGCATAGGTATTTACGTTAAAATGCGTACCTAAAACTTCAACTGTTTGTCCGTCGCTTTCAACCCGGAAAGGTTTGGTTTTATCATGCGCTACTTCAAAATATGCCTCGCCGGTAATTTGTACTTTGCGCTCATTTCCATTAAATGCAACAGGGAATTTGATGGACGATGCAGCGTTAAGCCACACATTGGTACCGTCGGCCAGTATCAGGTGATATTGCCCGCCGCGTGGCGTGCTCATCACGTTGTAATTAATGGCTACAGACTGTGTGCCTGATGAGCTGTTTTTATTGTAGGCAACCACTCCATTGCTTAGTTTTTTAATTGTCGTGCTGCCCTGGTTGGCTATATTGCCATTAGCGGCACCGTTTAAAACTACCTTACTTCCATTGGCTAATGTGAGGATAGCTTTGTTGCCGCCCGGAATAATTTCGTGATTCTTTTTTATTACAGCTATGGTTTGTTGCGATGAACGGTGTAAGTAAGCAGGGATGCCAATGGCCAGGCATAAAATAACCGCTGCCGCTGCTGCAAGCAACCAGTTACGTAGTCTGAATGTTTTAACATCGGCAGGCTGCAGCCTGGCTTTAACGTTGGCCAAAGCATGTTCGGTATCAAATAAGCGGTATTCGGTATAGCTGGTTTCGAGTTGGTTTTCGTTAAGGATGGTATCAAATAAAGCGCTGTTTTCTTCGCTGGCTTCAACCCATGAAAATAACTCGGCATGCTCTGCCTCGCTTAAATTACCTTTCAAATAATTACTGATAAGATCAGAAATCCTTAAACGGCTGTCTATTTTTGAATTATCCATGTGTCTATAACCGGTATTTGATGATAGAACAGGAAAGGGTGGGATTTTATCTAAAGGAAATTGAAATAAATTTTATGTTTTATTAATGCCTACTTTACATGGCTTAGAATGCCGGGTAATATCAGGAGCATTCCCAGGGCAAAACCCTCGTCGGACAGGCGATTTTTTAACAAGCTAAGTCCGCGCATTTTTTGGTTGTTTACCGTACTTATAGTAATGCCGAGCTCGCTGGCAATTTCTTTGGCTTTTTTGCCATCCTCAAATGACATCCGGATAATTTTGCGGCACTGTTCGGGCAAAGTATCAACAGCTGCGAATACCTGCCGCAACACTTCGGCCTGTATAATGTTATTTAAAATGGTGGCTTCCTCAATGTCGGTATTTACGAGGGATTGCCGGTGTGCAATTTTAACACTGTTTTTTTCAAGGTGATTGAAACAGGTGTTTTTTACGCTTACATATAAGTAGGACCTGATAGCATCTGTGGTGACCGGCAGGTTTTCTTTTTGCCAAAACCTAACAAAAACATCCTGTACCAGGTCCTGCGCATCAACCGGGTCATGAATAATGCGCGAGGCGAAAAAGCATAACGGCCGGTAAAATTTCTCAAAAATCTGATCGAATGCGGCTATGTTTTTACCTTGCAGTAAGGTAAGTAGCTCATGTTCTGTCAAATCGGCCCGGTTGTTCATATAAATAACGAATATAAGTATTATTTAACATTAACATCATCGTGCTACGGATAGTTGCGGGAAAATTGCTCTTTGAAATAATTCGATCTGTTTTACTGAATCTCGTCTGAAAAATTTCTACACGAATGCTTTTCAAACCGTCCACAATTAATGGAATTACACGAATCTTAGAAGCTGTTTAAAATTGATTGTTTTTAAATGTAGAGACGCATCACATGCGTCTCCCGTGTGCAATTTCCGACGGAATTAGAAGCTTTTAAATTGGCCTCTCCGCTGGGAGACGCATGTGAT
>NZ_DASVOB010000562.1:0-26983 GCF_036383575.1 Mucilaginibacter sp.
ATCCACAACCGGGCTGTTTGTTGCATATAATTTTACCATCGTTATAATCAATATTAACCACAATCATTTGCTGAGGCAGGGGTTGATATAAACCTAATAAGTAACAAACCAATTTATTAACAGGATAATCCGTCAATATTAATTGATGAAACGGAGATGTCATCGCGGGGGATAGATAAATTATTCCGGGAGATCAGGCATCAGGCAAGGGAGGGAACGGTATTATCCAGTCTGTATAATTAAGAGCTTAAAATCTAAATAAATCAATATTAACTAACAATCAATTATGGGAAAAATTCTACGAATAGCATTGCTGTTCTCCTTTCTGTTGATGTGCATCCGGGGGATGGCGCAAAACCAGGGAACGGTGGTCAAAGGAACAGTAACGGATGACAAAGGCGTAACCTTGCCGGGAGTTTCCGTCAGAGTAAAAAACAGTCAGGCTTCTGCTGTGACCAATAAGGATGGTAATTACAGTATTAGCATCCCAAATGGAGCTACGGAGATTAGTTTTTCGTTTATCGGTATGAAGTCGCAAGACATTGTTATTGGTAAAAGAACGGTAATTGACGTCGTATTGGTCAGCTCATCTACTGCATTAGCGGATGTGGTAGTTATTGGTTACGGCGTACAAAAGCGCCAGGATGTAAACGGTGCCATATCATCAGTAACCGCTAAGGATATTCAGAATATTCCGCAAACAAGTGTTGATCAATTGCTGCAGGGCAAGGCCGCGGGTATCACAGTTACCAATGGCTCAGGCGCGCCGGGTAGTTCGGCTTCAGTGCACATAAGGGGTATAACATCGCTTTCCGGTTCCAATGAACCGTTGTATGTAGTTGATGGGGTTTTTATTGATGGTGCGGCCTACACCACTCAGAACCAAAATAACGGTGAAAATGGCGTGAGCCCTTTAAGTTATCTTAATCCTAATGATATTGAGTCTATTGATATCTTGAAAGACGCGTCGGCGACAGCAATATATGGTAGTCGTGGTTCAAATGGTGTAATTATCATTACTACCAAAAAAGGTAAAAATGGTTCTGCCCATTTAAATTATGATGGTTATTACGGAGTTCAGCAACAGGGACACTTTCTTAAAATGATGGACCTCCGTCAATATGCCAATATACAAAATACGATAGCGGATATTACCGGCGTGGGCCGCAGAGGTGAGTTTGCAGATCCGAGTTTGCTTGGTCCGGGTACCAACTGGCAAAAGGCAGTTTTCAGAAACGCGCCGATGCAAAGCCACAACCTTTCCATGAATGGCGGAAATGAAAATGTGAATTACTTTATATCCGGCGGTTTCCTTAAACAGAATGGTACCATCATAGGGTCAAATTTTAAACGCTATTCTTTTCGTACCAATGTTGAAGGGAAAGTGAAAAACTGGTTTAAACTTGGCTCAAACATTACCTTGAACCGTACCGATCAAAATATAGGAGCGAGTGATAACGGTGGTATTGTATACTCGGCATTATTAAATGCTCCCGATCAGGCAGCCAGCAATCCAGACGGCAGCTTTACTGTTCCCCCTGCATCTTATGGCAGCGGCACTTTTATAAGCCCTGTTGCTCTGGCAACCTTAAATACCAATAACCTGGTGCGCAGTCAGATAAATGCAAACTTTTACGCTGATATACATTTTTTTAAAGATCTGACATTGCGGTCTGAAGTTGGCGGTTATGATAATTTTTCAAAAAGTGTATTGTTTTTCCCATCCTACACGGTAACCTCGCCTACAAACCCTTCTCTTATATTTGGTAACCCAATAGCAAGTTTGAGCGAATACTCAGATCAGGCTTTAGGGTGGAACTGGAAAGAATATCTTACCTACAACCATACTTTCGCTCAAAAACACAATGTAACTGCAACCGCAGGTTATGAATTAAATGAAGGTACTTATAACAGTATGAGTGCCGCTACCAACACATTTTTAAGTAATGACTTACCCACCCTTAATCTCGGTGGTGCTAAAATACCTTCGATTGGTGAAAATAAGTCGTCAAATACACTTCAATCTTTTTATGCCCGTGCCATTTACGACTACGATAACAGGTATAGCTTAACTGCTTCATTCCGGTCAGATAGGTCTTCAAATTTTGCACAAGGGCACCAGATAGCTTATTTCCCGGCTGCGGCAATCGGATGGACGGTTTCAAATGAATCATTTATGGCCGGCATCAAAAAAATTGCTAATAACGTTAAGTTGAGAGTGGGTTATGGTGAAGTAGGTAACCAGAATATACCGGGTTATCAGTACGGTTCTGCCCTTAACCCTACTATAACAGGATTAGGTACAGGTTTTAATGTATCAAACTACAATAACCCTAACCTAACCTGGCAAACATCCCAGCAAACAGATATAGGTTTGGATTTTACCTTATTAGGCAGGGTGGATGTGGCTGTTGATTGGTATAATAAAACATCAAAGAATTTCCTTTTCCAGGCACCCTTGCCCGAGTATTTAACCGGCGGCCCTAATTATCTTGGCGGTATCAGTCCTCCTTATGTAAATGGCGGAAAAGTTAGCAATAAGGGTATCGAGTTCAGTGTTACTTCAAGAAATATTGTTTCAAAGAGTTTTAACTGGACTACAACCGCAACCTTCACTCATTACGTTAACAAAGTTATTTCTACATACAATAACAGCATAATTAACGCAAGCATCACTTCCGGGTTTTTACAGATCCCCGTTACACGTACTGCAGTAGGCGGCCCTATAGGTGAGTTTTATGGATATACTGTTAAAGGTATTTTCAAAACAGCCGATCAGTTGCAAAATGCGCCGGTACAATTTGGTCAGCCTATCAGCACTACATTGGGCACCACCGGCTCAACAACATTAGGCGATATCCAGTATGTTGATACAAATCATGACGGTAAGATCGATGCTAACGATATGAGCGCTATTGGTAATCCTAATCCTACGTTCACTTATGGCTTTACCAATAATTTTACTTACAAAGACTTTGATCTGTCTATATTCCTGTATGGTTCATATGGTGGTAAAATACTTAATTACCTAAATTATACGATAGAAGGATTGAACGGTTTATATACCAATCAACTTGCCGAAGCTTCAAATTTCTGGAGCCCTACTAACCCTAATTCTAATATTCCTGCTCCAAAGGGGGGGGTTAACCCAAACCTGAACATGTCGACCAGGTTTTTGCAAAGTGCATCATTTTTAAGGTTTCAAAATGTACGTTTAGGGTACAACCTGCCGTCGCGGTGGGCCAAATATATAGCTCTTAACCGTTTGAAAGTGTATTGCAGCGCTCAAAACCTGTTTGTGATAACGGGCTATAAAGGTTTGGATCCTGAAGTTGGCCAGCAAAACCAAAACGTGTTTTTAACCAATATAGACCTGGGAAGGTATCCTTCGCCAAGGGTTATAACTTTTGGAATAAACGCGGAATTTTAATTTGACCATAAAAAGATTTGAAATGAAAGCAAATATTAAATATATAATCAGTGCGGCAGTTATCAGCTTAACGACCGTAACTGGTTGCAAGAAAGATTTTTTCAACCGCCCGCCCGAAAACGCGATAGCAATTGATAATTTTTATAAAACCGATGCCCAGGTAACAGCAAGCACACTTAACCTTTACAATTCACCCTGGTTCAATTATGTGGCTAAACCCGGATGGGCGGTATGTGAGATGACCGGCGGTAATGGTCGCAGTTATTCGTCGGATGTAACTGACTTTGGGAATTTGAACGGCTCGGTTACCAATCTAAATTCGCAAAATGACGCAGCCTGGAGTTCATTATGGACCGTTGTGGCGCAGTCTAATGCCCTTATTAACTTAATGCCTTCAAGGGCCGGCTCCGGCGTAACCCCGGCTGTTTTAAACAATGCTTTGGGCGAAGCTCATTTTTTTCGTGCCATGGCTTATTTCCATATCGTTAGGCTGTGGGGCGCGGTACCCATTATTGAGAATGCCAGCGATTTTTTAACCAATTTCCAGGTAAACAGTAATAGGATCCAGGATATATACACCTTTATGGTTAACGATATGAAGTTTGCAGAAGCTAACTGCACTCCAATGGTCAGGAACGGGTCTATCAGTCAGGGCCATGTATCCAGTGGTTCGGCTTCAGCTATGCTGGCTAAGTTATACTTGTACATGCAGGATTATCCCAACGCGCTTAAAGAGGCTCAAAAAGTGATCAGCAGCGGTGAGTTTAAATTGTACGGTATTGATTTGTCAAATAAAACTTACAACGATCTGTTTAAAACAGCTAATAATAACAACGAAGAAAGTATTTGTCAGATACAATGGGCTGGTGGTGCATCTTATGGACACGGTAACCCGCAACAGGCCTCTTTGGCTGCCAGTGGTATTATAACAGGTACCGGTGATGGCTACAGCGTATTAGGCCCCACTATCGACTTGCAAAAGTCATATGAAGGAGGGGATGCGCGCCTGCATGCTACCATTATGAAGGCCGGGGATGTCTACCCTGAAATTAATGCCGCAACGGGCGGATATACTGTACCGGATAATATTAATTCGCAAGGTACTGGTGCTGCCATAAAAAAATATGTAGTTGGTACGCCTGCCGACAACGGTGGTATCGGTTCGGCACAATCGGCAGCTAATAACACTTATTTAATGCGTTATGCCGAGGTTTATTTGATCGCTGCAGAAGCAATTGTTGGTAGTAATACTACTTCAACAGATGCTCAAGCGTTGAGTTATATCAATACGATCAGGAAAAGGGCAAATTTAGCACCGTTAACAATAATAAATCGTCGCCACACAATTCCTAACCCTAATTATGACGCCACATATAACAATGTTGTGCCTCCTACCATTATCCAGGATGATATTTTAAATGAAAGAAGGCATGAGTTCGCTATAGAAAACGACTACTGGTTTGACCTTTGCCGTATAGATGGATGGAATGGGATATTAAATAATCAACATCCGCTGGCCACGCAGTTTATAAGTCAACAGGAAAGAGGTACTTACGCGGATGATCGTAAAACTATTTATCATACCGGCATTACACCAAAAAGTACCGACTTTTTATTGCCAATACCAATAAACGAAACAACAGCCGATCCTAAATTATTAGAACCACCAGTACCTTATACATTTAAATAAATACAGCCATGAAAAATTTTAAATCGATATATCTTTACTGCATACTTTCATTGGTGATGGTATTAAGCATCAGCTCATGTAAGAAAAATGATAGTGGCGGCGATGGCCCGCCTTCAATATCAAGGATACGTACAGTTTTTAAAAGCAGCCAAACATCACAAGCCATTACTGCTTTTGACTCAACAACAACCGATGGTAAAATTGGTACCTCATACGCTATTATAGGTAACAATTTAAGTTCTACTAAAGCTATTTATGTTAATGGTGTTTCTATATATTTCAACATAGCTTTATCTTCAAATACCAGCGTGCAGTTTTCAATGCCCAGTACTGTGCCTTTCAGTAATGACACTACAAGTAATATACTTACAGTTGTTACGGCGCATGGAAAAGTTAGTACTCCTTTTGTGGTAGAGCAGCCTTTACCTGGTATTACCAGTGTTGATCAGCTGGCAGGTGTTGCGGGTGATGTACTTACCATAACAGGAACAACTTTTAACGGGTTAAGTGGTGTTACAATAGGCAAAGTACCGGCGCAGGTTATTTCTAACGTAATAAATACTACAACCCAGGTGGGCGTTTTGAAGGTGCAGGTACCGTCGGGCGTTACTGCCGGCCCAATAGTACTAACTACTAAAGCAACCAAAGGGGGCGGGATTGGCACAGGGCCCTTGTTATCATCAGGAACAAGCTTATTAAGCGACGGTGTAACGGCTGCCCATGTAGCTAACGGAATATTCGGCTTTAGTACCCCTATTTTTGAAGATCAGCTTGAAAGTGGGTGGTATGATTACGGATGGAGCAATTCGCCGGCGGTAGACCAAACGCTTAAGAAAAGAGGTACTGCTTCCATTAAAGTAAGTTATAGCGGCGGTTACGATGGTTTTGGCTTTGGTGCTAACGATGTACCGGTAAGTAAAGACGCCGCTGTAAAGTTTTCATTGTATGGCGGCAAGGATACCAAAGACAGAAACGTACATGTTATACTTAACGGTAATTTTAATATTTCTGTTCAAATTCCTTTGGTTGAAGGTAAATGGACTGATTATATAATTCCTATCGCAAATTTCGTCGACGCTAAAAATCCTTTACCAACTATTATAAAGGGTTTGGTCTTCCAGGAATTTAGCGGGAATGCCAGCGTTTTCAATATAGATGATGTTGGGATAGTGGATATCAAAAAATAGATACAGCCGCTGGCGGTTTTCCTTGCCGAGGCTATTGGGTTGCACAAAAGCTGCTTTAATTTAATAATTCTTAAATGCAGGGGCGTAATTGTTCGTCCCTGCATAAAAGCTCAAATTTGATACAGCCTGTTGGTTTCTGAATGTGTTCAATATATGAAAAGTGAATATTTGAAAAATAATAAAAGGAAATTTGATGTAAAAGTGTTAAATTAGTATCATCAATTAGTAAACTTTATTAGTGGAATTTTATGATGACAAGTAATGTAATGCGAGAGATAACTCCGCTAACGCCAAGTGATTGTTTTACTATTTTTTCGAGGGTAAAAAAGAAATTTGACTTTCCGCTTCATTATCATGACGAGTATGAGCTCAATTTGATTATCAATGCAAAGGGGGCCAAAAGGGTAGTGGGAGGTCACATTGAGGTAATTGAAGAAGTGGAGCTGGCGCTGATTGGTCCTAATTTATACCACGCCTGGTTTACGCACCAATGCCAGAGCGAAGATATAACCGAGGTTACCATTCAGTTTCATAAGGATTTGTTTGATGAAAAGTTTCTGAAACGTAATCAGTTGAGTTTTGTAAAAAGCATGCTGGAGCGTTCGCAAAGAGGGATCTCCTTTTCGCCGGAAACGATCTATGCGCTTAAGGATAGGATAACGATGTTGGATAAAAAGAGCGGTTTTGATTCTGTACTGGAGCTCTTGTCTATTCTGCATGATCTGTCAATTTCTCGCAATATGAAAATGCTGTCGGATCCGAGCTTTACCAACGAAAAGTTTTATTACAACAGTCGCCGCATTGAGAAAGTATTTGAGCATATGAATGTTAACTATAACAAGCAAATTACCCTTGCCGAAGTAGCTAAGATTGCCAATATGCCCGAAGCTTCATTTAGCAGGTTTATCAAAAAGCGCACAGGTAAAACCTTTATTGATAGTTTAAATGAGATCAGGCTTGGGCATGCTTCCAGGATGCTTATCGATTCAACTACTACCGTGGCCGAAATTGCTTACAAATGCGGGTTTAATAATATCTCCAATTTCAACAGGATCTTTAAGCGTAAAAAGATGTGTATCCCCAAGGAATTTAGAGAAACCTATACCGGAAACCGTGTATTTATTTAACTGTGCTGGCAGTTAAAAATATATTAACCTGTATATAAAGTTAAATAGAAGGTTAAAAAAGTATTATAAAATTGCAGATAATAAATTCATTTTTGGGTAATGCCAATTAGGATCAGGATTTTCAAAATTTAAGAATTTTCAGAATGCTTAAGCACATCCCTATCAGCTTTTATGTACTGGAATATTTTAATTCTGTTAATTCAAAAATTCTATAAATTCTGATTCAGACAAGATGAAGTTACACTTACTTGATGTTGCCATTATAGTTTTATACCTGCTGAGCACCATTTTTATTGGTTTATGGTACCGTAAAAAGGCCCGCGAAAACAAGGAAAGCTATATGCTGGGCGGCAAATCTTTACCCTGGTATAAGCTGGGTTTAAGCGATGCCTCCGATATGTTCGACATCAGTGGTACCATGTGGATGGTAAGCCTGTGCTTTGTTTATGGCATGAAAAGCATCTGGATCCCATGGCTTTGGCCGGTATTTAACCAGGTGTTTTTAATGATGTACCTGTCGCGCTGGCTTCGGCGGTCAAATGCGGCTACGGGTGCTGAGTGGCTGGCAACCCGTTTTGGCAAAACCGGCTCGGGGGTAACAGGCTCAAATGTAGTGGTTATCGCTTTCGCGCTGTTAAGCTGTTTCGGTTTTCTGGCTTACGGGTTTATAGGCTTAGGCAAGTTCATTGAAATATTCATCCCCTGGGACCTGGTTAAAGCTTATGTACCTTTCAGCGTAGCGCCTCAGTATGTGCCGCATGTGTACGGGATCATATTTACGCTGTTCGCCATGTTTTACTCTATCATAGGCGGTATGCACAGTATTGTGCTTGGCGATATGATCAAATATGGCATCATGACGGTGGCCTGCGTATGGATCAGCTTTATTGCTGCCGGGAAATTGCAGGGAAACCATCTGAATGTACCCTATGGCTGGTATAGTCCTTTCTTCGGTAAAAACCTCGGCCTCAGCTGGACCGGGATCATCAACGAGGTAAACAATAAGATCAAGTCAGATGGTTACTCGCTGTTCGGTTTGTTTTTTATGATGATGACCTTTAAAGGTTTCTTCTCGGCGGTAGCCGGGCCGGCACCTAATTATGATATGCAAAAGATCCTCTCCACCCGCTCGCCCGAAGAGGCCAGCAAAATGAGTGGCTTTGTAAATATCATCTTGCTGCCTATCCGCTATGCGCTTATTATAAGTTTAACCATACTCGGCGTTCTTTTTTATCACCAAATGGATTTGAAAGACGCCAAAGGTGTTATCGACTTTGAACGCATCTTGCCGGCTGTTATCAATAACTTTTTGCCGGTTGGCTTAGTGGGTTTACTGCTGGCCGGTTTGCTTGGGGCTTTCATGAGCACCTTCAGCGGCACTATGAACGCGGCGCAGGCATACATTGTGAATGATATCTATCTTAAATACATCAACCCAAAGGCATCAACCAAAAAAATCATTACTGCCAATTACCTGGTAGGTGTTTTTGTGGTAGCGGTAGGCGTGATACTGGGCTTTTTTGTAAAAGATGTGAACAGTGTGCTGCAATGGATAGTATCGGCGCTTTATGGTGGTTATATAGCCAGTAACGTACTTAAATGGCATTGGTGGCGCTTTAATGCCAATGGCTTTTTTTACGGGATGCTTTCGGGGATCTTATCAGCCATGATCTTCTCGCTTATTATCCCTTCGGTTGAGTTGTTGTACTGGTTCCCGGTGTTGTTTGCTATCTCGCTGGCAGGATCGGTTATAGGTTCATATGCCACAGCACCAACAGACATAGCCGTGTTGAAGTCGTTTTATACAACGGTGAGGCCATGGGGTTTTTGGGGGCCTGTTAAGGCTGTTGTGATGGAGAATGATCCGTCATTTGTGCCCAACAAAAACTTTAAGCTAAACATGTTCAATGTGGTTATCGGCACCATTACGCAATGCAGCCTTACCATACTGCCTATGTACCTGATACTGGCACAAAAAACATCCCTGATAGTTACCATCGCCATACTGGTGGTCACGATTACTATACTGAAGAAAACCTGGTGGGACAAACTAAAAGATTATTGATAAAAGATATATATGACGCAGGAATTTAACCAAAGGCTCATTCAGTTGCAGGCCGAACAAGCGCAATTAATTAACCGGGAAAACGAGGTTGAGGAAACAGGCAACGGTATTTTTAGCCGGTTTAAATACCCTGTGCTTACAGCTGCTCATACACCGCTTGAGTGGCGGTACGATCTTGACGCCAAAACCAATCCCCACTTGATGGAGCGCTTTGGTATCAATGCAGTTTTTAACGCCGGTGCCATAAAATTTAATGGCAAATACCTCATGGTAGCACGCGTTGAAGGGGCCGATCGTAAATCATTTTTTGCGGTGGCCGAGAGTGCTGATGGTATCAATGGTTTTAGATTCTGGGATTACCCGATCGAATTGCCTCAAACCCATGAGCCCGACACCAATGTGTATGATATGCGCCTGACGCAGCATGAAGATGGCTGGATCTACGGTCTGTTCTGCACTGAACGCCGCGATCCGGAAGCCCCGTCGCATGATCAGTCAATGGCGATAGCTGCCTGTGGTATTGCACGTACAAAAGATCTGGTGAAATGGGAGCGCCTGCCCGATCTGAAAACCAATTCGCCCCAGCAGCGTAACGTGGTGTTACACCCCGAATTTGTTGATGGTAAATATGCCTTGTATACGCGTCCGCAAGATGGTTTTATTAGTGCAGGTACTGGCGGCGGCATAGGTTTTGGCTTATGCGATACTATGGAGAATGCTGTGGTTGATCAGGAGACCATCATCCACAATAAAAACTACCATACTGTTTACGAAGCTAAGAACGGTCAGGGCCCGGCACCAATTAAAACAGAAAAAGGCTGGCTGCACCTTGCGCATGGTGTGCGCAATACAGCTGCAGGTTTACGCTACGTGTTGTACATGTTCATGACGGATACAAATGATCTTACCAAAGTGCTGTATCAGCCTGCAGGCTACTTTTTAGCCCCGGTAGGTGAGGAGCGTATAGGCGATGTATCAAACGTAGTGTTCTGCAACGGCTGGATAGCCGACGAGGATGGTACTGTGTATGTTTACTACGCATCTTCAGATACCCGGATGCATGTAGCCACCACCACAATTGATAAACTGATAGATTATGCCATGAACACGCCGGAAGATGGTTTGCGTTCGGCTTCATCGGTGCAGGTAGTGTATAATATTATTGATAAAAATAAAGGTTTAGGTCAGTTACAGGAAGCCAGCGCCTGAACACTTAACCTCTGAGTATATATTCTTCATCTTTCAAAGAGGGGTAGGTGCGATTCCCCTTTTGAAAGGGGCGGAGGTGTGTTACTTGGCGCGTGATGAAACACACCCCTGTAACCACGCTACTTAACGCGCCCCCTCTCAAGATGGGAATTTAAAAGGTGGTTATAAAATAAGCTTTTCAAAGCAGGGGCGGTGCGATTCCCCTCTTGAGAGGGGGGGGGAGGGGTGTGTTCTTTTCACGCGACGTGACACTGTCTCAATACCTAACTATTTACTAAACAATCTAAAACCATACACCAATAGCAGCGGGATAAAACCTGCGTGCCACTTATCCTGAAAGGAAATGTGGAGGTGGTGTGCCTGTAAACTATGACAAATAACACGCTTCACTCATTAAACGCTATTTCAAAAGATCAGCTCGCTACACTCAGCAACGAGCTAACAGACGAGTTGAAAAACATTCTCAACTATTGGCTTAACCACACAGTTGATGAAGTGAACGGCGGTTTTTGGGGTAAGATAGATAACGGGAACCAGGTTACTCCTGATGCGGCAAAAGGTTCGGTGTTAAATGCACGGATCCTGTGGAGTTTTTCGGCTGCTTATAATCAAAACCCTGATGAAGCTTATTTGCACGCGGCAACCCGGGCATATGATTATATCAAGGTTTGTTTTGTTGACGATGAGTTTGGCGGTGTGTATTGGTCGGTTAATTATAAGGGCGATAAGCTCGACACCAAAAAGCAGGTATATGCCAACGCCTTTACCATTTACGCGCTGAGTGAATATTATATGGCCTCAAAACTGGAAACAGTAAAAGAGGAAGCCATCGGCCTGTATCGCCTTTTGGTTGATAAAAGTTACGATCAGGATAAAACAGGTTACTTCGAAGCCTTTACCTGCGACTGGCAACCCCTCGGCGACCTCAGGCTGAGCGCCAAGGATGCCAACGAAAAAAAGACCATGAATACCCACCTGCATGTACTGGAAGCTTATACCAACCTGTACCGCATCTGGCCTGATGGTGAGCTTAAACAGCAGATAGAGGTCCTGATCAATAACTTCTTTGATCATTTTATTGATGCCGAGGCAGGTCACCTCGTACTGTTTTTTGATGAAGACTGGAACCGCAGGTCGGACACTGTATCATACGGGCACGATATTGAGGCTACCTGGCTCTTGCTGGAAGCTGCCGAAACTATTGGCAATCAGGAGATGATCGCAAAGGTCAAAGCCATTTGCATCGCGATAGCAGAAGCAACTATACAAGGTTTAGATACAGATGGCGGTCTGTGGTATGAATATGAACCAGCTGGCAATCATCTCATTAAAGAAAAACACTGGTGGGTGCAGGCCGAGGCAATAGTTGGTTTTTACAACGCCTGGCAGGTAAACGGCAATGATAAATATCTTCAACTGACTCTTGATAACTGGGCTTTTGTAAAAGATAAAATACTGGACAAACAAAATGGTGAATGGTTTTGGGGTGTCAGGGACGATGGCAGCATAATGCCTGGCGAAGATAAAGCAGGGCTATGGAAATGCCCCTACCACAACAGCCGTGCATGTATTGAAATTATTAATCGGATAAAAATATTGAAATGAAATTATTAAAAACATTCATAGCGGTTCTTCCGCTCGCCCTCCTGATCACGGGGGCATGTAAAAAGGGCAGCAAACCCGCGCCCGACCCAACGCCTGTTGTTGATCCTGGTAATGGTGGTGCAACTGGCGCTATCACGGCACCAACGGATCCTTCAGTGGCGGCAACTCAGGGCTTTTTCCTTGACGATTGGCAGGGGAAGACTTTCACCAAACCGGCAACTGTTGATGCTGCTAAACCAACGGCCAGCACATCCATTACCGTAACGGCCGATTTTAGCCAGGTAGTATCAAAAGTATCCAAATACATGTTTGGTAATAACATTAACCCTTTTACCGGGCAATACACCGATGCAGGTACAGTGACCAATATTACTAACCTGTCGCCAAATATCATCCGTGCGCCGGGAGGGAGTTTATCTGATGTGTATTTCTGGGATTTAGCTGCGTACGGTAAACCTGCTGATGTGCCTGATCATCCCTTGAAACCGGATGGCTCGGTTGATACCCAAACAGGTTACTGGAGCGGTAACGTAAATGATAGCTGGTCCTTAAGTTTAAGCAATTATTACAGCCTGCTGCAAAAAACAAATACTACCGGTATCATCACTGTAAATTATGCGTACGCCCGGTACGGCACCAGCAATGATCCGGTGGCTACTGCCGCGCACCTGGCCGCGCAATGGGTACGTTACGATAAAGGCAAAACCAAGTATTGGGAAGTTGGCAACGAATGTTATGGCAACTGGGAAGCTTGCTACCGCATTGACGTAAGCAAGAATAAAGACGGTCAGCCTGCTATTATCACCGGTGATCTGTATGGCAAGCATTTTAAGGTTTTCGCCGATTCGATGCGTAAAGCTGCTGCCGATATCGGGGCAACCATAAAAATTGGCGCTGTGTTGCATGAAAGTGCCGATAACTCAAATCCCACCATTGTAGCCAACTGGAATCCCGGTGCATTAGCACAGATAGGTGACAAGGCCGACTTTTTTATTGTGCATAACTACTATACTAATTATAATGAAAATTCAACCGCGCTTACTATCCTCGAAACAGCTCCGGCATCGTCAAAAACAATGATGGATTATGTTAAGGGAGCTATACAAACGGCTGGTGTGTCGCCAAAGCCCATCGCACTTACCGAATGGAATATTTTTTCATCGGGTTCAAAACAGCAGATCTCAAACATTGCCGGGGTGCATGCTGTGATGGTTTTGGGCGAAATTATTAAAGATCAATACGGACAGGCCAGCAGGTGGGATCTGGCAAATAGCTGGGATACTAAGCATCCGGGTGACGATCATGGTTTGTTCAGTATCGGTCAACCGGATGCACCCGATTTTACACCAAGGCCTGCATTTTATTACCTGTATTACTTTCAGAAATATTTTGGTGATAGGATGATCAGCTCGTCCGTTAGCGGAAGTTCGGATATTGTGAGTTATGCTTCATCGTTTAATTCGGGCGAAGCAGGTGTAGTATTAGTTAACAAAAGCACAACCGACCAGGTAGTGAGCATCAACTTTAAAAATTATTATACCGGCAGCAATTACTATTACTACACCCTAAAGGGCGGTGCCGATAACGGTGAGTTTTCAAGTAAAGTATTCGTGAACGGCAATGGCCCGGCAATAGCCTACGGCGGCCCGTCGGATTATAAAACCATAGCTGCAAGCTCAACCGGCACCAGTGGAGGGATTAAAGTAAGCGTACCGGCAAGGGGAGTGGTGTTTTTAGTGGCCGATAAAAAATAACACGTCATGAAAAATAATAGATTACGAAATGTTTCGCTTGCGGTGCTGATGGTTTTATCGGCAGGTTATGCTGCAAATGCTCAAACTAATGATGGTGCTGCCCCGGTTGTTGTAGCAAAAGTCGAAGCAACAACCGGTAACCTTGCGCCGACCCCGCCAATGGGCTGGAATACCTGGAATACTTTTCAAACCAATATTGATGAGCCGCTGCTGAAAGGCATGGTTGAGGCTTATGTATCATCAGGTATGCGCGATGCGGGTTACCGGTATTTTGTGCTCGATGATGGCTGGATGACTATGGAGCGTGATCAGAACGGTGACCTGGTTGCCGATCCTAAAAAGTTCCCGAACGGGATGAAGGCCTTCGCCGATTATGTGCATTCAAAAGGCCTTAAGTTTGGTATCTACAATTGTGCGGGTAATAAAACCTGCGCAGGCTATCCCGGAACACGCGGTCATGAATATCAGGATGCCCGCTTATATGCCTCATGGGGCGTTGATTTTTTGAAATACGATTGGTGCAATACCGATAGTCTGAATGCCCGCGAAGCGTATATTACTATGAGTTCGGCGCTGAAAGCAACGGGCAGGCCCATTGTTTTTAGCCTGTGCGAGTGGGGGAACCACCAGCCTTGGCTTTGGGCCAAAGGTGTGGGCGAACTGTACCGCACTACGGGCGATATCACAGCTAATTTTGATAAGGACAAACGGATCAATAATTGGACAGCCCTCAGCGTAATGACCATTTTAGATAAACAGCCGGCCATAGCCCAATATAACGGCCCTAATCACTGGAACGATCCTGATATGCTGGAAGTTGGCAACGGGATGACCTTTAATGAAGATAGAGCGCATTTTTCTATGTGGTGTATGCTTTCGGCCCCGTTGGCTGCCGGAAATGATCTGCGAAAAATGTCGGCACAAACACAGGGTATCTTAACTAATAAAGAAGCTATAGCTATTGATCAGGATAAGCTGGGGTTATCAGCCTCACGTATCTCGAGCGATAATGGGTTGGAAGTTTGGGTGAAAACACTTGCTGATGGCGGACTTGCTGTTTGCTTTCTAAACCGGTCAGCCACGCCTCAAAATATTAGTTATAGCTGGAAGGATCATCCATTTAAAAACGAAACTGTTAATTTGGACGTTGACTTTAGCAAGGTGAATTACAAACTGCATGACGTTTGGACAAAAAAAGATATCGGCACAACTAAAAGAGAGTTTAAGCAAGCTATTGCAAGTCATGATGTAGTGATGCTGAGGTTAAGTAAATAGAAAATAAAGGGAGCTGTTGTCATGATGAAGGTTTTTAAAGGGTTTGCTATTTTATGCCTGCTGATCAATAGCTCAACTGCTGTGGCGCAGCTATTTGAGCCCGCCGACAAAAAAGCGACCGCCGAAACCCGGCAGCTTTTTTACAGCATGCAGCGCCTGCTGAACGTGGGCGTGATATTTGGCCACCATGATGACCTGGCTTATGGCGTTGGCTGGCGTAATGAACCCGGACGGTCAGATGTAAAAAGTGTTACCGGATCATATCCGGCTTTGTATGGCTGGGACCTGGCTAAAATTGAGCATGACAGCATTCATGATATTAACGGCATTCCTTTTAGTAGGCAAAAGCAGTTTGTTAAGGATGTTTATGCCCGCGGCGGTATCAACACTTTTTGCTGGCACATGGATAATCCGGCCAATGGCAAAACTGCCTGGGATACCACTCAGCACACCGCAAAGGATCTCATCCCCGGTGGCGCGTTCCATGATGCATACGTTGCTTACCTTGACAAGGCTGCCAATTATTTGGCTGATTTGAAAGGGCAGGAGGGCGAGGCTATCCCTATATTGTTTCGGCCTTTTCATGAACTTACCGGCAACTGGTTTTGGTGGTGCAAAAACACCAGTACCCCCGATGAGTTTAAAGCGCTGTGGCGTTTTACTATTGATTACCTGCGGGATAAAAAGAAGCTGCATAACCTGATTATTGTATATTCGGCCGCTGATTTTGAATCGGAAGATGAGTTTCTGGAACGATACCCCGGTGATGCTTACGCTGATTTTATCGGCTTTGATAACTATTGTACCGGCAGTGTTGAGCGCTATCAAACCAAGTTGGATAAGCGCCTTGCCATTGTTGATGCCATCGCCGCAAAACATCATAAAATATCGTGCCTGCCCGAAACCGGTTACGAAGGTATCCCCATGGCCGATTGGTGGACGAAGGTATTACTTCAAACGCTCGCTAAACACCGCGTATCATATGTAATGGCCTGGCGTAACGGAAATGATCATCATTATTACGTGCCATACCCCGGCCAAACCAGTGCCGATGATTTTATAAAGTTTTATAGCAGCCCGCAAACCATTTTCCAAAACCGTATAACGCCGTTAGGGGTTTATGGTAAACCGAATTGGGAAATCCGCTAATCAAAAGCTCCCCCTTTAGGGGGCTGGGGGGCTCTCAAAACAACCACACCCGATATCCCCGCCAATAAAGAAGCTAACAAAATCCCATACTTGGCCTGGTCAATCATATCTGCACTATCAAAGGCTAATGCCGATATAAAAAGGGACATGGTGAAACCTACGCCTGCCAGCAAGGCAACGCCGGTCATCTGTCTCCAGGTTGAACCGGCAGGTAATTGGGCCCCAAACTTTACCATGAGCCAGGTAAAGAGCAATACACCGGTAAACTTTCCGGCAAGTAAGCCTACCGTTACACCTATACTCACAGGGTTAACCAGCGATGTGAAAAAGTCATGACCTATCACGATCCCGGCGTTTGCCAAAGCAAAAAGCGGCATAATGATAAAAGCTACCCAGGGATGCAGGGCATGTTCAATTTTTTGCAGTGGTGTTTCGGCGTCGAGACTTAGTTTTTTTATTTTATCAATAATGTGATGTTGCTCCGGTGTTACAAGTGGGCTATTGTTGGGTTGCTCGTTTTCAAAATCGGCAAGGTATTGCTTTACCGATCGGGTATAACCTGTCTCGCTGATGCGGGTACGGGCTGGAATAGTAAAAGCCACGAGTACCCCGGCAATAGTTGCATGTACGCCCGAAAGTAAAAAGGCTATCCAAACGGCAAAGCCTATGACCAGGTAAAATGCCGTGCTCCTGATCCCCATTTTATTGCCGATGAGCAGTAATACCAATAACCAAACCCCAACGGTAAGCGGCATCAATGCTATGTGGCTGCTATAAAATAGCGCAATGACCAATACCGCGCCAAGGTCATCGGCTACAGCTAATGCTGACAGGAAAACTTTTACAGATGACGGAATATGTTTACCTGCCATAGATAATAAAGCCAGTGCAAAGGCAATATCTGTAGCCATCGGTATTCCCCAACCATGAGCAGAGGGTTTACCTGCATTCAAGACAAAAAAGATCAAAGCTGGTACCAGCATTCCGCCTAAGGCGGCAAACATAGGAAGCGAGGCTTTCTTTATAGACGATAATTCGCCGGCCATAAACTCGCGTTTTAACTCAAGGCCGATCACAAAGAAAAATAGCGCCATGAGGCCGTCGTTGATCCAAAGGTGCAGGGGATGATCTAAAACATACTTGTCAAAACCAATGGATAATTTGAGGTCCCAGAGTTCATGGTAGCTGTGCTGCAAAGGCGAGTTTACCCATATGATAGCGATAACGACGCTGATAAAAAGTACTATACCACTGGTATGTTCCTGATTTATGAATTTGCTTACCGGTTGCGTGATCTTATCAATAGGGTAGCTTTGTTTCATAGTTCCCTAAATTAACGAATAAGTTTTATTGGTTGGGAGATGACATGACGATTATCATCTGATTAAAACAAAACTGAACTATAAAACATTTATCAATGAAACCGGATATTATGAACAACTATCAGCAAAAATGGATAAATACATTGAAAAATGCTCACGTACATGGTTGGGAGATCAAACCCCATGGTGATGATATTTTTGTGGAGATGCCCTATGTTACCGATCTCAAATTGATCAGGGATAACTTGCCGGAAACGCTGGCGCTGATGGCTTTGGATATTAATTTGCCGAAGGAACGTTTAAAATTTATTTTTCACAACGGTTACGAGCAGTTTGAATACCTGCTTAATCCTGCTGCTGCGGATTTGGAACGGGAGGGCTAAAATCAACAGTTGCTGCGTCGGTGGTTAGTTCTTCTTTGGTATCGTCCGAATCAATTTTAGCCTTTGTTGATACCACTACTACCGAAATGCCCATACAAGCTATCAATACAAATGAGGCCCTCAGCGTAGCAATGCCGGCAATGAAACCAATAACCGGCGGCCCTACTAAAAAGCCCATAAAGCCAATGGTTGATACTGCTGCTAATGCAACTCCCGGCGACATGGTTTTTGATTTACCCGCCGCGCTGTAAACCATCGGCACTACCGATGATACACCGGCACCTACCAGTAAAAAGCCTATTATGGCTGTATATACATAAGGAAAAGCTACTGCTATTGCTAAGCCGGTGGCGGTTAATGAGCCGCTAACCTGCAATGTACGTTTTAAGCCGAATTTGTGTGCAAACCAGTCGGCAACAAAGCGCCCGCCTGCCATGGTGAACATAAAAGTAGTAAAGCCCAGGCCAATAAGTGCTTCGGGGGCAAGCACTACTTTTTTGAAGTAGATCACGCTCCAATCAAACATGGCACCTTCGCATATCATGGAACAAAAAGCAATGATGCCTAATTTGATCAGCGATTTATCGGGCATTACAAATACAGGGCCGGTATCGGTTACTTTATCATCTTTAAGGTAACGGGCGGCTACTGCCACGCCAATGGCTATTACGATCAGCATTAATGAAAAATGATGGAAAGGAATTACTCCCCTGGCTATCATGAAAGTGCCGATACCAGCACCGGTAAAACCAGCCAGGCTCCATAAGCCGTGAAAAAAAGCCATAATGGGCCTTTGATAAAGCTGTTCGGTAGCTACGGCCTGTGTATTTACTGCAATGTTTACAGAGTTGCTGGCAAAGCCGAAGCAAAGCAGGCATATGATAAGCTGAAAAGTATTTTGTGCAAGGCCCAAACTTACCAGCGCTGCGGCATAAACCAGCAGGGCCGCGATAACCAATTTTTTACTGCCTATTTTGGTAATGATCCAGCCGGAGAAGGGCAGGGAGCACATGAGCCCAACAGGCAAAGCGAATAGTACAGCACCCAAACCGGCTTCTGACAAGCCTAAAGTTTGCTGAACGGTAGCAATGCGCGATGCCCAGCTTGAAAAACTTAATCCCGCCATAAAAAACATAGCGCCCACAGCAATGCGGAGCGTTAATTTGTTTGTAGCATCTTGTTTGGAAGGGAGATCAATCATGTTGAAATGTTATCATAGTGTCAATTTGACACTATGGCTGAATGGATACAAATATAAGGCAATTAATTGTACTTTTAACAAGCTAAATCGTTTTTTACTTTTAGGTGAATTAAGTGTTGATTAAAATGTAAAAGCGGTCATCTAACCCATAAAAGGTTAAAAACGACCGCTTCTGCATTGTTTTATCTGGTCTGGCTGTTAGCCTTTTATGTTAAATGAGCCTACAATAGTATGTGTTATCCCTGAACTGAAATTTTCAAATTGTGCCTTAAATGTGCCCACCGCATTTCCTTTCATATTACTCGAGTGATTTAAGGTGGTAAATTTGACTTTCCCGCTAAGGAAAGCGCCATCTACAGTTGCGTTCATAGTTGTTATGTCATAAGTACCGGCCGTGAGTGTATTAGCTCCTAATTGAAATACATCATTACCGGTACCCGTGAAATAAGAAATGATTGTTTGGCCTTTATCAGACAGAATATTCGGCTCGTTTGATATAAGCATTGGCCCGCTTTTTACAATTTTAGCACCGCCATCAATCTGGTATGAAATAGTTCCCTGGGCAGCTGCCGGGTAATCAGAGCCGTCATCCGCTGTACTGGTGCCCGTCCCGGTCCCTGTTCCAGTACCAGTGCCTGTTCCGGTACCACTACCTGTCCCCGTTCCAGTACCTGTACCCGTTCCAGTGCCTGTCCCCGTTCCCGTTCCTGTTCCTGTTCCTGTTCCTGTTCCTGTTCCAGTACCCGTCCCAGTTCCGGTACTTGTGGTAGGGGTTATGTCAATTGCTTTTGTTTCTTTGCCAGGACCAAGAGGTGGGTCGAGTTTGCAGCTGCTTACCGAAGCTGTTATTAAGAACAGCATAAATACTTTATAGTAGATTTTTTTCATGTACAAAGGGCGTGATAGTTTATGGCTTTAACGATTTAAATATAAGTATTTTAGCCCTTTGTACGTGTATGTGAAATTATTTGATACAAATAATGTTAATAAAAGTTTACAAAATTTCCAATTATTTACAATCCCCGTCCGGGCTGCACGATTCGCCTTCAATAATATCAAATGCAGGTTTAGGATTTTCCTGCTGCCAGCCGGCAAATGCTTTTGCCAGTGTATCTTTAAACACCGGCACTTCCTGCGCGCCGGATACGGCGTATTTGCGGTTCATTACAAAAAAAGGAACACCACGTACGCCTAAATGTTGAGCTTCGGCAATATCGTGTTTTACATCTTCGGCATAAGCGTCGCTTTCAAGTGTTTGCTTAATTTCTTCAGTATTTAAGCCTATCGCTGTACCCAGTTCAATGAGGGTTTGAGTATCATCTATATTGCGGCCATCGGTAAAGTATGCTTTGAATAAAGCTTCTTCGGCAGCATCACCCAGTCCATGTTTTTTTGCTAAATGAGCCAACCTGTGCGCATTAAAGCTATTGGCCACAACCGATTTGCTGAAATTATAGGTCAATCCCGCTTGTGCGGCCATTTGGGTAACATGGTCATTCAACTGTTCGGCATGTTCAAGTGTCCATCCTTTAATATCGGCCAGGTATTGGTTAATGTTGATATCTGGATTGGTTTTAAGATCGGGGTTTAGCTGGAAGCTTTTCCATTCAATCTCAATTTGTTCTTTGCCTTCAAGCCCGGTCAATGCTTCCTCAAACCTGCGCTTACCTATATAACAAAATGGACACATCACATCCGACCATATTTCTACTTTCATCTTTTCTTTTTAAATGTTTAAACAAATTTAATGCATACGGATAGCTATCCCAGTAAGGGCAAAGTAAAATTTAACAGGTTGAGTTTTAACAGGCAGCATTTTGATTTTGATGAAAGACCTTAAGAGGCAGGGAAATCGCTTTTAAAAAGTGTTAGGAGGATAGATAAGAAATTTTTACACAAATTTTCCCGAATTAATCGAATGGCACGAATCTCAAATCGACATCAATAAAAAATTCGTATAATTCGATTAATTGTGACCGATTTGAAATCAATTCGTGTGAAAATTCTTACTCCCATTTATTCACAGGTCTGATCATTTTAAAGACGATTTCTATGACTTAAGAAAAGATTAAACAAGGGGAGAAAAGAAAAACAGTAGTTTGAATTACGTTTATGGGTTGTTGAAAATGCTAACACATATAAAGTATGCCTATACTTGTACACCTGAATTATCATCCTTTAATTAAATGAGAAAATATCTTACCATAATTGCCCTCCTGGGGAGTATCACCTCTTACGCTCAAAAAAACGATTCTTTAACAAATACATCTTTTGCTGCTAATGCACAACATACCGGTGTTTATACCGCAAAAAACTATAATGCATTCGGCAGCTTAAAGTGGAAATTTGCCACAAAAGGGAAGATATTTTCATCACCAGCAGTTGCCGGTGGTATGGCTTATATAGGCAGCGAAGATCATAACCTTTACGCTGTTGATTTACAAAGCGGTAAACAGGTGTGGAAGTTTACTACCGGCGGTGCAGTAAGCTCTTCGCCGACTTTACATGGTAATAGCATTTGTTTTGGTAGCTATGATGGTTATTACTACATGCTTAACGCAAAAACGGGAAAGCTAAACTGGAAGTTTAAAACCGGTGGGGAGAGAAAAGTAGGCGCCAAAGGCCTGTGGACTATGAAACCACTTAATAAATACATGGATGACCTGTATGATTTTTTTCTGTCGTCGCCTGTGTTTAATGACGATGCAAATGATCCAACTGTATATTTTGGTAGCAGCGATGGTAAGTTTTACGCGTTGGATGCCGGTACAGGAAAGCTGAAATGGCTTTTTAAAACCAATGGTATCATTCATAGCAGTCCGGCATTATACCATGGCAAGGTTTATTTTGGTAGCTGGGATACTTACCTGTATGCTTTAAATGCTAATGATGGCAAGCTGGTATGGAAATTTAAAACAGCCAATCAGCCCGTTTATCATTTGCTTGAGGGTATCCAGGCTTCACCGGCCTGCGGCAACGGGATGGTTTATTTTGGATCAAGGGATAGCTATTTTTACGCACTTAATGCCGAAAATGGTACCCTGGGCTGGAAATACAATGCTAATAGTTCATGGATCCTTACTACAGCGGCTGTGCAAAACAACACGGTGTATTTCGGTACTTCCGATACTTATTTATTTGTAGCTGCCGATGCGCTTACCGGTAACCCTAAATTTAGTTATAAAGGTAACGGGTATCTGTATTCGTCGCCGGGATTATCAGGAAGTACTGCCTTTTTTGGCGATTTTACGGGTAAATTATTTGCTGTTGACCTGGCATCAGGCAAACCAACCGGTGTATTTACAACTGCCGGCCGTAATTTAAATGCTGCTACAGTTTTAAAACAAGACACCCTTAATTTTGAACACGCCGCGAAAGGGGCCGATAACAGCCTTTACCAAACAGGCATTGAGGTAATGGATAAATTATATACGCTTGGGTCCATAGTTTCATCGCCGGTGATTGCCGATGGGGTAATTTATTTTGGCAGTGCCGATGGATCATTGTATGCGATAAACCTGGTTAAGTAATTATTTTATGGTGAGATAGTTTTTGGAATTGTAATTTTTTATAAATTAGGAAATTATAAACCGATTATAAACTTATTGAGATTACAGCCCAATGCTGAAGATTTACAGAAAAGCATGAGATGGAACAGTGCTAAAATATTCTGGATAGGTATCATTTTACTGGTGGTACCCGGTCTTATTCATGCTTACCTGCTAATGCCATTTCCCGGCAGCCAGGACCTGAATGCTATTACCGTTTGCTATTATCTGGAAAAGGTGATCTTGCCCCTGCGGCTGATAGGGCTGCTGTTCATTGTCTGGTACCTGTTCAAATTCTACAATAAAAATACTTTTAGACAAAAGGCTGTTAAGGCAGTCGTTTTTGTAATTTGTATAGGCAGCTTTTACATAACCGATTATATGTACAAAGCCGAAACCATGTTTAAAGAAACTGCAAACGCTGTTTTTGCCAATGGACTAAAAAACAGGGTTCCTTTAAACTATCTGGTGGTTGGTGTTGTGAATAATGGTGTGGCCAAGGCTTATCCATTGATATATTTAGGCTATCATCATAAATTGCAGGACGATGTGGGTAATAAACCGGTTTTGGTTACTTATTGCACTATGTGCCGCACAGGCAGAGTTTATAGTCCGGTTATCAACGGCGTAAGGCAAAATTTCAGATTAGTAGGCGCAAGGCATTACAATGCTATAATTGAGGACGAAAGCACTAAAACTTGGTGGTACCAGGCAACCGGGAACGCCGCCGTTGGTAAGCTGAAAGGACAACAGCTAACGGAACTGCCGTATGAGCAATTAACCCTTGCTGCCTGGCTACAAAAACATCCCGAAACATTGATCTTACAACCCGATAGGTTATATACTGCCGATTATGCCGATCTGAAGAACTATGACCGGGTACAGGCTATTGATCGCGACAGCACGATAAAAAATAAAGATTCCCTGTTTCGTAAAAGCTGGGTGATAGGTGTTATCATCAACGGAAAAGCCAAAGCTTACGACTGGCGACATATGTACGCCAAACGCCTGCTTAATGACGAAGTGAATAAAAGCTCATTGCTGATCGGTATTGAAAAGGACAGCCTGAGCTATCATGCCTGGAATACATCAGTAGGCGGTAAAACCCTCCATTTTAAACTGGACGATAAGGGTATGCTAACCGACGAGGAAACAGCTTCTGTTTGGGATTGGGATGGTTTATGCCTAACCGGCTCGCAAAAAGGGCAGCACCTTGCCAAAATACAGGCCTACCAGGAGTACTGGCATTCATGGAAACATTTTCATCCCGGAACTACATTTTGGAAAGGTGATGAATCTTTGGAACAAACAGCATCTATTTACCCTCCTTTTTAACAAACAGCTTTAATTAAATAGCGGTCGCTATTTTGCTGATGTCATCATCGTTAAGCAAGGCCTCTTCTGAAACATTAGGGTAATATTTATTCAATATCTTTTGAATAAGCTGGTAGCTTTCAACAGACTGGATAGGGGCCGAGGCCAGTTCGGTGATGGTGGAACCAATGAGTTTTAGCTTTTTTGCCTCATACTGATTGATTACGAAATCAGAAGTTTTTTTCTTACGACTTTGCTGTATAAGTTCATCAAGTTTCTTGATCTCTTCAACCAAGTCGATCATTTTTAATACTTCCACCTTTTTCATCAGCGCCAAAATTAATGAATTATTTGTAACAAGGGGTATAACGGGATATTTGTTGCGTTTGTTTGAACGGGACGGGTGAAAACAGTGGTTGAAAGTATAAAAAAATGTCATTGCGAGCGCAGCGCGGCAATCTCGTAGCTTGCTTAGCGGCTTTGCATATCGCACAGGCATAGCTACGAGATTGCCACGTCGCCCCATTGCATAGGCCTATGCTGCTCCTCGCAATGACACTTTTTCATATAGTTACTTCTTATCCTCCGTAGTATCTCTTTCAACCAAAGCCATGCCGCACTTAGGGCAGGTGCCGGGTTTGTCGAAAGTTAGGTCGGGGTGCATGGTGCAGGTGTATTTACCTTTTTTCTTTGCGGTTGCGGTACTGTCGGCTTTGCCGCTGCTTTTAACGGTACTGTTGCAAGCTCCGAGCGCAAGACTGGCTAAGGCCAAAATGATAAAGCTTTTTTTCATTGATCATTTGTTTTTAATGAATGAGGCCAACCCGAACAGTGATACTACCAGCACGCCTAAAGCGGCCAGCATGCTCACTATATCGCGGATGTTTTTACCCGCCCAGGTCATGCCAAAATACTTGTGTAAAAATATAAAAGAAAGCCCTTCGGCCCTGTCAATCCCTGCAACTTTAGTAGCCAGTTTTGATGAGGTGGTTTCAATATACCAATTGGCACCATCGGGGTAGCTTATCCGCTGAACCGGGAGGCGTTTATTGATAAAACCGTACTCGTTATCAAACTGCTTTACCTGACTTACTTTTACCCTGCCATAAAACTGAGTAGGGTCAACATGGGTATGATAGTAAGTGCTTAAAAAGCGGGCATAATCTTCATCAGCGTTCATTTGTTCCTTGCCTGTTAAGGTATTGAAGTAGGAGATCTGCTTTTTGTTATCGGTTACCTGGTAATAGCTGTTACCGTCAAAGCTTACTACTGCTATCCTTTTGATGAGGCTATCGGCAATGGAAAGCTGCAGGTTTGATATCGCCAGTTGTTTCCTGTTGATCACCTGGCCATAATCAGGTTTTAGTGTTTCGGTATTGTGCAGTTTTACCGCAAGGTGAAATGCCCCACTGATCACAAACGTAAACATCACAAAAGAAACAATAAGACCTATCTGACGGTGATAACGATGAGCTATACGTTTATCCTCGCTGCCATTTTCTTTGCGTTTTTGAGTTATGGATTTAAACTTCTTCCACATTAAACCATAAACAGTTAAACCGCTGATGAGAGCAAAGAGCATTGCCGTCATGATAATAAGTAACATTACATTACGGAAAGTATCACCGCCAATATCAGCCAAAAACTGCCAGGTATGGAATTGTTCAAACAGCCAAAGGAAAGCCTTGCGGGTATTGTTGTTAAACGTACCCATGCGGCTCTGGCTGGTTTCAATGTAGATATCCATGCCATCCGGGCGGTCAAAGCTGATCTTCCAAACAGGTAAAAGGTGATTGATGGTCTGGTATTGCCCATCAAATGTTGTTTGGTAGTCGATTTTTTTAATGTTGGAGGTTGAATCCTGCGTAAAATACCGGGCCAGGTAAGTGGCATATAGCCTGTCGCCATCTTTTAGCAATACGCCATCATTGGCCGAATAGTAATTATACACGCTATCCTTACCCAGTACCTGGTAAAAGGTGTTATGGTTAAAATTAACCAGGCCAAAATTCCGGATTGCGGTGACATTATTTTTATCCAGTACCTGTTGAATGGTAAGTACTGGCTTCATCTGGCTTTGAGGTAGGGGCTTGAATACCTCTTCCGCTATCGATGGCCTGAACCAATTGGACATGAACGGGTGTGAAAGCCCGCTCAGTGTCCAGAATATCACCGGGATGAGGGATATTAAGCCCAATACCCGGTGCCATTTATAAAATTTGCTTTTTACTGCTGCTGCTGCCATGATCAATATTTTGAAAATGAGTAACTGATGCCCAGGGTATAGGTACGCGGCGGCGCGGCGTTATAAGTATCGCCGTACTGGCTGCTGGTTACCGTAGTTGCATACAGCTTGTTGGTTAAATTAAGCACGTTGAACCAGATGCCCGCACCTTTTAATACACTGCTTTTTACATCATAACCTAAGCGCAGGTTGTAAATATCATAACCTGAGTAAGTTTTGGTATTGGCAGGGTTGGTGTAGTATTGATTAATGTGCTGCCACTCTGTCGCTATCCTGAAACCGGGCAGGTATTGTGGTTTGTAAGTAAGCTCGGAGTTGGCAATCCATGCCGGCGCATTGTTCATACGCTTACCATCATAGCTGGTTACCGTGTTGGTGCCGGTGGGGTAATTGGTGGTCACTTCGCTGTATTCAACATAAGTATGCCTTGCATTAGTGCCGCTAAACCTGAAGGTAAGCTCTTTAACCGGGGCCAAAGT
>NZ_DASVOB010000563.1:0-8211 GCF_036383575.1 Mucilaginibacter sp.
AAGATACTACTATCCTAAAGGATACCGGTATCCTTTAGGATAGTAGTATCTTAATTTTGAGGTATTTGTCTGATGATGAGGATCGCAGAATTTATAAAATGATAGATGCATTCGCACGCCGCCCAAAAATCAGCGTTTCGCAAATCAGGGCTACTCCATGCCGGATCATTAACTGGGAAAACCTCGTTTTAACTAAAAATTAAAGGTTTTCTGTTCTTTTAACCCATTCATTACCACGTATTTATACGCGGGTCGATTGCGTATAAATACGTGGTAATTAACGTGCATACACTTGCATGTTACTAAAGCCAGATGCCCAACTTTGAAATAACATCAGCAGTCAAACTGCAACCACCTATAAACATCTAATTATCATGATTTACCAGACCTTAAGTTTTTTAACTGAGCAGTTGAACAACTACCTCAAAACAACCGACGGCAACAGCGGGCTCAGTTCAAGTTTTACCCAGCTTAAAAATGTGGCCCACCTGAGCGATGACGAGATCAAGGGGCTTGAAAATGTTCTGGTAACACTGGTAAATATTTCCGAAGAGTTTACCATGAAAAACATACCCAATTACGTACGCAATGGCGATGATATTAACTATCGTAATGCGCCCATGTACCTTAACCTGTATGTTTTGTTTTCGGCATGCCTTCATTCATCGTATGAAAAATCACTGATCTTCCTTTCATACATAGTTGAGTTTTTTCAGGGGAAGAACACCTTTACCAAACAAAACAGCCCAACCACGAAAGTAGGCCTTGGCGACTTTCGTCTCATACTTGATATCTACTCGCCCACATTTGAGCAGGCCAATTACCTGTGGAGCACGCTGGGCGGCAAACAATTTCCATATGTACTGTACCGCGTAAGATTGATTGAAATATTGCGCGACAATTTGACCGAAACACGCGGCATCATTAAAAAGATAGAACTGACCGATAAACTGAGTTAATGATTAGTGCGGGCGATTAACCTATAAATGATAACCCGATGGTACTTGACCTGAACTACGAAACGCTATTTGAGATTGACATCCGTCATCATTATCACCTGGATGACGGTGTAACGCTTTTTGACACGCTGAGTGCCGATGCGCGCCTGGCTATGCTGGAGCGTTACGATATAGGCAGTTTCATGAGTGTAACGCCTACCAAGACTACCCGGGCCGCGTTTGCAGGTTTGCATATAGTATATAAACAAACAGAAACCGGCATTATCACCGGTATTCCATTTACTTTAAATGGCACCAAGGAGCAGCCGCAGATAGTACCGGTAGATAGCACCGTGTTTAGCTTTAGTTTAACGATAAACGACGGGCTTTTTGCCAACTACAGTTCGCTGCCCTTAAAAGCGCCGGATGGTATGGTGTACTTTTTTACTAATGATCCTTCGTATTCGCCGCGTGTGGCACCGTTTTTAACTGCTACACCTAATGTATACAAGGCTGCTACTGATTATTATCCGGGCGATATGCTGGTTGATAACCAGGCAACGCCAACCAAGTTATTTATCGCCCAGAAAAAAAATAATCTTGATCCAACAGCCGGAGCTACACCAGCAGGCAACTGGATCACCGACCCGCTTGTTGGCGGAAAGCCATTGACTTACGCTGGTAGCACCGACCTGATCCGCCAGTTTGGGCGCATATTCACCTACCAGGCAACAGTGGCAGGTAAAGCTCCGGTGCTAACTATAAAAGATCGGGCTGGAAACGTAATAAACTTAGTTACCAGCATGGAAACAGGTCCCCTGAATATCATAAAGGCCGATCTGGGCGGTTTACCAGAGGGATTATATACTGCACACCTGGCCGATACAGGTTATACCGATGATTTTTCGTTTTACTATAGCATGGATGCGTCGGCCTGGGCTTTTATTGATATCTGTGTTAAAACAAGCGGGGCCACATATAACCTGTTGCAGGCTGATACTACCCTGAAATCGCCGGTATTCAGTTTGCGGTTCAAAAACAGGGCAACATACTGGCGGTACATAGGTAAAACTTTTGGTGCGGCGTCGGTAAGTGACAATGCGTTGCCCCTTACAAGGCAGGGTTTTATATCGGTAAAAGTGAATGATGTTAACAATAAACCCACCACTGTCGATCTGCCAAACGCAACGGCGTCGCTTATTAAACCAGAAACCAATCAGATTTTTTCAGACATATTTTTTTAAGAAGTAAAAAACAGTAATATGGCAACAACATACAAAACTCCGGGTGTTTATGTGGAAGAGATTCCGCTCCTACCTCCATCGGTAGCCGAGGTTGAAACGGCTATCCCGGCCTTTATAGGCTACACACAAAATATTAGCTATAACGGGGCATCGCTGCAGAATAAGCCTGTCAGGATCAAATCGCTTAAAGAATATGAGCAGATCTTTGGTTTTGCCGAAAACACGTTGTTCACCACTGCCGGAACTACAACCGGTATCAAGATCAAAAAAACGGCCGGGGTGTTTTCATTTGATGCCGCGGTTGATGATCCTTATCCGGCCCTGAAATTCAGGATGTACTATTGCCTGCAGCTTTATTTTGCCAACGGCGGCGGTCCTTGCTACATTGTTTCGGCGGGTCAAACCGGTGCAGCTGTTGCTGTTGACAAAGCTTTGCTTACCAATGCACTTGCTGCGGTTCAAAAAGAAGACGAGCCAACTATCCTATTGTTTACGGATGCAGCTACCCTTACCGTTGCTGCCGATTATTATGGCTTATATACCGCGGCGTTAGCCCAGGCGGCATTTTTACAGGACAGGGTAGTGCTTATTGACCCGTACGTGGCAGTTGCCGATAAAGGAGTAAGGGCGTTTGGCGACATAGCAACGGCGTTTCGCACCGCTATAGGGGTTAATAACCTTAGCTACGGTGCCGCATACTACCCATGGCTGCAAACCAGCATTAATTATTTCAGTAACGAAAGCAAACAATTGATTGTTACAGGCACCGGCGTTACCGCGACAGATTTTCCGGCCACCGCCGTTCTGCGCGACGATGTCAATACGGCCAATTCTATCTATCACATCAACAGTGATCTATATAACTATATCAAACAGCAAACCGGCCTGTTCTCGGTTATTTTACCTCCGGCAGCGGCAATAGCAGGCGTATACGCTTATGTTGATAATACCCGCGGCGTTTGGAAAGCCCCTGCAAATGTGAGCCTCAATCTGGTATCGGCCCCAACAGTTAAAATTGACGATTCAGACCAGGAAGATATGAACGTTACCAGCACCGGTAAATCGGTAAATGCTATCAGGGCATTTTCGGGCAAAGGTGTATTGGTTTGGGGCGCGCGTACGCTGGCCGGTAATGATAACGAATGGCGTTACATATCAGTAAGGCGTTTCTTTAACATGGTTGAAGAATCTGTTAAAAATTCAACGCAGCCTTTTGTATTTGAGCCTAACGATGGTAACACCTGGGCCAAGGTACGTGGTATGATAGCCAACTTTTTAATACTGCAATGGCGTGCAGGTGCTTTACAGGGTGCCAAGCCGGAGGATGCTTTCTTTGTACACGTTGGTCTGGGCGAAACCATGACCTCATTGGATATACTGGAAGGCAGGCTCATTGTTGAGGTAGGCATGGCTGTGGTTCGTCCGGCCGAGTTCATTATCCTGCGTTTCAGTCATAAAATGGTTCAATCTTAAATCAATTAGTCATGGCTTATAAAACACCCGGAGTTTACGTGCAGGAAATTGCACTGTTTCCGCCATCAGTTGCCCAGGTTGAAACCGCTATACCAGCCTTTATTGGTTTTACCGCCTTTGCGCTAACTCCCGAAGGTAAATCTCTGATAAACGTACCAACCCGTATAAAATCATTGTTGGAGTTTGAAAGCTTATTTGGCGGCGGCTATGTACCGGTAACTGTTAAAGTTACCGTTGACCCTGCCTCAAATATGATACTGAACGTAGTGTCTGATAAACGTTTCCACCTGTATGTATCGCTCAGGCAATACTTTGATAATGGTGGCGGGCCATGTTATATCGTTTCGGTTGGAGATTTCTCGGCTGCGGTAACAGCGTCGCCTATATCCGGCGGTATAGATACGCTATCGGCCGAAGATGAGCCTACACTGATCCTGTTCCCCGACGCGGTTGAGCTATTAAGCGGTGGTAATCCTGATCTTGTAGCCTTCAGCGGTTTGCAAACCAAAGCATTGGGACTGTGCGCAACTATGCAGGACAGGTTTTCGATACTTGATGTATTGCAGGGAGATAAAAGGCAGGATGTGAGCAATAAGCCTATTGATAATTTCCGCAGCTCTATAGGGATCAATAACCTTAACTATGGCGCTGCTTATTACCCCTGGATCATAACAAGCTACGATGTAAATGTTGATTTCAGGCAGTTGGAGTTTTGGAATAATGCCTCGCCGGCCGTTAAGATTGCCAACTACGATAGCTTTTCAAAAAGCCCTGCCGAAAAAACGCTGGTAACAAATCTGCAAAATGCTATAAAAGATACCGATAAAGTAATAGGTTCAGTATTTAGCGCAGCTGCGGATGCAACAGCCTTGAGGCAAACCGGTACTGATGCCGTAAATGCAAAGTTAACTACCCTTGCAAATAATATCGCCAAAAACGTAACCCCCGATGTGCAGTTAGCTGCTTACCTTGATTTATTGGCGGCAATTGTTACAGCCGGTAAAAAGGCTAAAGATGCACCTGCTGTTGGCGCATTATATGGCAATGATATTGACGCGCTGAGTAAAGATGCCAAACTGGAAGCTGCTATTACTAAACTGATAGCCTATGAAAAAAATGCCAAGGTAAGTGCTAACACCACTGCCGGCCGTAATCCGGCACCTGTTTATTCGGTATTGGACAATACGCCGTGGATAACTAACTCAACCTACGCCGCAATAGTAGCTAATGCTGATAATTTTACTAAGGATTCAGCAGGGGCTCTCTCAATTGTGCAGGCGTTAAGCGATACCGTGGCCACTATCCTGACAGGTTTGGGCGCTTTAATAAACGGTGCACTGTTTTATGAAAACCTGGCCGAGCAGGCGCTGTTTTCGGGCAATGTATTTTTCGGGGCTGCAAACTCAGCAGTAACGCTTAAAATGAGCACCATCCCACCATCGGGAGCAATTGCCGGGGTTTATGCCAACGTTGACGGTACCCGCGGCGTTTGGAAGGCACCTGCTAATGTGAGCCTTAATAACGTGATTGGCCCTGTTGTGAAAATTGACAATAGTGACCAGGACGATATGAACGTTACCGCTACCGGTAAATCAATCAATGCTATCAGGGCCTTTGCAGGCCGGGGCACTTTGGTTTGGGGCGCACGAACCTTAACTGGCAATGACAACGAATGGCGCTATATCCCGGTGAGGCGTTTCTTTATCATGGTTGAAGAATCGGTTAAAAAGGCTACTTATCCTTTTGTGTTCGAAAACAATGATGCCAACACATGGACAAAGGTGAGGGTAATGATCCAGAACTTTTTAACGCTGCAATGGCGTGCCGGTGCGCTACAGGGCGCTAAACCCGAAGACGCGTTTTTTGTACACGTTGGCCTTAACGAAACCATGACCGCGCTTGACATTTTGGAGGGCCGTATGATTGTTGAAATTGGTATGGCTGTAGTAAGGCCTGCCGAGTTCATCATCCTCCGCTTCTCACATAAAATGCAGGAGAGTTAATTATATGGTCTATTAATTAATTTCATAAGTATTGAAAATTAGTCTCTTGGCTTTAAGCTTTACGCATTCCGCTTTTAGCTTCGATATAAATCAATTGAATTTCATTTAAAACAAATAAAATGGCAAATTATCCTCTACCCAAATTCCATTTCCAGGTTGACTGGGGTGGCACACGCATCGGTTTTACCGAAGTAACCGGTTTACAAATCGAGACTGAAGTGGTTGAATACCGCGAAGGCAGCAGCAAGGAATATAACAAGGTAAAAATGCCCGGTATGCGCAAATACGGCAACATCACCCTAAAACGCGGCACATTTGCTAATGATAACGAGTTTTATGACTGGATGAACACCGTAAAACTAAACCAGATAGAGCGCCGCGACCTTACCATCAACCTGCTTAATGAAGAGCATCAGCCGGTGGTTACCTGGTCGGTTAAAAATGCCTTCCCGGTTAAGATCCAGTCGGCAGATTTAAAGGCAGATGCTAACGAGGCCGCAATTGAAACGCTTGAGGTTGCACACGAAGGTTTAACCATTAAAAACGGCTAATCATGGCCTTCGACGCTAAATCGGGTTATCCGCCTTTAGGCTTTCACTTTAAGGTGGTGTTTACGGGCATTGGCGATGAGGATATCGACAGCCGGTTCCAGAACGTATCGGGCCTATCCATGGAGATGGAAACAGAATCCAAAAAGGAGGGCGGCGAAAACCGTTTTGAACACGCGTTGCCGGTGAGGGCCAAGTTTCCGGCACTGGTGCTGAAACGCGGGCTCATTACCGAATCAAAACTGCTGATGGACTGGTGCAATAACGTGTTCAAAAATTTCATTATTGAACCTAAAGACCTTACCGTAAGCCTGCTTAACGAAGAACATGACCCGCTTTTAACCTGGAACGTTGTGCAGGCCTGGCCCAAAAAATGGAGCCTGAGCGATCTGAATGCCGAGCAAAACAGTATCGCTATTGAAAGTTTTGAGCTGCAATACCAGTATTACACCCTTCAAACCTGATGTTATGCCAATCGAGATCAGAGAATTGAACATCCGCGTGAGCGTAAACCAAAGCCCGGCCGAACAGGATTCAAAGCCTTCAGGAGGCGGAGGCGGTAAGGGCGGAGGAGGCGGTGATAAGGATGAGATCATTGCCGAATGCGTGGAGCAGATATTGGAGATTTTGAAAAATAAAAACGAACGCTGATGGCCGATAATGTAACCAAAATGAAGATCGTGGCCTGGTCCGATCCTCAGAGTAAAAATGAGGAAGGTTCCATGTTTGTGCAGGTCACTCCCGAAAGCTACAGCCAGAAGATCGAGATCAAGTATTCTGATAAACAGGCACAGGGAACATCGGGCAAGTTGCCCAAGTTCTCCAAGATAGAACCTCAGAAAATGGATTTTGAGCTGATGTTTGATCGCACGGGGGTTATCAACGGTGCTACAGCCGGCGATTTAGGGGTTGATGAAGATATCGACAACCTGCAAAAGCTCATTATTGAGTACCAGGGGGATAAACACAGGCCAAGGTTTGTGAGCATCTACTGGGGTACGCTTCAGTTTGACGGGGCTTTGGAAACCATGGATATCAGCTATAAACTGTTTGATAGCCAGGGCCGCCCGCTCAGGGCTGTTGTAAAAGCCTCGTTCATTGGGTCGGTTGAGGATAAAAAGCGGGTAGCTAAGGAAAACGCACAATCGCCCGATCTGACCAAAGTAAGGGTGATAAAAGAGGGTGATACTTTACCGCTGCTCTGCTACCAGATCTACGGTGATTCAAAGTATTACATCGAAGTAGCCCAGGCAAACAGCCTCAACGATTTCAGGTATCTCGAAACAGGTACAAAGATCAAGTTTCCACCATTAAACCAATAACAGATCATGGCAGATAGCCGCACCATAGAAACCACCCGGCCCGGTACCGTTGTTACCCCGATTGTAAAAGTTGAGGGCACCGAGATACCGCGTACCATGCAGGTGGAGGCAATGGTGATTGATAAAGGCGTAAACCGGATAGCTGCTGCCAAACTCGTGATCATTGATGGTGATACCTCGGCCCAGAAGTTTGACGCCAGCAACGGCGACTTATTTGTGCCGGGAAAAAACATCGAGATCCTGTGCGGTTACGAATCGGATAACTATACGTTGTTTAAAGGCGTGGTTATCAAACACAGTATCAAGCTGCGCAACAGTGGTTCGCAATTGGTTATTGAATGCAGGGATAAGGCCATTGCCATGACACTTGCCCGCCATAGCAAATATTTCGGCGAAAATATTAAGGATAGCGATGCCATAACCACCGTTGCGGGTACCTACAGCGGTTTAACTGCCGATGTTGCCGATATGAATATCACCAGCAGCGACCTGGTACAATACGAAGCTACCGACTGGGATTTTATAACTGGTCGCGCCGAACTAAACGGGATGCTGGTTTATACCGATGATAATACCTTATCCATCAAAAAGCCGGAAATAAGCGGTACAGCGGTTGTGGAATTATCATTTGGTGCTACCATGCTGGAGTTGGACGCCGAGATTGATTCAAGGATCCAGTTCCC
>NZ_DASVOB010000564.1:0-16295 GCF_036383575.1 Mucilaginibacter sp.
AAAAATCTGCTGCTGCCCATCCCGCTATCAGAAATTCAGTTGAATAAAGATGCGGTACTGGAGCAAAACCCTGGTTATTAATTTAAAACACAAATAAAAAGTAAGGGCAGTATTTATTGCCCTTACTTTTACTTTTATGAAGCTATATCGTTTAAAATATCAACTTTTACTATACATCCTGCTTTGCGGTGCCGTGCCTGCAATAGCGCAAACAGGCAAGGTTGTTACCAGTACCATAGGTTTGGGATGGGCAAATAACTCGGTTAATACGGTTGTGTTCCGCAAAAACTCATTGGTTACTTTTAAGGGTGAACAGTACGCGGCCTATTATAATAACGACCAGGTATTGGTATTGGCTAAAAGAAAAAGCGGATCGGTTAACTGGCAG
This sequence comes from Mucilaginibacter sp., assembly GCF_036383575.1. Lineage (GTDB taxonomy): Bacteria > Bacteroidota > Bacteroidia > Sphingobacteriales > Sphingobacteriaceae > Mucilaginibacter. Next base: position 389 of record NZ_DASVOB010000564.1, read on the forward strand.
GTTGCTACAACGCAGTATAAAGCCGATGCTGCTGATGCCCATAAGGATATCAGTATTATGGTTGATGGAGCCGGCTACTTACACGTTGCCTGGGGGCACCATAATCAGGCTTTGAATTATGCTAAAAGCACTAAGCCCGGGAGGCTGGTTTTATCGGCACAACAAAACATGACAGGCATTAGCGAAAGCAAGGTAAGTTACCCCGAGTTTTACCGTTTGACGGGTGGTGACCTATTATTTGTTTACCGTGACGGAGGTTCGGGCAACGGTAACCTGGTGATGAACAGGTATAGCACTACCTCACAAAAGTGGGTTAATGTACAGCAAAACCTTATTGATGGTGAAGGTAAACGCAATGCCTACTGGCAAATATGTATTGATAAAAAAGGAACTATCCACATTTCGTGGGTATGGCGCGAAAGCCCGGATGTGGCAAGCAACCATGATATGTGCTATGCCCGCTCAAGTGATGGTGGACTGACCTGGGAAAAGTCAACAGGCGAAAAATATACCCTTCCTATCATCGCTGCCAATGCCGAGTATGCCTGCAAAATACCGCAGCACAGCGAGCTCATCAATCAAACATCCATGTTTGCCGATGACAAGGGCAATCCTTTTATTGCTACCTATTGGCGCGATAGCAGTACAATAATACCGCAATACCATATCGTTTTTAAAACGGATGATAGCTGGCATTCGGCTGATCTTGGTTTCAGGAAAACAGCTTTCAGTCTTGGTGGAACAGGTACAAAACGGATCCCGATATCCCGCCCGCAAATCGTTGCCTGGAACAAAGGAGGCAGGCAATCAGCGGCAATTATCTTCAGGGATACCGAGCGTGGTGATAAAGTTTCCGTAGCTGTAAACGGTGATCTGCAAAATGGAAATTGGCAGGTTAGTGATTTAACATCTACACCTGTAGGGGGGTGGGAACCCACTTACGATACCGAACTATGGAAAGATAAAAAAATATTGAGCCTGTTTGTACAACAGGTAACGCAGGTTGATGGAGAAGGTAAAGCCAGCATCGCACCCACAAAAGTACAGGTATTGGACTCGAAGCCCTGATCATAAAATTAGCCGATAAAACGCAACAGACAAGATACATAGCCCGGATGAAAAAGCTTATATTTTACTTCATATTAATAAGTACGCCTTTTTGTGCATCGGCACAAAGCAAAAAAAATATAGTTCAGGTATCTGACAGGAAATTATGGCTAAGCTACATGGATAAGGTAGCAAGGCCGGTGATCAGCAACCTCGCAACCGATCAGCTTAAAGAAAAGATGCCTATGGAGCTATCCGATAAAATTGATAATAAGGAAAGTCGTGCTAAAGTGGGGTACCTGGAGGCTTTTGGCCGCACCTTGTGCGGCATAGCGCCATGGCTGCAATTGGAAGGCGGTGATCCTGCCGAAGTAAAACTTCGTGAGCAATACAGGGCCTGGTCTTTAAAGGCTATTGCAAACGCGGTTAATCCTCAAGCTAAAGACTATCTGCAATGGAGCGGTGGCCAGCCCTTGGTTGATGCCTCGTTTGTTGCTTTTGCTTTGGTACGGAGCCCATGGCTATGGGAACATCTTGATGAGGTAACCAAAAAACAGGTGGTTGAAGTGATGAAGACTACCCGCGCAACTGTTCCGGTTTACTCCAACTGGATTTTGTTTTCGGGGATGATAGAGGCATTCTTTTGCAAATATGATCTGGGCTATGACCCGGTAAGAGTTGAATTTGGCATCCGCGAATTTACCGAGCATTGGTATGTTGGCGATGGCATGTATTCGGATGGGATGAGCTTTCATCTCGATTATTATAACAGCATTGTGATCCATCCCAATCTGAGCACGATATTGGAAGAGGTTAACGCAAAAAAGAAAACTTATGCACGTGAAGAACAGCGGGAGCTTGCCGTTGGGCAGCGTTATGCCGAGGTATTAGAGCGCCTGATCAATGCCGATGGAAGTTACCCAGCCATCGGCCGTTCAATAGTTTACCGTGGCGGTGTATTTCATCACCTGGCTAATATTGCCTACAAAAAACAATTACCTGCAAGCCTGAAACCCGCGCAGGTAAGATGCGCGCTTACTGCCATGATCAAAAAAACGCTTGATGCACCGCAAACTTTTACTGCCGATGGCTGGCTTAATATGGGCTTATATGGCAAGCAGCCTGGCCTGGCCGATTTTTACATTACAACAGGCAGCCTTTACTTCTGCGCTACAGCATTTGTGCCATTGGGCTTGCCCGAAACAGATCCGTTTTGGGCAGATGCGGACGAGCCATGGACGGCTGTTAAAATCTGGAGCGGCCAGGACGCACCGGCGGATCACGCACTCGATATCAGAAAATAATACAAACATCTTTATATGAAATACTATCGCTTTTTATTGCTTGCCTTTTTGCTACTCAGTATCATTGGCCGCGCTCAAACCAAGTTAACCAGTTTTAGTCCGGGGGCGATATGGCCCGATGATAAAGGGGTACACATCAACGCACATGGGGGAGGCATTCTTTATAACAATGGGGTTTATTATTGGTTTGGTGAACACAAAATTGCCGGTGACGCGGGCAACAGGGCAATGGTTGGGGTTCATTGCTATTCGTCAAAAGACTTATATAACTGGAAGGACGAGGGGATCTCCCTGAGTGTTTCGCCCGATACCACTAACGATATAGCAAAAGGCTGTATCCTGGAGCGGCCGAAGGTTGTTTACAACAAAAAGACCAAGAAATATGTAATGTGGTTTCACCTTGAACTATTAGGCAAAGGCTATAGCGCGGCCCGTGCGGGAGTTGCTGTGAGCGATAAGGTGACCGGTCCATATAAATTCATTAAAAGCTATCGCCCAAATGCGGGGCAGATGCCGTTTTATCCTGCGCTAACTCCTGAAGGTGATAAGATAAACTGCGTTAATCCGACCAATGAAACTGACAAGTTTTTTTGCCGCGATCTGCCGGGTGGCCAGATGGCCCGCGACATGACCGTTTTTGTTGACGACGATGGCAAAGCTTACCACGTTTTTTCATCCGAAGAAAACTATACGCTTGATCTGGCCGAATTAACGCCCGATTATACAGGCCACACCGGTAAATTCATCCGCATATATATAGGCCACCAAACCGAAGCCCCTGCTTTGTTTAAACGCAACGGAATTTATTATATGATCGGCTCGGGGTGTACCGGTTGGGCGCCAAATGCTGCCCGTTGGTTCAGTGCCAAATCAATCTGGGGCCTGTGGACCTACCACGGTAACCCTTGCCAGGGACCAGATAGTCAAATCACTTATGGCGGTCAAAGTACCCATGTGCTGCCTGTAGCAGGTAAAAAAGACGCTTTCATATTTATAGCTGATAAATGGATTCCAAAAGATGCCATTGACGGCCGTTATCTGTGGTTGCCCATCAATTTTAAAGGCGATGATATTGAAATAAACTGGGTGGATCACTGGAACCTGGATGTGTTTAAGAAATAACATTCATCAAAACTATTACAATAGCAAAACGCGGAAGCGATAGAACGACCATGAAAAAAACTATTATATCTTTTCTAACATTATTTCTGGCTTGGGGTGTCACTGGCTTTTGCCAAACGCCTAAACATACGTTTGCACTGGGCGATGAAGCTTTCCTGCTTGACGGGAAGCCTTTCCAGATGATCTCGGGCGAAATGCATTATCCCCGGGTACCTCGTGAAGCCTGGCGTGCCCGCATGAAAATGGCTAAAGCTATGGGGCTGAATACGATAGGTACTTATGTGTTCTGGAACCTGCACGAACCGCAGAAAGGCAAGTTTGATTTTACCGGTAATAATGACGTGGCCGAGTTTGTGCGCATAGCCCAGCAGGAGGGCCTGTGGGTGATCCTGCGTCCAAGCCCGTACGTTTGTGCGGAGTGGGAGTTTGGGGGATATCCTTATTGGCTGCAGAACGAAAAAGGCCTTGAGGTGCGAAGTAAAGAAGCGCAATACCTTAAAGAGTATGAAAGCTATATCAAAGAGGTAGGCAAACAATTAGCCCCGCTGCAGATAAATCATGGCGGAAACATTCTGATGGTACAGATCGAGAATGAGTACGGCTCATACGGAAGCGATAAAGAGTATCTCGGAATTAATCAAAAACTGTTTAAAGAAGCCGGTTTTGACGGATTACTGTATACCTGCGACCCTGCACCCGACCTGGTGAACGGTCATTTGCCCGGATTGCTCCCCGCTGTTAATGGTCTTGACAATCCCGCAAAAGTGAAAAAGATCATCAATGAAAATCATGACGGCAAAGGCCCGTATTATATAGCCGAATGGTACCCGGCCTGGTTTGATTGGTGGGGAACTGCCCATCACACCATCCCGGCCGAACGTTATGCAGGCCGGCTTGATTCTGTGCTGGCAGCCGGGATCTCTATCAACATGTACATGTTTCATGGTGGCACAACACGTGCGTTCATGAACGGCGCTAATTTTAAAGATATCTCGCCTTATGAGCCGCAAACGAGCAGCTATGATTATGATGCTCCTTTAGATGAGGCAGGGAATGCTACGCCAAAGTTTATTCAGTTCAGACAGGTGATTCAAAAATATTTGCCTGCCGGCGTGCAATTGCCTGATGTGCCGGCAGCTAAACCGGCTATTACTATACCTGCTTTTAAGCTAACACAATCGGTAAGCTTATTAAATACCTTGCCGGCGGCTAAGGAAAATATCAGCCCGCTCACCTTTGAAGATCTGCAACAGGATTACGGTTTTGTGTTATACCGCACCATTTTAAATGGAAGTAAAAGCGGACAGCTAAAGCTTAAAGACTTGAGGGATTACGCGGTGATCATGATCAATGGTAAAAAAGTGGGTACCCTTGACCGCAGGCTTAACCAGGATAGTTTGTACTTAAAATTGCCTGCCGGTAAAGTGACGCTTGATATTTTGGTAGAAAACCTTGGCCGTATCAATTTTGGCAAGTATCTTTTGCAGAATAAAAAAGGGATCACCGAGATGGTACTTTTAAACGGGACAGAATTACAGCACTGGAAGATGTATTCGCTGCCGTTTCATGATTTAAATGCTGTTAAATTCTCCGCTGCAAAGCCAGATGGCCAGTCGCCGGTGATCAGGAAAGGTGGTTTTAAACTGGATAAAGTAGGCGATACTTATCTTGATATGAGCAATTGGGGCAAAGGTGTGGTATGGGTAAACGGACATAACCTGGGCAGGTACTGGGGGATTGGTCCGCAGCAAACCTTATACCTGCCGGTTGAGTGGTTAAAAAAAGGTTATAACGATGTTGAGGTGCTTGAACTGTTAAAGCCTGAACAAGATCTGTTATCAGGATTGGATAAACCTATATTAGACGTAGTTAAACCATAAATAAAAGCTGAAAGCAGAATGCACAAAGCCTAAAGCGAATGTTTTGATTGCTATAGGTGAAATTAATTGATAGACTTTATATAAATATTTTCATAATGGCGAGAGTAGCATTTAAGATGAAGCTTCATGAAGGCAAGACAGCCGAATACAAGGCCCGGCATGATGTCATCTGGCCCGAATTAAGCAATTTGCTTAAGGATGTTGGGATCAGCAATTATTCTATTTTTTTAGATGAGGATACGAATTGGCTTTTTGGCGTAATGGAGGTTGAAGACCAGGAAGCCCTTGATCATTTGCCCGACACCCCCATTATGAAAAAATGGTGGTTATACATGGCAGATATTATGGATACCAATGCCGATCATTCGCCTGTGAGCATACCCTTGAAAGAAGTGTTCTTTTTGCAGTAAAAGGTCAATGTAGTAATTCAAAAGCGTCATTGCGAGGCACGAAGCAATCCCCTGTAAGCAGGTCCGCCCTGTATAGTTTGGGATTGCTTCGTGCCTCGCAATGAAGCTTTTATATTAAAACGGGTGTCATGCTGAGCCTGTCGAAGCATGGTGGGTAGGCCTCTGCGCGCGAGTCTTCGACAGGCTCAGACTGACAGCCCACCACGCTTATTCCCACTACACTTATTGTTACTGCTACGTATCCCTTAACAGCCATTTCTGTTGTTTTGTGCTTTCTTAACATTAGCCTAACATAGCAGCCTTACATTTGAGCCAAAACAACTCTTTGGCATGTATCCTGCACTTACTGATGAAGCGTTGATGGGGCTTTTGCAGCAAAGCGATCCCGTTGCCCTTGAAACACTTTTTAATCGTTATTACAAAACTTTATGCCAGCTGTGCACGGTGTACACTAAAGATTATACCGTTGCCGAAGAGATCACTGCTAATCTTTTCATTAAATTGTGGGATAACCGCGATACTGCCATTCTTAATGTAAAGAGTTACCTGTTTGTCGCCGCCAAAAATCTTTCCTTAAATCATATCCAAAAAAAGAAGGATCCGGTACATTCCATTGAAGATATCGACCTGAAAGGATATGTATTAAAAGACAGGGATACCCCTTTCAAGATCCTTTCGGGCCGCGAATCGTACAATAAAATTTTAAGCCTGATTGATACCCTGCCTGCCAGCCAAAGACAGGTGCTGCTCATGAGCCGGATAGATAACCTTGATAAAAATGAGATAGCCAAAGTGTTGGGTATTTCTGTTCGTACGGTTGAAACCACGCTTTATCAATCTATCAAAAAACTTCGTCAGCTGTTAAAAGGGCAGCACAATTTTACTTCTGAGAGTTAATGATTTCTTAATGTAAACTTAACTATTTTAGCTACGTATCGGCTACGTAAAATCGGTCTTTATTGCAGAGACAGATTTAATGGAAGATAATAGCTACCGATTAATAGTTGAATATTTTGAGAAAACCATCAGTGATGATGGCTTAACGCAGTTACAGGAATGGATTGAGGAAAGCCCCGAAAACCTCGCCCAGTTCAGTGAAACCATCCAGATCCTGGAAGCATCCAAAGCTTACTTTAAACAACCCGAACATACTGAGAACAGTTGGGCAAAGGTTAGCGCACATATAACCCAACCTCAAATACCTGCAAAAAAACACACTCCTAAATTTAACTGGATAGCTTATGCTGCGGCCTGCCTGCTTATTTGCACTTCGGGCTGGTTTGGATACCGCTATTTTAAACAATCATCGACTTTAGTTTATGAAGAGATCAGCAATGCCGATGGTAAGCATTCCAAAATAATGCTCCCTGATAGTTCGGTAGTGTATCTTGGCGGCGGCAGTAAACTTAAATACGTTAAAAATTTCAGTGGAGAAAAGCGCGACGTAGTGCTTGATGGGGAAGCTTTTTTTGACGTGGTTCATAAATCCAAACCCTTTGTAGTAAAAAGCGGCGATATCACCACTGTAGTATTGGGCACCTCATTTAATATCAAAGCCTACTTGGCCGAACATAAGGTAGCGGTAACCGTGCAAAGCGGCAAGGTTGGGGTAATGGCCAATGTGCATGGACAGCCTCAAATGGTTAAATATCTGGTGAAGAATGAGGAGATCAGCATCAACACCCAAAGCGGCATCTATACATTCAATAATACTGATGCATCAGCAGTTAGCTCATGGATCAATAATGAATTTGTTTTCTACAATACAACTTACAGTGAAATAGCCGCTTCGCTTGAGCACCATTATGGTGTTAAGATCAGGTTTACAGAACCAGACCTTGGCAATGTGAGGCTTACGGCAAAATTAAGGGGGATGACATTGACGGATGCCATGGAAACCCTCAGCGCGCTATCAGGATTAGGCTATACGCAAAAAGGCGATCAGCTATTTATTTCAAACAATAATCAAAAAGGAGGAAGTATAATGAAGTAGTATTTACCCGGCTCTTGGTAAAAGCCTGGACGTTGCTGGTAACAACCCCAGGCTTCAAATTTTGACAATTTAAACTCACGGTTAGACAAGTATAAATTAAAGTAAATATATGAAAAAGTTATGGTTATTAACCATGCTGTTCTTTTTACAATTGCCTTTTGGCGGTATAAACGCTAAGGCTCAAACAGTAATAAACAAGAGGATCACTTTTGGTGCCGACGGTACCATGTTAAAGGACGCCTTTCAGCAAATAGAAAAATTAAGCGATGTATCGATAAGCTACAATAATAGCCTGCTTGATGACAAACGCAAAGTAAACATAACAAAAGCAGACCGCTCTTTAGGCGAAACACTTGACCTGCTTTTAAAAGGAACTACCTGCACTTACAAAGCAGCAGGCGAGCGTAATATCCTCATCATTGCAAAAACACAGGATAAGGGCAGCATTAAAGGGAAAGTGGTTGATGAACAAGGTCAGTCGCTTCCCGGTGCTACTGTAAAGATACCGGGAGCAGGGGCAACCACTATTAGCGGAATTGATGGCTCATACACATTAAATATTGTACCCGGTACTTACACAGTTGAAGCAAGCTTTATTTCGTACGAAACCAGGAGGATTCAGAATGTAAGCGTTAGCTCAAATGCAAATACTGCTTTAAATATTACGCTTAGCCCGGCTGATAATAAGCTTAACGAGGTTGTGGTAACAGCACTCGGGATCAAAAGGGAAGATAAAAGCCTCGGGTACTCGGCACCGGTTATTAAAGGCGATCAGTTAACCGGTGCCCTTTCGGGTAACTGGACTGATGCATTATCGGGAAAGGTAGCCGGTTTAAATCTGATCCGTTCAAATAGCGGCCCGGCCGGATCAAACAAAATTATCCTGCGTGGTGAAAATAACCTTACCGGTGATAACGAAGCGTTGATAGTGGTTGATGGTGTAGTGATCAATAACGGCAGTGGCAGGCGTACAAGTAACTCCGGCGAATCTGCCTACGGTACCAGCAGCGACAACATGCCGGCCGATTATGGTAGTAACCTGAACGATATTAATCCGGAAGATATTGAAACTGTAACTGTATTGAAAGGCCCGGGTGCGGCGGCACTTTACGGTCAGCGCGGTGCTAATGGCGCCATTATCATTACCACAAAATCGGGTAAGAAGCATAGTGGTTTAGGCATCACCTTTAACTCAAATGCGAGCCTTGAAAGCGTAAACCGCTGGCCCGATCTGCAATATGAATACGGGCAAGGTACTGCAGGATCACGTTATTACTCGTACGGGGCAGGACCTGATGGTGCAAGCACCAGTGCAACAAGTTCGGCTTATGGGCCTAAATTTGATGGACAGCTTTTTTACCAGCTTGACCCTGTTACTCAAAAGCAAAGCACAACACGTACGCCCTGGGTACCATACAAAAACCAGATCCGCGATTTTTTTGATGTAGGGCAAACTTTTACCAACTCGGTAAGTGTTGACGGCGGAAGCGATAAAACAACGGCCCGTTTTTCGGCAACGAATGTTACCAACCATTGGATAACTCCTAATACAGGTTACACCCGTAACAGCATCGCTTTATCTGTTAACTCCAAAATCAATGATAAGTTAACCATCAACGCAAAAGTAAATTACAATAACAGAAACAGCGATAACCTGCCGGGCGCAGGCTATGGTAACCAATCGCTGATGTACTGGTTTATTTTTTGGCAGCCCAACGCAAATTTAAACTGGTTGAAGAACTACTGGAAAAATGGACAGGATGGCAAAGCCATATTTTACCCTTTCAGCTCGTTCCCTGAAAATCCTTATGCGGTATCAAATGAGTTTATCAACAAATCAAACCGTAATTCAGTTACCGGAAACGTTGAGGCACTTTACAGCATCACCAAAGAGTTAAGCTTACAGGTTCGTGCTACTTTAGACATGGGTTACGAGCAACGTGCACAGCAACGTCCTTTTGATGCCGGTACCAAATACCCTAAAGGCTCGTATCGTACGCAAAACATTTACTCGGAAGAACAAAGTGGTGACTTCCTGTTGAAATACAACAAAAAAATAACACACGACATTAATGTTACTGCTACAGCGGGAGGGAGTTTGCTCCGCAATAATTATAACCGCGATGAGGTACGTGCCGATTCATTGGTATATCCAGGCGTTTATTCAATGGCAAACAATGCCGGCCCGCTGGTTACATTGCCATATAAATCAAAATATGCTATTAACAGTATTTATGGTTTGGTGTCAACATCATTTAAAGATTACCTGTATCTTGATTTAACAGCGCGTAAAGACTGGATCAGTACCCTTGCTACCGATAAACGTACCGATCAGGTAGGATTCAATTATCCGTCAGCAAGCTTGAGCTTCTTACCTTCAGAGGCATTTAAGATGCCTAAGTTTATTGATTACGCAAAGTTGAGGGCATCGCTTGCTGGGGTAGGCAGCGGGTCGACCACTCCATATCAAACTACATTTAACTATGTATCGGCCGGCAGTACTTATGCAGGTGGTTTGCAAAATCCGCGTACGCTGTCAAACCCAGATCTGAAGCCTTTGCGTACCACAACCTTGGAGATTGGCGCTGAAACAAGGATGTTCAATAATCGTTTAGGTTTTGATATCGCGTTGTATAACGGTAATACTAAAAACCAAATTCTTAGCCGTACTGTAGATCAATCATCGGGTTATAGCCAGGCAGTTATAAACGTAGGTAAGGTAAGCAACAAGGGTATTGAAATCACATTGAACGGAACGCCGATCCGTAAATCAAACATATTTAGCTGGAATGTTACCGCGACATTCAGCGCCAATAAAAATACTATTGAACAGCTTGCCGATAGCGCGGTAGTATTGCGTAACGGCCCTACCGGTGGCGGCCAGATCGTGGCACGGGTAGGCGGAAGCATGGGCGATATGTACGGTCGCGGTTATTTACGCTCACCTGATGGGCAGATAGTTTATGACGCAGCCACAGGTTTTGCCAAACTATCAGATAACCTGGTTTACCTTGGGAACACTATTCCTAAATGGAAGGCAAGCATGGGGCACGATTTCAGGTACAAGCAATTTAACCTGCACCTGTTGTTTGATGCCCAGGTTGGCGGTGTATCGTATTCGCTATCAAACTATAAACTGGCTGAGCAGGGTAAAACAACGCTTACCCTACCAGGCAGGTACAACGGTATCATCGGTAAGGGCGTTATCCAAAACCCTGACGGAAGCTACAAGCCTAACGACGTTATCGCCACTGATATTGACGGTTATTATCGCTCTCATTACGGTATTGATAATGCCGAGGGCAATACGTTTTCAACCAACTTTCTGAAGTTTCGTGAGGCGAGGTTTGATTATTCGTTAAGCCCAAGATTTGTTAAACGGCTTGGCTTGCAGCGTGCTACAGTAGGTGTATACGGTCGTGACCTGTACATCTGGACCAAGTGGCCAATCTTCGACCCTGAATTTGGTACGCTTTCGGGCAGTGATATTGTGCAGGGATTTGAGATAGCTCAATTCCCATCAACCCGCACATTTGGTTTTAATATAGTTATTGGCATTTAATAATTAACAATATGAAAAGGAACGGATATATACTTATATCAATGATGATGTTGTTCGTTAGCATAATGTCGTCATGTAAAAAAGATTTTATAGCGCTTAATACCGATCCAAACGGTACGCCAAACGCGCTGCCGCAACAATTACTGGCCCCGGCGCTGGTGAATACTTTAGGCACTAATATGCTTCGCGCCCGTAATTTTAATAACGAGCTGATGCAGGTTACTGTTGATGCAGGCGACTCGGAGGGTAGGGTATTCAGGTATGATATTAAACGTACCTGGGCCGATGTAACCTGGAATGCCTGGTATACCCAGTTAACCAACTTTAAAGATATTTATACCATTGCCAGTAAGGAGGTAACCTACAATAAAACCTATATGGGTATTTCGCTCATCTGCCAGGCCTGGTTATATTCCATGCTTACCGATACTTATGGCGATGTGCCTTACTTTGATTCCAATAAAGGCAAAGACGGAATCTTTACGCCTAAGTTTGATAAGCAAAAGGATATCTACCTGGATATTTTCAAAAACCTGGAAGCAGCCGATACCTTGTTGAATGCATCAGCAAATGTTGTAGCCGGGAGCGATCCGGTATTTAATGGCAATGCTTTAAAATGGCGCAAGTTTGGTAATTCGCTTTATTTAAGGTTATTGTTAAGGGTATCTGGCAAGGCCGATGTTTCTGCCGATGTGATCGCCAAGATCAAACAAATAGTTGACACCAACCCCGATGCTTATCCTGTAATGGGCAGCAACGATGATTCGGCAGTTTTACGCTGGACTGGTTCAGGTTCCTTAACATCGCCGTTTATTGGAGGTGTACGTGAGCAGGACTGGCGGCAACCCGGCGTTTGCGAGTTTTTTGTAAATAATTTGGCTAAATGGGCCGATCCGCGATTGGTTAACAATCGCTGGTCGATTTCAAGTTACCAGGGAGGTATCCAGGGGATTCCAAGTGGTTATGCACCTGGTGAAAACGTAGGTATTAAATCATATTTCCAGTCTACCACATCAACCACTACGTTAATGAACGATCCGTTGATGGGTAACATCATGAACTATTCGGAGCTGCAATTTATCCTTGCCGAGGCTGCTGCCAAAGGCTGGATAGCCGGAGATGCATCAGCATACTACAAAAATGGTGTTCAATCAGGTATTACATTCTGGATCCCAACATATACGGTGCCAATCGATACTTATTTAACAGGCGCTGATATCACCTGGGATAATGCTGCGCCACTTGATGAAAAGATGGAAATGATCCATGTTCAAAAATACTACTCCATGTTTTATACTGATTTTGAGCAATGGTTTGAGTACCGCCGTACCGGGCACCCGGTATTGCCAAAGGGTAATGGCTTAAGGAATAATGGCATTATGCCGGCAAGGCTGCAATATCCTGTTTATGTGCAATCGGCTAATCCTGATAGTTACAAGGCTGCTGTTGCCGCACAGGGAGCCGATGACATTAGTACACAGGTATGGTGGCAAAAACAATAACAAACCGGTTTTAAACTAAGATATCCATAAAATGAAAAAGATATATTTATTACTGGTGCTTGCCACGGCTGCTGTCAGTATTAATTCATGTAAAAAGAATAACTATGCCGAAGGTACATTAAGCCCCATCATAGCTGTTGTTGACCTTCGCAGCATTTACAAGGGCTCGGATGTTGTGCTTAACAGCAGCAACATGGGCGGTGCTAAGGAAATAGTAGGAGTAGTAATTTCAAACGCGGCGGCAGGTAATAGTCCTGCCGGTGTATTGGTGGTGCAAAATAACCGCCGCAGCGCAGTACGGGGTATTTCTCTTGAAATAGGCAATGCGGCTGCAAATTATGTTCCCGGCGATTCGGTAATAGTGCAGGTTGATGGCGCAACGCTTACCAAAGTGAATGGCAGCATGCGTATTAAAGGTCTCACAGAAGCTTCGGTGAATAAAGTTGCCGATAACAGGCCTATCAAAGTACAATCTGTTCCATCGGCTACATTATTGGCTTCGCCTGATGTTTATGAAAATACACTGGTTACCATAGCTAAAGCTGTAGCAGATCCTGAGCCCCAGCAGGGTGAAACCTACGCCGGAGATAAAACCATTAATGATGGTTTTGGTAAAATAACGATGCATACCGAGGCTAATGCCAGTTTCGCTGCAACTGAATTACCATTCAGTGCCAATTTTAGTGGTATTCCGTTTGCAGTAACATCGGGCACCGATACTAAAATGCAGCTTTGGCCACGAACTATCGATGATGTATTTACCCTTGCGGCCACGAAGCCATCGCCAATTATCATAACCGGTTACCTTACCAATCCATCAGGCAGTGATGGTGACTATGAATATATTCAGTTTAAAGCAACTAAGGATATTGACTTTTCGGCAACCAATTATGCTGTAGTAACCTGTAATAATGCAGGTACAAACCCGGCTCCGGCAAACGGTTGGGCTCAAGGACTGGCTAAAACCTATAAGTTTAACCTCACATTGGGCTCAGTTAAAAAAGGACAGTTCTTTTATGTAGGTGGCAATAAAAATATCTGGGGCAAGGGCTCAACCGATATCAGTTCATCAAACTGGATCAACAGTACCATGTATGCCGAAGTGCCCGGCGCTGATTTCGGCAATGTAACTACTAACCTGTTAGCTAACAGTGGGAATGTTGCAGGTATTGCCGTATTCACCGGCACAACTGTTACTGCATCAAGCGTTCCGCTTGATGTGATCATGTATGGCGGTAGCGGTACGGTATATTCTGCTGGTCCGCCGGAGATCGGTTATCGTATTACCAATACCGATTATTATAGCACTGTTAACCCGGTAACTCGCACAGAACAAGGATTTTATGGCGGCGGTTCTAATACGTCAAAGCTCCCTCTGCCAACTGATGGCTTATTTAGCCAGTTGGGTGGTGTTTATGATGCATTAACCGGCAGGTGGATAACTGGCAGAACAGTGACCAGTGTTCCGCTTACATTGACCTCGCCGATAACTGCTATTGAAACAGCAACAGGTTTTACAACCATTCAAAATTAAATACAATAAAGGGCCGGTGATGAATTTATAGGTGTAAAAGCCAGGGAGTGTGCGATTCCCTCCCCTGGGAGGGTGTAGGGAGGGGTTTCATCCGCCAGATCATTTGATCGGTAAGGCGGATAACCCCTCCCCGCCATCACACATTCCCGTAGCGCCCCTCCCGAGGGAGGGAATTGAAAGCTTGTGACTACCTGCAATTTATCATTGAACCCTTTTCCCCATCCACATTGACCAAAGCTCAACACCCGTTTGAACTTTGAAAACATAACCAAATGAACAGAAGATCATTTTTACAGGGCGTAGGCCTTATAACCGGCGGCGCATTCATCTCGCTCCGCGCCAACGCGCTTACACAAATATTAACCGGCGATACCGTAAAAGGCCGGGTTACAGCCGGAAAAAAAGGAATTAAAGGTGTTGTCATATCCGATGGTTTTTCGGTAGTGCTTACCGATGACAAGGGTAACTACGAACTTACACCTAATGAAAAAGCTAAAAGCATATTCATGAGTACCCCATCGGGCTACGAGTTTAAAACAGATTATAACGTTGCCAAGCATTATGAAAATATAGGCGGCAGTTCACATTTTGATTTTAAACTGGAGCTGTTAAAAGTTGATGATAATAGTCACCACTTCATTATCTGGGCCGATCCGCAGGTAAAAAACAAAAAAGATGTTAAGCAGATGATGGACACTTCGGTTCCGGATACCATCGCTACTATAAAGTCATTTGGCAAAAACGCACTGGTACACGGTATTTGTGTTGGCGATATTGTATGGGATAACCATGAGCTTTTTCCGGCTTATAATGAGGCCGTAGCGCAGATGGGGATCCCGTTTTTCCAGGCCATAGGAAATCACGATATGGATTACCGCCAGGGCGGTGATGAAACATCGGATGTTACTTTTAAGCAGGTTTACGGCCCTACTTACTATTCATTTAACAGGGGTAAGGCACATTACGTGGTGCTTGATAATGTTCGCTACCTCGGTGTTGAGCGTGAGTATGATGGCTATATCACCGAAGATCAGTTAAACTGGCTGGCAAAGGACCTGCAATATGTTAAAAAAGACCAGCTGCTGATCATTAACCTGCATATTCCGGTATATAACCAGGTAAAAAACAACCAGGATTTTTATAAAGTGCTGGAGGGATTTAGTAATGTACACATCATGTCGGGCCATACCCATTATCATGATAACAATATCACCAACGGCATTTTTGAGCATAACCATGGCACGGTTTGCGGTGGCTGGTGGACCGGTCCTATTTGCGTTGACGGTACCCCGCGCGGTTATGGCGTATATTCAGTAAATGGCACAGAATTGAAATGGTACTATAAATCTACCGGTTTACCGGCCGAAAACCAGATCAGCGTTTATGCCGAAAAATTAACCAACCAGATGCGCCTGATTGCCAACGTTTGGAACTATGACCCGCAATGGAAAGTTGTGTATTATTTAGATGACAAACCAATGGGAGCTTTGTCAAAAGAGCAGGGGTATGATCCTTTATCGGTAAGTTTGTACAAAGGCGATCAGTTACCTGCA
>NZ_DASVOB010000565.1:0-1898 GCF_036383575.1 Mucilaginibacter sp.
CGCACCAAACGGATCTCCTGCTCCTGCCTTTCGGGCGACCGGCGCTGAAAAATATCAGGCGACCAGGCCGCGCCTCTCAGCATAATAGGCTTACCGTTAATAATAAACTCGCGCGATTGATTGTCATCAATAATTTTAGACGTAAACTCCCTGATCCCAAAGTTTTCTGCTACTGAATTACTCAGCTTTTTATCAACCACAGCCGAAACCTCAATACGGTTCAGGTTTGGTTTGCCATACTGCCAGGGCCACCAAATGGACGGATCTTTAACATTAAGCTGTTTAAACTCTACAGGCGAGAAATTCACGTTCTTTGATTCGTTAGCCAGCAGGTGCACTTTTTTCTCGAAGGAAATATTCTCGTTGATCTTCCCTTTGATCACTGCATCCTGTGGTTTATTGGTATAATTAGTCACCTGGGCATCTACAGTTAAATGGCCACAGCAAGCGACGGCAGATCAAAATCAGTAGCAACCAGTGGGAATTTTACGCCTACCTTGTTGTAAGTTTTCACCTCTACGTTATTGATGATACCACCGTTATAATCCTGCGGGTACGGGATCCAATCGGCATAGTCAATGGCAAGGTCGCCATCACGTTTGTTAGGGGTGAATGGCCTGAGCACTTCAATTGCCAGCGTATTGGTACCATCATAGCTGATGTTTTTAGTGAGATCAAGATCGATGATGCGATACGGGCCTTTTATTTTGGTTGAATCGGCTATCTTAACCCCATTGAGCCAAACATTAGCTTTGTAATTGATACCATGCAGACGAAGGATCACATTCTTGCCGTTTTCAGCAGCAGGCAATGTGAACTCTTTCCTGAACCACCACGGTTTATCCAGCTTTGGGTCGGCCAACTTTTCGAGGTTCTTTCCCATAAACGGGTCGAAATTATAAACATGGTTTGCAAGCAAACCAGCCAGAATGGTTGAAGGTACACTTACTTTATACCAGCCCTGCGTATCAAATTTCTCTTTGGAGATCTCAGTAGCGGCAGCAGGCACTGTAACTACCGACTGCATTTGCCAGTCATCCTTTAATAGCAGGTTAAAATTTTCCTGCCGCCCCTGCGCAAATGCTCCTGCACTGAGCAGGATTATTGCCGACATTAATAATATTTTTTTCATGGTAGATCAGGTTTATTTCTGGTTATCGTAATACAAGGCAGCCGCACCGATAATGCCACTGTTTTGCAATTCCGATATCTCAATTTTTATCCGTTCAAGCGTTTTTGTATAGGCAAAGGTTTTCACCTGTTGCCACATGGTATCTTTAAAATAGCCAAAAGCATGACTTACCGATCCGCCCAAAATAATTAGCTCTGGATCATAAGCATACATCACTATTTTCAGCGCGTTACCTACATGAGTACCTAATTCGGCATATAACTTCAAGGCCTGCTCATCGCCGGCTTGCGCGTCTTTAAATACCTGTACGCCATCCAGTCCGTATACATTATTAAAGAATGAGCCGCTGCAGTAGTACTCCAGGATATTATCGATGTAAGGAAAAAAACCGATCTCGCCGGCCCCGCAATTATGGCCGGCATATAATTTGCCATTGGTGATAATGCCCGTGCCAAGCCCGGTTCCCAGGGTTACCCCAACCATACTATCAGCGCCTTTTCCCTTTCCAAAATACAGTTCGCCAACAGCAAAGCAATTGGCATCGTTATTTACATACACAGGGATGTTATAACGTTCCTGCATCAGTTTTTTCAGGTGCACTTCCTTCCACGAGGGGATGTACTGTACGTCGTAAACAATACCTTCGGATACGTCGACCACACTGGGTACGCCTATACCTATAGCATTGGCAGTATTGTTTTTCAATAAGGCATCAACAACGGTATAAATATCATTCAGCACATCTTCAACACTGCCATCACTCTTT
>NZ_DASVOB010000566.1:0-8029 GCF_036383575.1 Mucilaginibacter sp.
TAAAAGTTTTGTTTTTTTAGGGAGATTGGTATCCGATAAAGGTGCTGATTTAGCGATAGAAGCAATAGCGCAGCTATATAAAGAATACAAAGAAACAAATGCCGATACCTCTGAAATTTCACTCACAGTAATTGGAGAGGGGAAGGATTTTGAAAAGTTAAAGCAATTTGTTATAAAGGCCGGCATCGCGAAGCTTGTCCGGTTTGAAGGCAGCTTAACTGGCGAAAAACTGGTTGCCTGTTTAAATAAACACAAGTATATGCTCATCCCCTCAAGGTGGCGGGAGCCTTTTGGGATAGTTGCTTTGGAAGGGCTGGCGTGTGGTTGTATCCCAATTGTATCTGACGGTGGCGGCTTACCAGATGCCGTTGGCAAAGCAGGATTGGTATTTAAAAGAGGCGATCTGCAGGATTTGGTGAAAGCGATTAAAAGCCTCCTAACAGATGGATATTTACAGAAAAGGCTAAGATTTGAAACTGATGCCCATCTGAAAGCGCATACCAGTAAAGTGGTGGCTAAACAATACTTTGATATCATTAATGCTGCTGTGCAATCACAAAATTTATGAAAGTAATTTATACTTCGCCTAACCGGAGCCATCACTATCGTTATGCGCTTGCACTTCACCAGGCCGGAATCCTTCACAAGTTTGTAAGCGGATTTTCGCGCTGGAGCCCACGTGCTGCATTTACTGAAATAGGGGATAAGTTAGTCCGTAGTGATAAAATTCAAAGCATTTATTTGGCGAGCTTGAAATTTAAAGCACCTAAATCTATAAGTACACAACTGGCTTATTTAGCCAAAATTGAACAGGATAACGCCTGCATAAAATACCTTGACGATGCAGATATTTTCATGTACTACAATGGCAGCGGGCTCAATGCCAGTAAAAAAGCCAAAAGCAAAGGGAAAATAGTTATTGTAGAAGCGGTAAACAGCCATGTTGAGTACCAGGAAAATTTAATGAAGGAAGAGTATGAATCATTAAAGCTGCAATGGCAACCTTTTCATGATAAGGAAAAAGCAAGGCGCATTGAAGAGTACCACATTGCCGACTATATCCTGATGCCCTCAAATTTTGTGAAAAGAAGCTTTATTGAAGCCGGTTTTCCTGAACATAAACTGATCAGGGTACCCTATGGCTTTAACCAGTTAACCGGCAGTAATGAAGTTGCCGACAATATTCATCAGAACACATTTACCATCCTGTATGTAGGAAGTATTTCGGTGCGTAAAGGTTTACGGTATTTAATTGAAGCTTTCAGGTTATTAAATCATCCCAACAAAAAATTAATAATTGTAGGCCCTGAAAATAACCCTAATGGTTTGGCAGATATCGTTATTCCGGATGGGGTGGTGTTTACAGGTATATTAAAAGGGCAGGAGCTGGAGGCCGCTTATAAAAGTGCCAGCGTTTTTTGTCTCCCTTCAATTGAAGAAGGATTAGCCCTGGTTTTGGGCGAGGCTTTATCGTTTGGGATTCCTATTATCGCCACAGAAAATACCGGCGCTGATGATATTATAACCAATGGCGAAGAAGGGTTCATAGTTCCTATCAGGAACAGTAAAAATATTGCCGATAAGCTGCAATTATTGGCTGATGATGAACAGCTTTACAGCACAATGAAAGCAAAAGCTGTAAAAAAAGCTACAGGCCTAAAAGGCTGGGATGAAACCGGCAGGTTATTGATCGCATCGCTCAACGATGTGTTTGCGGCTAAAAAATAAAATTAACCAAAGTTTAGATGGATAATCAGCAGGAGAAATTACGGGTCTATATCAAAAAGCTGCTTTACGTGCTGGTCTTTGTACTCATTTTTGAGGGCCTGATGCGTAAAATGCTCCCTTCTGCTTTAGGGCTTTTGGTGTTCTTTTTAAAAGATATTTTATGCATCATGGGCATATTCAGTATCAGTAAGGCAAAACTAAACGGCTTGGCATTAAAGCTTTTCAAAAACTGGAAAACGGTGACGATGATATTTATTCCGCCGGCTGTATTTACTGTTTTCCATGATCCAATTTTAAGTGTTTTCGGGTTAAAACAATACCTGTTGTACATGATTGTTGGCGTACTGATGCCTTTTGCATTCCCTCCGGATAAGATGGATGAGTTTAAAAAGTTTGTTATTTGTATTTGCCTGGCGTTAATACCTACAACAGGGGTTGCTGTATTACAAAATAGTTTGCCGGCCAGCCACTGGTTAAACTTAAGTGTTGACGGCGGTTCGTTAGAAGGATTTTCGGCAGGCGGACGCCTAAGGGTAAGTTCTACATTTTCATTTACCGGCCAGTATTCATGGTTTTTAAATATGGCTTGCTCGTTTTTAGCCATGACCTTTTTCTGGCCGAAAGAAGAAGTTAAAGGAAAAGCAAAAAACTGGCAGATCATCTATTTAGCCGCAACAGGCATATCATTATTGATAGGTACATTTATAACTGGCGGGCGTTCGGCAGTCTTGGGTTGCGGTGTTTGTTTGGTGATGGGCCTTGCCTTTGCAGCAATTAAATCTCCCGGGCAAATCGTTTCAAAAGGACTGATAGGTATTGCAGTATTTACTGTATTGCTTGGAGGTATCCGCGCAGCAAAGCCCGAGTTTTTTGCCGCATACGATGAACGTTCAAGTGATAACGATTCGGGTACCCAATCGGCAGAGATGAAGGATAGGGTACAAGGAAACTTTTTAAACTGGACTAACTGGGTATTTGACCAGGATATAGTTGCCATCATGTTTGGCAATGGACTGGGCGTAATGAGTAACGGCTCTGAAAAGATCAGCCAGTATGCATACGATTTAAAGTTAGAGTCAACTGGTACCGAAAGTGACTTTGATACAACCATTTATGAGGGAGGGATCTATCTTGCCATTGTATGGTATGCGTTCCGGTTATGGATGATCGTATTTTGCCTCGGCATCTGGCAAAAATCGCGCAGGAAAGATTGGAGCGTAGTACTTTCATTTTTATTGAGTTACGTTATCCTCAATGCATCGATAGGGGCCGTGGGTAAAAACCCGCCTGTAAATATTTGGTTGTGGCTGGCAATAGGCAGCGTTTTAATTATCAAAAATTATAACGATCAACAGGATAAGGCGCTGAAAAAGCCTGCAACCCAATCGGTTGTTGCAGTATAGATATTACCAACAAAAACTTATGTCAAACAATAATTTTAGGGTGGCCATCATTGTATCCCACCCAATCCAGCATTTTTGTCCGCAGTATATCAGCTTTACAAAAATGAAAGATGTAGATGTAAAGCTCTTTTTTGCCTCGATGCTGGGCTATAAAAAGTACGTAGATAAAAATTTTGGCCAGGAAATATCCTGGAACAACCTGAGACTGGAGGAATTTGATCATAAATTTTTAAATGGTGAACAGGTTTTACCTTCAACCAAAGAACTTGATGCTCCATCGATAACTGAAGAATTAGATTCGTTTAATCCGGATGCTATTATTACCTATGGGCACTTTCAAAAAGTACAGCGCAGGGCGCACAAATGGGCCAAAACCAATAATGTGCCTATTGTATATATCACTGACTCTGAAAACCGTCAGCGCCGTAAATGGTATAAACTTTTGGCTAAGTTCTTTTTGTTAAGGCTGTATTATAACAAGGTGAATTACTTTTTTACGGTAGGCGATGCAAATGAAGCATACTTTAAACTTTATGGCGTGCCCGAAAAAAAGTTTATCAGGATGCATTATCCTATTGACGTTGATGTATATGCTGACGCCTATCAAGATAAAGCAGCATTAAGAAGAATGATTCGTGAGCAATATGGGATCCCCGAAAATGATTTTGCCATAGCGGTGGTAGGCAAGCTGGTAACCTGGAAAAACCAGGAACACCTGATCGATCTGCTGATAGACCTGGAGAGCAAAGGACATAAAGCCCACGCATTCATCTTAGGTTCAGGAAAAACATTAGACGGTTTAAAGCAAAAGGCCGAACAATTGAAGGTAAATAAAGTACACTTTACAGGTTTTGTTGATCCCCTGGAATTGCCTGCTTATTATGCGGCAATTGACGCATATGTGCATCCGGCCAGTATCGAACCGCATTCGTTGGCTATCAGCGAAGCCATATACATGGGATGCCCTGTAATTTTGAGCAGCACATGCGGCAGTTACGGCGACACCGATGATGTACAGATCAACAAAAACGGGTTTGTATACAATTTTGGAAATATTGGCGAACTCTCTGAAAAAGTTGTAAAGCTGCTTAATGACCAGCAATTGCGTCAGCAATTCAGCAATCACTCCCGTAAAATCTCTTTGAAATTTCAGCAGCGTGCCCACAAGGAATCAATGCTTGATCTGATCAATAAAGTAAATAAGCTTAAACGCAGGTCTGTATCTGTTTAACTATGCGAATTGTTTTTTTTACGCACCCTCCGTTTTTAGGTTCGCAAAGTATGCCCCGTTTTGCTTCCATGTTAGCTAAGGGTATGGAACAGCGCGGGCACCAAATTGAGGTTTGGACACCCGAAGCTTTTTTTTACAAACTATCGGCGCCAGGCAGTTTAAAAAAATGGTTGGGCTATCTTGACCAGTATCTGGTATTTCCCGGCCAGGTTCGTAAAAGGATAAAGTCATACCCCGATCAAACGTTATTTGTATTTACTGATCATGCCTTAGGCCCCTGGGTGCCCTTAGTAACAAACCGGCCGCATGTAATTCATTGTCACGATTTTTTAGCGCAGCATTCGGCCTCTGGTAAAATAAAAGAAAATCCAACCGGTTTAACCGGCCGTTTGTACCAGCAGTTTATACATAAGGGATATTCAAAAGGGAAGAACTTTATATCGGTTTCCAATAAAACCAGCCGGGACCTTCAGGAGTTTTTGACAAAGAAGCCTCAGTTATCGGATGTGGTTTATAACGGCCTTAACCGTGATTTTAAACCGCTTGAAACGGATAAAACCCGGAAATTATTTGGCGAGGCAATTGGAACCGACCTTTCACAGGGATATATTTTACATATAGGCGGTAACCAATGGTATAAAAACAGGGTAGGGGTAATTGAGATTTATGAATCATGGCGGAAGCTTGATAATGGCAAACTACCCCTACTACTCATCGGTAAAGAACCGGCAGAGGCACTGAAAGACAAACAAAAGCAATCAGCTTACACTAATGATATTTTTTTCCTGACAGATATCAGCGATGAACAAACACTACTGGCATATGCAGGTGCAACTTTACTATTATTCCCATCCCTCGCCGAAGGGTTTGGGTGGCCAATAGCCGAAGCAATGGCATCCGGTTGCCCGGTAATTACAACCAATGAAGCACCGATGACAGAAGTTGCCGGTGACGCGGGTTTCCTGATTAAAAAACGCGATGAGCAAAATGGGAGCGTAAATTTCTGGGCAGATGAATCGGCATTGGTTGTTGATCATGTTATCAGTTTATCGCCTGCCGAGCGTAAAGCTGTAGTCGAGAAAGGTATAAAAAACTCCAAACGTTTCAGAACCGAAACCATGCTTAGCAGCATTGAAGAGATCTACAAATATTTAACAAAAAGCTTTGATATCCGGCTTGAAAAATAGCTGTCTTGCCACTGTATCACCATCAATTAACTGAATATAAAATGACTACTAAAACTTCTAAAAGCGAATCTGCAACGATAGTTTACCTCAGAGGGTTAGCAGCATTTGGTGTAGTACTATATCATGTGAGGGAAGATCTGTGGGTTGGCTGGAATGCTTTGCGTGGCTCATCTTCGGCTTCCGCGTTTGATAAAGCTGTTGCCTGGCTTTCTATACCCACACCTTTTTTAGGATCGGGTGTTATCCTGTTTTTCCTTTTAAGCGGTTTTTGTATCTCGTTGCCTTATGTTGGCGACAACGCCCGCAAGCTAAATTTAGAAGAATATGCTATAAGGAGGTTCTTCAGGATCTATCCCCCATATTTAATAGCCATAATCGTCACCTTAATAATCGAATTTATCTTATTGAAAGTATATGCATTGCCGGTCGCACCTTATACCTCATACCTGGCAAATGTTTTTATGGTTCAAAACTATACAACAGGCGCCCTTACATCAAACGGTGCTTTGTGGACTTTGCCGGTCGAATTAGAACTTTATATCGCATTCCCTGTTGTGTTTTATTTACTTAAAAACTGGGGTAACAAGGCGCTGATAATCATTACAGGCATAGTATCACTAATAGCACTCAGTCTTTTTATTAGTGGTCAGTTTTGGCTGGGCTCGGATTTTGCCATGTACTGGGTGGTTTGGTGCGCCGGTGTGCTGCTTGCAAAAGCGTATGCCAATGGAACTTTAAGTAAGCCTTCGGGCTGGCTTTTAATAACAGCGGTAGCAGCAATTGGAATAGCGGTAATACTTCAGGTACGGGGCGTGCCTTCACCTTATCTTGAATTGCTTTTCGGCTATTTTTACCTGATACTGCTATGGCTCGGTATCACTACGGAATACCGTTGGAACAAATATATTCCAGCAGGTATGGTCAAAGCGATGAATGTGTTGGGTACCTGTTCGTTTTCGCTGTACCTGATCCATAAACCCCTTTTTAGATTGATTGGTATTGTTTGGATCAACTATTTTGGTGGTAAACCAGTTAACTTTTTAATCCCTGTTGGGTTTTCAATACTCATGGTTTTTATAGCATGGGGCTTTTATTTGCTTATCGAAGCACCAACACATGCGTTGGCAAAGAAACTGTCCCGTACCAAAAAGCAACCGGCTGTTATTGTGCCGGTAAATGAATAAGGTATTTTGGCCTGGCGTCAAATAGCTAAGAAATCTCAAAGGTCATAATCGTTTTAATATTTCATGCAAACAGATCTTTCAAAGTTTACAATCGGCGATTATAAAAACGGCAGCAAAATAAAAGTGACGGTTTGGTATTTTATCAACTACTTCATTTTTAATAGTGCGTTCCCCTGGCCATATAAATTCAAAGTGGCTTTACTTCGCCTTTTTGGCTCAAAGGTGGGCGATGGCGTTGTGATCAAAACAAAAGTTAAAATAAAAAATCCATGGCGGCTTACAATCGGCGATAACACCTGGATTGGCGAATCGGTTTGGATAGATAACCTGGAAGATGTGAGCATCGGGAAAAATGTGTGCATCTCACAGGATGCTATGCTGCTTACCGGTAACCATGATTATACCAAAACCGATTTTCCGTACCGTCTCGGTAAGATCACACTTCACGATGGTACCTGGATCGGTGCAAAAGGCGTAGTATGCCCGGGAGTTGTTTGTCGCAGCCATTCTATTTTAACAGTTAACTCCGTGGCCACTAAAGACCTTGAGCAATGGAGCATCTATTCAGGAAATCCGGCCTCATTTGTAAGGGTCAGAAAAGGAATAACCGCCTAACTGCTGTTCAGGAAAATGAGTGGAAAGACCAATTTAATTTGCCTGCCCTTTGCAGGTGGGAACAAGTATTCGTACAGGCCGTTATTTACCGAGAGTTCACCCGTATTTAATGCCACCACGCTCGAATATCCGGGTAGGGGAGCAAGGATTTTTGAAGAGCTTACATCAGATATTTATAAGCTGGTTAACGATCTGTTTAAACAACTGAAGCCGACTATAAGCAAAGGTAATTACGCGCTTTACGGGCACAGCCTGGGTGGGTTACTAACTTACCTGCTTGCAGTAAAAATTCGGGAAAACAAAGTCGAGCCACCTAAACATATTTTCATTACCGGCGCTTCCGGGCCTTCGGCTCCATCGCGGTTAACCAAAAAATTTCATTTATATCCTCAAAAAGAATTTATAGATGAGATCATCATACTTGGCGGGATGCCTGATGAAATTTTGCAGGATAATGCCATGCTGGAGTTTCTTGAACCAATTCTCCGCAACGATTTTAAGGTGAGCGAAACCTACGTACATCAAGCCGCCGAACCGCTTAATATACCTTTTACAGTGATCACGGGTATTGATGAAGATCTTACCGCCGAAGAGGTTTTGCTTTGGCAAAATGAAAGTATTGCAGAAATTGATTTTATCCAGTTAGAAGGCGATCATTTTTTTATCATGCAGCATAAGGCT
>NZ_DASVOB010000567.1:0-21230 GCF_036383575.1 Mucilaginibacter sp.
GGCTATAGTCGCGACGCAGCTGCTAAAAAAATAGATCCGCAACCGCTTGCCAATGGGCTTTGTGATTGTTGGGATAGCCGCCCCGGTTGGTTTAATAAAAAGGTATTTTAAACGATCATAATCCCAGATCAATAAATATAAACAGGCCAGTAGCATAAAAGTAATGAGCCGGGTGCCGTCAAAGCGGGTAGCATAGGTCAGCACAGTAATATTGACGATCATGGTGAAATAAGCGATTGCACCGAGCAGGGTTGTTCGCGGGATTAACAAGAGGATGGCAATGGTCAATTGCGCTATTCCAATAAAGGTATAATAATAACCGGTTTGCAGCAAGGCGTCGAAATAATGCCCTAAGGGATTATTATGGGGCAGGCCTTCGGCGAAGCGCTGCCCCATGATCTTTACGATACTGGTTGGCACGAAACTCGCCGCCAAAGCAATACGGCAGAATACCGCGAAACGCCGGAACCATTTGTCGGCTTTAGCTTCGTCATAGATGGCTCTTAGCTTAGGCATGACGAACTTTGAATTTACTGATCAGGTAATGAATGCTTAAAGCAAGCAGGGCCCAGTAAAACACAAAACCTGCCAGAAAAAACGGCGGCGGTGTATCCGGGTCCTGGCGCAAAAAATGGATGAACGGCAATAGCGGTCCCATCAGGATCATTTTCACGGGTGATAGTAAAATGCCCGCAAATGAACCTGTACCAAACAGGGATTCTGCAGGCTGCCCTAATAGTAAAGTGCTGGAAATCATGAAGACTACGGCGCCAACGACAAACAACAGCACAAATTTTGTTTTTGAAATTTTCATCGGAAATAATTTGGTATTACAAATTTATAAAATTAAACTTTGTATTTAAAAGTACTTTTTAATTAATATCAAAACGATTTACAGGTTTGGGCAAATGTTTCCCGGCAGGGGCGGGTATCGGCCTTTCTTTTGCTCGTCTGTTGCCTGCCGTTGGCTCATAACTTTGTTTACGCGATACCCATGGTAAAATATTAAAACGGAAAATTGAATAACTTTCCAAATAAGCGTTGAACAGGAACTTAACGGGAGGGAATACGATTTAGAAGGTTTTTCGTTGGATAATTTTGCCAAAGATTGTTTGACGGAAAAACTTCGGGTTCTTTCATCATTATTTCGAATTTGCTGTAATATTTAAAATATATTTTGAATATTATAAATATTAGTTTATACTTGAAAAGTGTTATTTATGTCAATAAAAGCATCATAATACTACTGAACCTTATATTTAATCACAATGTTGAAATCTCTCGAAGCTGTCGGATTGTTGGCTTTGTCCTATCCGAAATTTCATTTTTTTTAGCTTGATCCTGATTGCTTTTCCGTAAAATATTGAGATATGCCTGTGTAAATCAGCATGCATCAAATATTGATCCAACGGAAAGACAAAGTTATTGCTGGCCCTTATTACCAAAGGCTAAACTTTGGAACGGCCATCAAATATTATTGTGGTAACTTATAGCAATAAAATAGCTTGAAATTCTTATCTATCCTTGGTATTATGTTTCTGTTTATGTTGAATAACACACTGGCTCAAACTCAAGTTTCGGGGACAATTCTCGATAGCTTAAGCCAAAAGCCTTTGCCTAATGCCAGCATTCACATAAAAAACAAGGCAGGTATTGCTATTGCTTCAACATCATCTAATAATAAAGGCAATTTTAGCGTTGTCATCACCACAACAGGAGATTTTACACTAATAACGGATTACATCGGGTACGAGAGTGCCTCAAGGAGGTTTACAATTGCTAAAGATCTGGGGGGCGAATTGAAATTCGATATAGGTCTTTCGCTGGCCAATATAAACTTGAAAGATGTAAAAATTGTTAATAAAGTATCCAAACCGTTTATCCTGTTTACCGGCGGGAAAATAATATTGAATGTGTCGCAGAGCCCGCTCACGGCCGGCGATGACGCCTATAGCGTATTATTGAGGGCGCCAGGGGTGGTTGAACTGGACGGGACATTGATTTTCAGGAATAAAACGATCAATGTTTTGATTGATGGAAAGCCTACTCATCTTACCGATGCAGAATTAAAAAATATGCTTAGTTCAATGCCTGCAAACGGAATTGAAAGGGTAGAAATTATCTCCAATCCATCGGCTAAATACGATGCTGCAGGTGGCAGTGTTATCAATATAATTTCAGCAAAAAATAAGCGCGACGGCTTAAACGGGGTTTATTCAACCGGAATTGGTACCGGAAAATACATTAAATATAATGAGGGGATAAATCTTAACTATCGGGACAAGGGGTTAAATGTTTATGGTAGTTATGACTTTATGCATAACAAGCAATATTATGATAACAGGTCAAACCGGATAATTGATCAAACGGCCTCTGTTTATCAAACTGACTATGAAGTAAGGAGCCGCTTTAATAACAGCTATAAAATTGGAGTTGATTACGATTTGACCAGGAATAGTACAATAGGAATATTATTGAAAGGATACACTAACTATGGCAAAAGAACGGTTGGAAATCAATCAGATTTAAGGCATATAACCGGCGGAGATTCGTCGTCGCTTGGCAATACAGCAGGCAATGTGAAATTTACAAACCCATTAGTAAGTATAACTTATACAAAGAAAATTGATTCATTGGGAAAAGAGCTTAGTGTAAGCGGCGATTACTTTAATTACCATAAATATTGGAATGATAATTTTTCAACTAATTATTTCGATGCTAATGGATCGCAGTTTTTGCCAACCACTTATTTTAGAAATAGTTTGCCCGGAACGGTTTCAAACTATTCTTTTTCTATTGATTACGCGGCCCCCTCTAAAATTGGGAAGTTTGAATATGGTATCAGGAATCAGTTTACCACAACTGATAACGATGCCAAATGGGAAAACCTGATAAATGACGATTGGATCAATGACGCTACAAAAACCAATCATTTTATTTACAGGGAGAATATTAATGCGGCCTATGTGAATTATACCAACACTTTTCAGCTTAAGTATACCATTACTGTTGGATTAAGGGCGGAGCAAACGAATACTAAGGGGGAACTGGTTACCGGGAATCAGATAAATGATAATCATTATCTTAAATTATTCCCGAATATAAATTTTAACTATACCCCGGGTGTAGATAACGAGTTTGCGTTAACCTACAGAAAAAGCATCGACCGCTTCGGATTGAACATAGTAAACCCGTTTGTAATATATCAAAACCAATATTCTTTGAGTCAGGGTAACCCCGGTATCTTACCCCAGATCAATAATAATTTTGAATTTACCTACACTTTAAAAAGAGCCTTTGTGCTTGGCGCGAGTTATACGCATACCACCGATCCGTTGGTGCCGGTGTATATCAAAGGCCCGGATAATATAGTCATATCTACCTACAATAATTTAAAGGCGGCAGATCTGTTTTATGTTTATTACGACTTAACTTTTCCTATTACCAAGTGGTGGACAACTGATTTAAGCGGAGGAACGGGCTTTTATAAATACAATACATCTTCTTCTTTATTTAAAGGCAATAATTCAACCTGGTCATATCTTTTACAAACTGAAAATACATTCAATTTTGGTAATGGATGGGCTGCTGAATTAAATGTATTGGACAGAGGCCCTTATGCATCCGGCATCTATAAACTTCAAACAATTTTAACAACCAGCACCGGTGTTAGCAAAAATCTTGCACATAATAAGGCAAACATTAAACTCGCCCTTTTAGACATTTTTAATACCGAAAGGCAAAAAGTCAATATCAATTACCAGGATCTGGTGATCAATCAAAACAACAAAACTGAAACCCGCTTCCTGAACCTGTCCCTTACCTACAAATTTGGTAACACCAAGGTGAAAAGCAATTCAAAAGGCCCATCAAAAACAGATGAAACGGAACATCGTCTAAACAATTAATTTATCAAAATGAAGCTTACTCTAAATTTAAAACCAATTTTATCCGCTTTCTTTTTACTGGCTGTTCAAACCCTTCGGGCGCAGTCTCCGGCAGGAAATGATCAATCATTACTGTGGAAGATTTCAGGTAACGGGTTAAAAAATGACTCTTATATTTTGTTAACTACTTCCAATACGTGTGCTGATGTGGCGGCATTGGACAAAAAGACTTTGGCGGTACTGGGGAAGGTTCAGGTGGTTGGCGTTGAATCAGGTTTACTCGATCCGGCAAATGAAGCTAAGCTTCAAAAACTGGTGACCGTTAAAAATCAGAATGAGTCAGTGAAAAAAGTTTTATCCGCTTCACTTTACAGCCAGTTAAATTCTGAAGCGGCTAATGTGGGCATGAACGAAGTGCGGCTTAATTCTTATAAGCCCATTGTTATCTGCGGGATGACCATTAAAGTCATTAATCCATGTGAAATAAAAGATCCGAAAACGCCGGAAACGTTGATCCGGGCTTATGCACATGACAAAAGCATTAAGGTGACCGAATTACTTTCACTGGAAGAAACTTTTGATACTTTCAATGCCTACCCGAACAGTTATTGGGAAAAAACGCTCGATTTTCTGATCAACAATTCTTCACAGGCCAGCAGTGATCTGGATAGCAAGTCGAATTTTTACACCCATGAAAATTTTCGCGGCATTTGTGCGATCATCAATAAAAGCCCATTATTAAATCTACGATACTCATTTAACGACATTGAAGCCAAAAGAATAAACCTTTTAGATTCAAGAATTGAAAATGTAATCAAAAATCAGAGTTCGATTTTACTTTTGGACGTCGCTGATGTTGCCAACCCCGGCACGTCGATATTTAATAGTTTAAAAAAATCGGGCTATATAATTAGCCCGATTTACAATTAAAATACCACTAACCACAACAGTGGTTCGAAATACTAAGACATTCTTCTTTGGCCAAGAGAATAAAAAGGGGATTCCGAAAACCTTGTAGAGTAGGAGTACATTAATACATTAATTACCATTAAAATGGAAAATCAAAACAACGAAAATCTTTTCGAATCTGCAATTACCATGCAAGAACTGGAGCCACGTTTAGAATTAGCTGCTGTTTCATCAAAAACTACAGCTACAGTTGAAGGCGGTTATACTACAGGCAGTTCACCTGATTTCAGGGGTACTGTAACTGTATCATTCTAATCGGTTTAAAAACAAGCCCGGAATATAGTCCGGGCTTGTTTTTAGCTCCTGTATGATTATCATGATGCTCTGAAAAACTGCTGCGTCATATCCGTAGGGTATTAGTTCAAGATTTCATCATAACAATAAGAGGGTACAATTATGTACCTGTTAGCATAGCTATTGCCAATTTTTCTGATCAATAATTTCATCCAATGTTATAAAAGGGCTTGTGGAGACAAAAGATTTAGTATTAAAAAAATTACAGGAAGGGAAAACAACCCGCTATTTACTGCTCGACAATGGCAACAGGGTTTATGTGATCAATGAATTGTTATATGATATTTTAGCCCTCTGCCAACAAACATCCAATTACGAATTAATAATAGAGGCTGTCAACAAAAAACATAGTATCGACTATGTAGATGCTACCTTTATTAAACGTTCTTTAGAAACCACTATGGCTAAGCTTACACAAAAGCAAGGTCAAAAGTCGCTTGATTTTATTAATCTAAAACTAACAGTAATAAAAGAGGGGCAATTTCAAAGCGTATATAAGTTAGTATCAATTCTTTTCAATCCTTATATTTTTGCCCTTTTTGGTGTTTTTTCTATTGGATACGCCTGTTATTTCTTCATTGCTAACAAACTTCTTTCTCTGCAATTCATATATCAGCATGCGTTACCGCAATTATCGCCCCAAAATGTAGCAGCGGTTTATTTGATCATGCTTCCCGTTATCATCCTTCACGAAATAGGGCATGCTTCAGCATCATTTCATTATGGGGTGAAGCCTAAAGAGATCGGCTTTGGCTTTTACTTTATTTTTCCGGTATTTTTTAGCAACGTAACCAATATCTGGCAGCTGGATAAGTTAAAGCGTATTGTGGTTAACCTGGGAGGAATATATTTACAACTCATTGTTAATGTCCTACTGATATTCTTGTATACCCGTCAAGTTGCCAACCCACTAATTTTCATGTTGATAATTATAAATGTTGGCAGTATAATAGGCTCGCTGAACCCGTTCTTCCGTTATGATGGTTACTGGATATTGAGCGATTCTATAGGTATCCCTAATTTAAAAGCAGGCGCTCAAAAGATTGCTGTAAAGTTGTTTTTTGATCGGCCAAAAAATAGCATGCCTTTTATTAAAACACAGCCAAAAAGCCTTTTAATCTACGTTATACTCAGTATAGCATTTTGGCTATATGTTTACTACGCTGTAATGCGGTATTGCACAGCCGCTATTACCAAAATATCTGTGCTTTTTTCTCTCTCTGGCTGGCAGCAAAGTCAACTGGCTTTAACGGAATCGGTAGTTGATGCCTTTTCAATACTGTTGGTTTTTTATCTGCTTATCCTACACCTCCAGCAAACCCTCAAAGTTATCCGAAATGAAACAAACGGAATATTTAGCGGAAAGAAATAGATTAACTGAAGAAACGCTCGGCCGTTTATCTGTACAAAATAATGACACATTAAACAGAACGTTGAATTTTGTCAGCGCTAACCTTCGTAATTTTATACCGCAGATTGATGTTGGTACGCATGAAATGCTATTCAGACAAATGCTGTTGCAGCAAAAATTGAGCTGGCTTGATCTTGAGTTCCCAGCCATTTTTGATCATATCAGCTATGAAAATTCCAATATTGACGTATTCGAATTTTTAAAAACGCAACCCTCAATTATCTGCACATTCCATTTGGGCTCATTTCGGTTAATAAACTATGTTTTGGGCAAAAATGCCATCAATTACACATTGATGGTCTCTGATGCTGCCCTTAAGGAGCATCAGCACAATTATCAGAAAATTTACGAGCAGCATAATTATTATGCCGAGGGTGAAAAGTTTAACATTATATCTGCCCAGTCGCCACACTCAGGCATGCAAATATTAAGGGAACTAAAAAAAGGCAAAAGCTTGCTGGTTTATATTGATGGGTATTCGGGTGCGGGCAATAATACCATCCAAAATGAAAATCTTCTTAAAATCAATTTTCTTGCAGAGTCGATATATGCCAGAAAAGGAATAGCTTATTTTTCTCATTTGGCTAAAGTTCCAATTGTAGCCGTTGCCAACTATAGAAAAACAAAGGATGATCTCTGTTTCAAGTTTTTCGACCCAATTTTCCCCAATTTAACTATGGACAGAGAAATATATGCAACTCATACAACTCAAAAAATATTCGATCAGTTCGCCGAATTACTTTTAAAATATCCTGAGCAATGGGAAGCCTGGCTATATCTGCATTCGGTGATTAAACCCTATGAATTTAGTGAGATGAGAGCAGATGGCGGGGCCAATAAAAATGAGGATAGGCTTTATTTTAACAAAAATAAATTTGGCCTTTTTAGTATCAATCAGGAAATGTTTCTTTTCAATAAAAGGAATTACAATTCGTTTCCGTTAAAGGAACCTATTTATTCTTTATTAAACAGATCGACGATACATCCGGTCAGTAAGGCCGAATTTCCGGCATCCATATTTGATCAACTTATAAATAACCAGGTCCTTACTTAGATTTCATTTCCGCGATCTTTTCCTTCTGTTTAATATATTCAATGATATCATAATCGGAGGCTTTGGCAACAAATTCATAAGGTGGCCTGTAATTAATAATGAAATTATTTAGTTCCTCCCCTTTGTATCCGGTAACCTCGCTAACTATTTTCTCACTAAAACGCGCATCAACAACGTTATTTTGGTAATCTTCTGTTAAGGTTTTCTGTAACTTCCTGGCGTTCCTTCCTTCTTTACTGAAAGCATTGTAAATTTTATCGATACTCAATCCGGTTTTCACACGTCCGTTTCCTGCGGAGAGGACAACCATGTGGCTCACATCGCCTTTTACATAAATGCTTTTATAGTCCTGCTTGTTTTTATTGAATTGTTCTAACGGGCTTAATTTGGTGCCTCTGATAACAACATCGTTTAAGAATGTTGCAGTTGGTTTGAGCCTGATCGTGACGATGTTTTGTGTCCCTATGGATAATGTATCGTTTTTGTAGCCGATAAAACTTGTCACCAGGGTATCACCTGTTACTGCATTTAAATTAAACCTGCCGTTTCCGTCACTTACTCTTAGCTCGCGTGTTCTTGTATTATGAATTACGGCCCCGCCTAAATTTTGTGCATCAGCTATTACCACTCCAATAACATTTTGGGAAAATGCCTTGATATTGTTTAAGAAAACCAATATCAAAAAAACGAATAAGAGTTTAGGTAAGCCCGAACAAAACGGCAGGCCCTGTTTTAATAAAATATTTTTCAAATCGCTTTGCAGTTATAAAAAATACGAAATGAGACCATTTATCTATATTCTGTTATAGTCTAAGTTATAAACGGTCATATTCATTTTTATACATGCAATATAATGAAGTATTAGGTAATATTCAATGATATTAAACGTGAAAATAACTTGATGTTATAAGGTTGTATTTGGGCTGTAAATTAGGGATTGCGGGAGCTTTGAATATATGCTCAGGTGCTTTGGGTTCATTTAGTTGTGTTCCATACGTAATTGAAATGGGGCTCCAGCCAAACGTTTGAAATGGTATAAGTTTGATCGCCAAAAAGCATAGGCTCGTCTATTATTTCTGCACCTTTATCTCTTATATAAAATCTGTTTATCTTTTATAGGTATGTTTATATCATGGCGATAAAGAGGATATATTCAAGCAGGTACCTGAAACCCGTGATCCATGTGTTATTTTGGGCGCTGATCATCATTTCGCCTTACCTTTTTCGCAATCCCAATACCTGGAGCGGGTTCAGTAACTGGCATTATAAGCTGATGATCAATAATATCATTTTGGCGGTTTTCTTTTATTTTAATGCTTATTATTTATACCCGGTGATCTATACCAATAAAAAGCAATTGCTGCTATATATATTGGCATTGGCTGCGGCAATTGTGCTGGTCATGTGGCTTTCACGCTTTATTGACAGCCAGCTTTCTTTGTTTAAACCGGCAGATATGGCCCGGCTACACGCACACCGGCGCGGCTTTGATGATCACCCGCGTCCAGGGTTCCGGCCCGACAGGAGATGGTTCGGTTGGTATTTTACCAATATACTTACTTATTTATCCATTACTGGTATCAGTATCAGCTATCGGATCATTATTGATAATTCGCAAAAAGAAAAGATCAGGAAGGAAAAGGAAAACGAGAACCTTAAAACGGAGCTCAGTTTTCTGCGGTCGCAGGTTAGCCCGCATTTTATATTCAATATTCTGAATAACATGGCATCCATGGCGCGCAAAAAATCAGATATGCTGGAGCCTGCCATCATTGAGCTTTCAAACTTAATGCGGTATATGCTTTATGAAAGTGAGGGTGCAAAGGTACTGCTAACCCGCGAGGTAGATTACCTTAACAGTTATATGGCGTTGCAGTTATTGCGTTTTGGCGATGATGTAACAATTGTGTTCAATGTTCCTGATAACATAAATGCTTATTACATTGAACCCATGATACTGGTTCCTTTTGTTGAGAATGCATTTAAACATGGTATTGGTATGCTAACCGATCCGATGATAGATATCGAACTTCATGTAGATGGCAACGGCTGGTTGAATTTTATGGTCACTAATAAAATTGCACCCGCCGGCGATTCGAAAGATAAAAGCTCGGGCATAGGATTGGCCAATGTAAAAAGGAGGCTTGATTTGCTTTATGCAACCCGGTACGACCTGAAAATTATAAATGATGGTACCACGTTTACCTGCGACCTGAAAATTAAATTGAATTGATCATGAGGTGCATTGTTGTTGATGATGAGAAGCTGGCGTTGGAGCTGATGGAAGACAACGTAAGCAAGTTGCCGAACCTGGAGTTAGTAGCCACCTGTAAAAACGCGATGGAAGCTATGGAGTTTTTACGGCAGGGCCAGGTTGATCTTATTTTTCTGGATATCCAGATGCCCGGCATATCAGGAGTTCAGTTTTTAAAAGGTTTGGTCAAGCCGCCCATGGTTATTCTGGTTACAGCTTATGAAAATTATGCCCTTGAAGGCTTTAATCTTGATGTGGTTGATTACCTGGTAAAACCATTTTCTTTTGAGCGTTTTTTAAAGGCAGTAAACAAAGCAGCCGAACTAAGCAGTGTGCGTTTGCAAAAAGATATCCCGGCAAAAACTCAAGTTGATGGGGGCTATATTTTTGTTAATGCCGATTATTCGATTATCCGGATCAACCTCTCTGATATCATATATATTGAAGGATTGAAGGACTATATCAAGATCTATCTTAAAAGTACCGATAGGCCGGTCATCACCCGCCTGAGTATGCATTTTATGGAGAGCAAGTTGCCGGTAGAGGGGTTTGCGAGGGTGCACCGGTCGTTTATTGTATCGCTGGATAAGATAACTGTTTTTAAACGTACCAGGGTATTGCTCAATGATGTTGAAATACCGGTGAGCGATAACTACCGGGAAAGAATACTGGCCTATGTGGGGTACCAGGAAAATCAATAACCAATGTTTTGTTAAATAAATTCATCGAGATGAAATATAGCGTACGGATTTTAAATAAATGTTTTTTAGGTTTTGCGCTGATCACGGTATTCAGCTATTCGGCAAATGCGCAAAAGTTGAATAATGTACAGGAGGGTTCGGTTTCGGCCCCGGCTGAGGTTAAAGCAGATGGGAAATTAAAGGAGTGGACTAATCCTTTGCAGGCCTATAATAAAGCAACACAGCTTTATTACACCCTGGCAAATGATGGCCAGAATCTTTACCTCGCGGTACAATCAATTGATCAAACCAATAACAGGAAGATCATTGCCGGCGGAATCAGTTTTACTATAAATACCGAAGGAAAGAAAAAAGATAAAGGGGCTTTCCTGGTAACTTTTCCGGTAGTTAGCCAGTCGGCTATGCGTGGCCAGTTCCGGCGGCGGGGTGGTGCCGGCGGGCAGCAGGGCGGTTTGGATTCTGCTGCTATAGTGGCCATGCGCAAACAAATAGTGGCCTCGGCAAAGGAAATTACGGTAAGCGGATTTCCAGCCATTGCCGACAGCGTGATCTCTATTTATAATGAATATGGCATCAAGGCTGCGGTTGATTACGACGCTAAAGGCAACCTTGTATATGAATTGGCCTTACCGCTAAAGCTGCTCAATATCAGTATTGATGATCCTAAAGAGTTTGCCTATAACATCAAAGTCAACGGAATCCAATTTGGAAACCGCGGCGATGGTGGTGGAAATGATGGCGGCGGCGGTTTCGGTGGTGGTGGCGGCAGACGTGGTGGAGGAAACGGCGGCGGCGGTGGTTTCGGCGGAGGAGGCGGTGGTTTCGGTGGCGGCGGTGACCTGCAAAGCATGATGAGCCCAACAGATTTCTGGGGGAAGTATCTCCTGATTAAAAAATAATTAACCCCAATATCCCTGATGTAATTGACCAGCCAAACAGGCTGACTAAACATATTATTGCCTTAACTAAGCGTCTTAAACCTACCCATGAAACAACGATTACTCTTATTACTACTTCTTTTACTGCTGTCGGCGCGGCTGTTTGCCCAAAGCTCGCCTGCTCGTAAACCGGCTGCTTTGCCGCCTCCTTTACTGCTGAGGCAGGTTAGCGGCATCGTAAAAGATTCTACAGATCAATCAGTTGTTGGGGCGGTAGTTAAGCTGGTATCAAAAAAAGATACCGTAAGCACGGCTACCAATGCCGATGGTATCTTCATTTTTAAGAATGTAAAATCGGCTACTTTCACATTGACCATCAGTAGCATAGGTTATCGCACACTTGTTAAAAAGATGCTTAACAACGATGCTGTACCAAGGCTTACGTTAGATCCCATTATTTTAAGGCCTGAAACCAACGCCCTCAAAGAGGTTGTAGTTAACGGTACACCAAGTATTGTATATAAAACAGATACGGTTGAGTACCGGGCGAGTGACTATAAAGTGCGCGAAAATGCCACTGTGGATGAGTTGCTGAAAAAGATGGAAGGTATGGAAGTCGGGTCGGATGGTACGGTTACACACCAGGGGCAGCAAATTACAAAAGCGAAATTAAATGGTAAGGAATATGCAGGCGGCGATGTTGCCCAGGCCATCCAGAACCTGCCTGCAGATATTGTTGATAAGATACAGGTAGTTGATGACTACGGCGATCTGGCAGCACGTACAGGAATTAAAGACGGCGACCCTCAAAAGGTATTAAACATTACTACCCGGGCCGATAGATCGGTGGGTAATACCGGCCGGATAACCGCGCAAGGCGGCAATAACGACAGGTATAATGGGCAGATCTTTGCACAGCGCATCAATGCTAATGAACAACTTGGTGTAATTGGCCGGATAGCCAATACGGTTACAGGGGTGGCTTCAACCGGGATAGCCGGGGGGGCTACCAACGGCGGCGGAGGAGGTACAGGTGTTGGCGCAGGTGCAGCGAGAGGTGGTAGCCCGGGAACTACTTTCTCGGCTTCCCCATCAGTCAATTACCGTGATCAGTGGACTAAAAAGGTGCAGGTGATATCCAGTTATGCCTACCGTTACAGTGACAACAATTCCGTGAATAACAGCTACGGGCAAACCAATTCAACTTTGGGCTCAACCGATTTTACCTCGCAAAGCACCCGGGAGAGTAAAAGTAAGAGCCATAACGTGAATTTTGAGATGGACTATAGTATTGACAGTGCCAATTATTTACAAATAACGCCCACGTTCAGCTACTCGAGCTCATCAAATTTCAGCACTTCAGTTACAGATAATATCAACAACTTTTCAACCGGTTTTGAGCATCCTGTTGTTAATGGGGCAAACGGCAGTTTAAACACTGCACCTAACTATGGCGCTACTGTGCTTTATCAGCATATATTTAAAAAGCCTCATCGTAATGTTTCTATCCAGTTCAGTATCAATAACTCTAACAGCCAGGCCAACGGTGATCGTGATAATAATTATCATTACTATTTTGATAGCACCCGCGATTCACTGCTGCGCGATTCGGCCTCACATTTGCTTACCAACCGCACAAGCAAAAATACCACTTACCGAACCAGCGTTACTTATGTTGAGCCAATTAACCTGGTATCCCAGTTTGAATTTAACGGGCAGGTGCGTACCGCCGTTTATGATAACAAGGCTCTTTCTGATACCGTGCTTGCAAACGGGGATGTGGTTGAACTTACCCGGCTCGACAATATTTATAATTACTCTTTTACCGAAACCAGGGCTACATTAAACTACCGGTATAACGGTAAAAAGGTAAACCTGTCGTTAGGAGGTACTATAGTTCCTACACTTTTGAAAGGGACTAAAATAAATAATGGCACCAGCGAGAATGTATCCACTTCCCGGTCTGACTTTAAGGTTATCCCGGTATTCAGGTTCTCCTACTCATGGTCGCGTACCGAACGGATTTCCATTGCATATTCGGGTGCCAATACCGAGCCTAATTTCCAGCAGATCCAGCCGTTTACGGACAGATCCGACCCGAATAACATTGTGGTAGGTAATCCTAATCTTAAACCAACATTTACCAACTCGCTTAATATCATTTATAACAATTATCTGCCAAACTCCAGGTTTAATTTATCATTCAATATCAACGGTACTACTATTGATAATCAAACAACAACCAACGTTTTACAGATCAGGCAATTCCTCTCTTCCGACCCGCTGGATCCGACAAACGAGGCCAAGTTTAAGTACAAAACCATCAACGAGATCCATTATATCAACATCAACGGATCATACGCTATAGTAGGCCGTTACAATATTGCCAAACAGTTTGATGACCGCCGGTATAACTTGTCGCTTAATGGTAATGTAACCTATGCTTTCAACAACGCTATGAGTAACAATGTGCTTTATCACAACACCAACTGGCGCTTTGACGAACGCTTTGGCCCGCGGATAAATCCAACCGACTGGTTTGAGGTAAATCCTTATGTTGGTTATGATATTTCGCGTTCGTTCACCACGCTGCGTAATGCGGATCCAACCTCACTCAGAACAACTTCGTTGGGTATAGATGGCAAAGTTTACTTCTTGAAAACTTTCCAGGTAAATTACAGCGCATCCAAAAGTTATGTTACCGGGTTAACCGGTATTAACAGTAATCCGTTTGTGATCAACGCGGGTTTTGAAAAAGAGTTTTTAGCCAAAAAGAACCTGGTGCTTACGTTTAATGTTTATGATATCCTGCACCAGAATAATTTTATACAACAAACACTCTCGCCGCAGGGCGGATACACCAATACCCTGTCCAGCACATTGAGCAGGTATTTCCTGGTAGGCTTACGTTTTAATCTGCAGAAATGGAGCGGGGCGCCAAAACGTAATGGCAAAACAATGAACAGGAGGGGAGACGGCAGCTTTATTTATGAATAGTTACGGGCTTCAATAATGCTCTTGAAATATCGCCTGTAAGCTACCGGCGATATTTTCTTAAACCTGTTTCTGATCGCCCTTCAAATTACAAACATAAACGGATGGGCTAACTCCAAATTGCCGCTGAAAATCACGGGAGAAATTGGTAGGTAAACTATAACCTATCATGTTGGCTACCTCGTTTATTTTCAGGTCACCTTCGGCAAGTAGTTCTGCTCCTTTTTTGAGGCGGGACAGGTTGATGAGCTCGTTCGGTGTCATGTCTGATATTCCTTTGATCTTACGGTAAAGTGTTGGCCTGCTCATGTTCATCATGCTCGAAAGCTGGTCAACATCAAGGTCCATATCAGTTATATGATCATAGATGACCTTATTGAGGCGGTCTAAAAAGTCTTTGTCAGCTTTTGAAACTGCGATGCCCTTGATATGTGTGAGGGGCGACCGTGCAAAATACTCCTTCATCATGTTGCGGTTCATGAGCAGGTTGTTCACCTGCGCCAGCAGGTGCTCAAAGGCGAAAGGTTTTTCGATATAAGCGTCGGCCCCAACTTCCAGACCTTCAATTTTGGAGTTAAGGGAATTTTTAGCCGTAAGCAGGATAATAGGGATATGGCTGTACTGAACATCGGTCTTGATTTTTTTACACAGTTCAATGCCATCCATAACAGGCATCATAATATCACTGATCACCAGTTGAATGTTCTCTTTTTGCAATATATCTATAGCTTCGAGCCCATTATAGGCTTTTAAAATATAATAGCTACCCGCCAGTTCGCGTTGGATATAGTTTGCTATTTCTTTATTGTCTTCCACCAGTAATACAAAGGGTTTGTCTTTCTCTGCCTCGGTATTGCTGCTCACCGGTTCTTCCTTTTGCTGGGTTAATGGTTCGTCGGCTTCATTAAGGTTTATCTCGGTTTCCTGGTGCATGGGCAGCGACAGTAAAAAGATGTTTTGCCCGTTTATGGATGGTTTCAGCTCGAGTGTCCCCTTATGTAGAAGTGTTAAGGAGCGGGCCAAAGGCAATCCAATACCGGTGCCAGCCTCTTTTTCGGTTTCTTTGATGCGATAGAAAGGTTCAAATATCTTTTCTTTTAACTCAGGTGGAACAAGGAAGCCATCATTGCGCACCTCAACCCTGAACATCTCATCCTCACTGCTAAAAGGAAGCAGTTTAACAGCAGCCATAGTCGAAGCATATTTGATAGCATTATTGAACAGGTTGCTCAGGATCTTTTTTAATGCTTCATGATCAACATAGGCATGAAGCGTTATGCGGGGAAGTTCAAGTTTGTAATTAAGTTCTTTAAGCTCGGCAGCGGGCTTAAAGGTGCTGTAAACCTCATTAAGCAGCTCGTTAATATCTGTTTTTGAAAAATTAAGGCTGAATTTATTGGCTTCGGCCTTTCTAAAGTCAAGGAGCTGATTGGTTAGCCCTATCAGCCGGTTCGTATTTTTCTTTATCATGGCAAGGTTCTCCATTGTTTCGGGATCTTCAATTTCGCTGTTCATGAGTTTATCGAGAGGCATTTTTATCAGGGTAAGCGGGGTCCTTATCTCATGCGCTACATTGGTAAAGAACTCAATTTTGGCATTATAGATCTCCCGTTCGGTATTAATTTCGATAGTTTCAATACGTCGTTTGTTTTTTTCGCTCACTGCCAAATGATAATACCTTACTATGGTTATCACAATGGCAGCCACTATGAGCAGGTAAATGGTATAGGCCCACCAGGTAGCCCAAAACGGCGGCATGATCCTGATGTTGAGCCTCACCAGCTTATTGTTCCAAACACCTTCGCTGTTGGCGCCTTTAAGGTTAAAGGTATAATTGCCAGCCGGCAGTTTGGTGTAATATATTTTACGGTTGTTTTTGAACTGGATCCAGTTTTTATCGATGCCCTCCGTTTTGTAGGCATACATGTTCATTTCAGGGATAACATAGCTCAGCGCCGCCACATCCAAACTAATACTTGAACTATTGTATGGCAAAGTTATAGCTTGGGTGTAGGTGATAGACCTGTCGAGCAATGAATTTGGCTTGCTGATGCTTACATCGGCATTATTAACCTGTAAGCCTGTGATATAAACGGGTGGAACGTACGGATTTTTAACAAATTTGGCAGGAATAAAACTCACCATCCCTTTTACGGTACCGAAATACATGGTGCCATCCGCATCACGGTATGACGAGTTGTAGTTAAACTGCTCGGTTGGCAGGCCGTTAACCGTGTGGTAATTGCTGAAGGTGCCGTTGCCGGGGTCAAACCTTGCCAATCCTTTTGCGGTAGAGATCCATAACTTGCCGGTTTCATCCTCCTGTATCCTGAAGATCTGGTTATCGGGCAAGCCGTTTTCGGTAGTGTAGTTTTTTATTGTGGCCGTCCGGGCGTCATATCTGCTTAAGCCCCCTTCGGTACAAAACCATTTATTGTTATGGCTGTCGATAAAAATACCGTTCACATAATCGTTTAGGATGCTGTTGGGCTTACCCGTATGGTAGCTGATATGCCCGCTTTTGCCGCTAAGCGTGTTTTGATAATATACGCCACCACCGTAAGTGCTCACCCATAACGTACCGTCGTTTTCTTCCCTGATCGATTGAATATGATCGGTAAAGAAAGGCATGGCGGTAAAGGCGTCGGTTGCGCGGTTATATTTAAACAGCCCGTTCCACGTACCCACCAAAATATCGCCGCTGCGGGTTTTGAAAAGCGATACGATGAAATTGCTGCTGAACGTCTTGCTGTTTTGCGCCGCGGTATAATGTTTAATAACCCGCCTGGTTTGCAGGTCCATTACATCAAGCCCGTGTTCATAGGTTCCTATCCAAAGTTTATCACCGTCGGCAACCAGGCCGTGAATGTTCCTGTAAGCGATGCTGCCAGGAGCTTTACCTGGTAAAAAGTGTTCCACAAGGCCTGTTTTAGGATCAATTTTGTTTAGCCCGGCATCTTCGGTGCCTACCCATAGGTTACCGTACTGATCTTTGGTTATTTCGTGAACAATATTGCCGCTGAGGCTGTTAACACCCGGCTCAGGGAAATACTTTTTAAAATTGTTATACTGGCCCGAATAATAATTAAGCCCGCCAAAATAAGTACCTATCCAGGTTCCCCCCTCAGCATCTTTATAAATGGCCGAGATAATGTTATCGGTAATAGTATAAGGGTTGCTATACTGTTTTTGTACAATAGTAGTTTTGCCACTTTTGAGGTTGAAAATATAAAGCCCGTTCTCGGTGCCCAGCCAGTACATGTCTTCATTTTGATGAAAAATAACATGCACATGAATGTCGCCCAATGTATTCTGCCCCTTTAATACATTAACAATGCCGTTATTTTTATAGTTGAACAAAACCGCCTGGTTCATGGTGCCGGTAATGACAGCGGTATCGCCAATGGGGTAAATTTCCTGTATGGTAGAAAATTTTCGGTTTTTATTAGCCCTGGAGATATCGTACGATGCCAGCAGGCGGCCTGCCATGTTATA
Source organism: Mucilaginibacter sp. (assembly GCF_036383575.1). Lineage (GTDB taxonomy): Bacteria > Bacteroidota > Bacteroidia > Sphingobacteriales > Sphingobacteriaceae > Mucilaginibacter. The sequence goes on from NZ_DASVOB010000567.1 coordinate 17,938, forward strand.
ATGATTGATAAAGCCCTGGTTGGTAGCCGTCCATAAAGAACCATTTCGGGCCATATTCATGGTAACGGTTAGGTCGTTTTTAAGCGGATAGGCAGTGATCTTATTGCTCAACTCATCATACCGGTATAAATTAAGGTTTGATATGATCCAGATGTGGTGCTGTTTATCTCCCGAAATATAACGCACCTCGCCGGGAGGGATAAGTTTAAATGCTTTAAAAGTTTCGGTAAGCGGATCAAAAATGTAAATGCCCTTGTATGTGCCAACCCATAGTGTTTCCTTACTATCCTCGTACAAACTAAAAATAGAATTGCTGCCTATGCTGGTGCTGTCGCCCAGTTTATTGCCGAACAGTTTAAATACATTGCCGTCGAAACGGTTGAGGCCGTTGCGGCTGCCAAACCACATAAACCCTTTTTTATCCTGCAAAATACTGGTAATGGTATTACTCGACAGCCCGTTCTGAACCTGGTAATTTTTAAAATAGTAAGAAGCCTGCTGGCCACGGGCAACCACAAAGTACAGGAGCAGGATTAGTATGGTATAAGTTTTTTTCAAAATCAATCATAATTGCACCACTATGGCCTGGTGCCTTGTAGTGGTATAATATTAACAATGGTTTGTACTGGTCATGTAAATATAACCACATATTATGTGTGAGATGCCCGGATCTCAACTTTGATACATTTTGAATTTAAATTGAAATGCTCTGATTATTCCCTCCGGTGGTAAAGCTCTTACTTAGTGCCAATCTAATACTGCCTGAACCGGGCGGTTGTTATAAACCAATTACAAACAACATCAATAAGTATGAAGAAAACTTTACGCTGCACTTTTTTACGCTTTTAAAATAAGCTGTCTCTACAACCAATTTAAAAGGCCATCAATGCCTTAAAACCACAACCTGAAATACAATAGATATGAAATTTCGTTTACGAAACTTACATTTTGGATTACCCAAGAAAACATTAGCCATCAGTCCGCTCATTGTAGCACTGGCCTTACCGGCTTTTTCCCTCACTCCAGTTAACAAAGCTGCCCTGACTATAAACGCGGTGCAGGCAATAGCTGTAACCGGCAAGGTTACCGATGCTGCCGGCCCTTTACCTGGTGTAGCCGTTACCGAAAAAGGTACCACCAATGGCACCCTTACCGATGCCGCCGGTAATTACAAACTAAGCGTAAAAGACCAAAACGCTGTACTGGTGTTCAGCTTTGTTGGCTATGCTACACAGGAAGTGCCGCTGAGCGGTAAAACAACCCTTAACGTAGTATTAACCGAAAATGTAAAAGCCTTAAATGAGGTAGTGGTTGTTGGCTACGGAACGCAAAAGAAAAAGGATGTTACCGGTGCAGTAACTTCGGTAAATATTAAAGAGATAGCGGGGCAGCCGGTGCCTGATATTGGTCAGGCTATTGAAGGCCGTGCGGCAGGCGTACAGGCTGTTACTTCCGGTTCGCCGGGCAGCAACGTTACATTGCGGGTGCGCGGGGTTGGTACCATTAACAACAGCGATCCGTTGCTGGTGATTGATGGTGTGCCCACCGATGTGCCGCTCAACACGCTTAACCCCGATGATATAGCCTCATTGGATGTACTGAAAGATGCTTCCGCTTCGGCTATTTACGGATCGCGCGGCGCAAATGGGGTGGTGCTGATCACTACCAAAAAAGGTTCGGCAGGTGCAAGTCATTTAAATTTTAATGCCTTTGCCGGTGTACAGCAGGCCACTAACCTGGTAAAGCTGTTAAATGCCAGCCAGTTTGCCCAATTGAATAATGAGTTGCTGGCCAATAATAACCAGTCAACCAATCCGGCTTATGCCGATCTCGCTTCGCTGGGGGCAGGTACCGACTGGCTTGGTGCTTTATTTAAAAAAGCGCCTATTCAAAGTTATACCATGTCCTATTCGGGCGGTACCGAAAAGTCCGACTATTATGTTTCCGGCAGCATACTCGATCAAAAAGGCATCGTAACAAATACGGCTTACCGCAGGTATACCCTGCAGTTCAACGGTAACGATAAAGTGCTTAAATGGCTCAAATTCGGGCATAACCTTACGTTGAATCATGACGAAAAGCCAAGCGGCGCTTATGATATCCGCGCAACAATGGCAGCCAACCCGGCACAGCCCATTTACAATGCCGATGGCAGTTACGCCGGCCCGGTTGGGCAACCCCAGTTTTACGGCGATGTGAAAAACCCTATTGCAACGGCTAAGCTGGTACAAAATAATACCGAAGGCTATAATGTGCTGGGTTCTGTTTTTGCAGAGGCTACCATTATCCCGGGCTTAACCTTTAAAAGTACAGCCGGTATCCAGGCCTCATTTTTTAACAGCCGTACCTGGTCCCCAAAGTATAACTACGAGCCAATTCCTCAGCCTAATTCATATTTGGCCGAGCAGTACAACAAAAGCATTACCTACACCTGGGATAACTTCCTCACTTACGATAGGTACTTTGGTAAAGATCATCACCTGACTGTTTTGGTGGGTACGGATGCCCAAACCAACAGTTATCATTTCGCGGGTGGTAACGTAAGCAGTTTTGCCAGCGATGTTACGCAGCAGCTCAACAACGGTACCCTGAACCCCGTTCTTAATGGCGATGGTTCGGAATGGGCTTTATTATCATACGTTGGCAGGGCCAATTACGCTTATAAAGACAGGTATTTGTTAACCGGCACCATCAGGCGTGACGGCTCATCACGCTTTGGCGACAATAACAAATATGGCACATTCCCTTCAGGTTCCATCGCCTGGCGCATCTCGCAGGAGCCCTTCTTTAAAAAGATAACGTTTTTTGATGACCTGAAACTGAGGGCCGGCTATGGTGCCACAGGTAACCAGAATATTGGTAATTATTCATTTGCATCGGTGCTTACCTCGGCCGTTTACAATTTTAACGGTACTGTTGTGCCTGCCCAGATCGCTTTAAACGCGGCCAATCCTAACCTGAGGTGGGAAACAGTTAAGCAAAGCAATATCGGTTTAGATGCTACTTTTCTTAACCAGCGCATTACGGTAAACATTGATGCCTACATCAAAAAAACTACGGGAATGCTGGTGCCGGTTAACCTGCCTATTTCAACCGGGTATTCGGGTGCAGCGCCGCCAAGCAATGCGGGCGATGTGGAAAATAAGGGCGTAGAGTTTTCGGTTACTTCAAAAAATATGGTTGGCAAATTCAACTGGACAACCAGTGCCAACATCTCCTTTAATCAGAATAAAATAACTGCACTTAGCGACAATACATCAATTTTTGGCGGCAACATTGGTCTTAACGGTAAT
>NZ_DASVOB010000568.1:0-6778 GCF_036383575.1 Mucilaginibacter sp.
CCCGGCTATTAAAACCGGCAGGGATATTTATGATTTTGTAGAACGCCATGTTAATATTGACCCGGTAGGCATCATCCCCTTAATGCCTTATCACGGATACTTTTCGTTACATAACGGCAAGGAAAGCACCAACCGGATCTATGAATACCAGATCACTATTTTTGAGGGGAAGGACGATAAATACCGTGGCATTAATGTAGCTTTTGTTGATACCTACGAGCAAAGTATCACCAATACCCCCGAGAATATTAAACTGCACCTTATTAATCGTAACAAGTTTATGCCCAACCCTGCTGTTTACTATGTTCATAGCGATATCACTTTTCCGCTTGAGCAAACGTTGCTGCCGGTGGCTAAAAGGAGTTTGGTAAAGTATATATCAAGCGCAGCGTAAGAGCTTTGGCCGCTACCGATGAAAAGTTTTAGAATCCAGGCTTACGAAGTTTTTAAAACTTTATAAGTCTTCCCCCACTGGTTGAAGTTTAGCGATAGCGTAACTTCGACCAGTAGCTGTGTGCAAGCCGGAAGTCATGCTTAATAAGCCAACAACCTCTCCATACTCTCCTCCAACCGCGCCTTAGCCAAAAATTGATCCTCCAAAGCCTTGTTCATGGGGATGGCCGTATCCAGGCTACCACAGCGCATTACAGGAGCATCGAGGTATTTAAAACAATGCTCTGCGATGTGAGCGGCAATTTCGGCCCCGAAACCGTTGGTTAGTGTGTCCTCATGTAATATCAGTGCGCGACCTGTTTTTTTAACGCTGGCTTCAACAGCTTCCTGATCCCAGGGTTGAAGGCTGCGCAGATCGATGACCTCTATGGATTGATCGGGATGTTTATCGGCATATTCCAGCGCCCAGTGTACCCCAAGGCCAAATGTAATGATGCTGGCCGTATCGCCTTGCTTGATGACGTTGGCTTTGCCAATCTCAATCATTATATCATTATCAGGCACATTAGCACTGATACTGCGGTACAGGTATTTGTGTTCGAAATAAATTACTGGGTTGGGGTCATCAATGGCGGCGAGCAGCAGGCCTTTGGCATCTGTGGGGAAGGCCGGGTAAACAACTTTCAGGCCGGGCGTTTTGGTAAACCAGGCTTCATTGCTTTGCGAGTGGAACGGGCCTGCACCGGTACCTGCTCCTGCAGGCATGCGGATCACCACATCAACCCCCTGTGCCCAGCGATAATGTGTTTTGGCCAGGTTATTAATAATTTGATTAAAGCCACACGTGACAAAATCGGCAAACTGCATTTCAACAACGGCTTTATAGCCGTTAAGTGCAAGCCCCATGCCTGCGCCAACAATCCCCGATTCGCAAATGGGGGTATTGCGCACGCGGGCTTTGCCAAACTCTTCTACAAAGCCCTGGGTAATTTTAAACGCGCCGCCATATTCGGCAATGTCCTGCCCCATGATCACCAGGTTAGGATGTTTGCGCATGGCTTGTTTAAGGCCATCGCTAATGGCATCTATATAGCGCTTATTGCTGACCGGTGATGGTTTTGCCTGCACAGCCGGGAAACTGTATGGTTTGTACATATCCCGTACTTCGGTGGCTACATCGGGTACAATATCAGTTTCGGCATAAGCCTTTTCAATCTCAGTTTCGATGAGCGTGGTGAACTCCTTACGGATAACAGGGATCATGTCTTTAAACAATACGCCTTCGGCAAGCAGGTATTTTTCAAAGTTTGTTACCGGGTCTTTTCCTGCCCACCACTCAAATAAGTTATTGGGGACGTATTTAGTGCCCGATGCTTCCTCATGTCCGCGCATCCTGAAGGTCATACACTCCAATAAAACAGGACGTGGGTTTTCACGAATGGCTTTATTAAGTGTGGTTATGGTGTTATAAACTTCAAGCAGGTTGTTGCCGTCAATGCGCCGGCCTTCCATACCATAGCCTATGGCTTTATCAACCAGTTCGCGGCAGTTATATTGTTCGTTTGTGGGCGTAGACAGGCCGTAGCCGTTATTTTCGATCAGGAATATTACCGGCAGTTTCCATACAGCGGCAATATTCAGGGCCTCGTGAAAATCGCCCTCACTGGTTGCTCCTTCGCCGGTAAAAACAAGGGTTGATTTTTTTTTGCGCGATAATACATCAGCCAGGGCAATCCCATCGGCCAGGGCAAGCTGCGGACCAAGGTGCGATATCATGCCGATGATCTTATACTCCTGTGTACCGAAATGAAAAGAGCGGTCGCGCCCTTTGGTAAAGCCCGAAGGTTTGCCCTGCCACTGGGCCATTAACCTGGAGAGCGGGATATCCCGGGATGTAAAAACACCCAGGTTACGGTGCATGGGTAAAATATATTCGTCGGCATTCATGGCCAGGGCACTGCCTACAGCTATGGCTTCCTGGCCAATACCCGAAAACCATTTACCTATGCGACCCTGTCTCAGCAGGATCAGCATCTTCTCTTCAACCATGCGCGGAAATAGCAATTTTTTGTAAAATGCCAGCAAAGTATCATTATCGAGGTTTTTCCTGTCAAAAATCATAACGTAAAACTACTGAAGTTTTTAAAACTTTGTATGTTTGATGAACTATCAAAAAACTATGAAACGCAACTCTATTTTCATCATTATACTACTGCTCATGATCGGCTTTGCGGCCAGCTCGCAGGATTTTTTCTTATTGCCACATAATTTTTACGTTCATAAAGGCGATAAGCTTAACCTGCACTTACTGAGCGGGAATGAGTTCAAGCCCGAAAATGAATTTAAGTACGCCACAGCAAAGGCAACTAAGTTTATGCTGTACGAAGGCTCGAAAAAAACAGATCTGTCAAAATTGAGCAACGCGGCCGATAGCAGCCTGCTTACTTATCAGCTGCAAAACTCTGGTCTTGCACTTTTTGAGCTGGTAAGGGAGGATGAAACAGAATCGGAAAGGAATAAATTTATCAGGGCGCTTGAAAGCGAAGGCCTTGATAAAATGGCCGAAGAAGCAAGGGCCAGCAGCCAGCAATACTTTGTTGAAAGGTATCACCAGGCAACCAAAACGCTTATTTCTGTAGATAAAGCGAACGGGAAGGACTTTGATAAACCGCTGGGCGAAGATTATGAAATTGTGATCCAGCAAAATCCGTACAAGTCTGCATATGGTGATGATGTTACTGCCCAGGTGCTTTTTAGAGGCAAACCGATGAAAGATGCTATAGTAATGCAGTATGTACGTACCCTGAATGGCACTATTGTTCCGCAAAAATTATTGAGCGATAGCAATGGTTTGGTGTTTTTTAAACTGAGCCGCGAAGGGGTGTATATGATCAGCTCAACCCATGTTGAACCATCGCAGGATAAAAAGGCCGATTACGAAAACTGGACTGCTACCTTCACTTTCGCCTTCAGTAACACCGACGATGCGCCGAATACTTACCGCGAATTTGGGTTTGGGAACAAGCATTAATTAGTGGCAGGTTTAAGTAGTAGTTGCAGTTATGAAAACGGCAGTTGTATAAGAAAAACAAATCATGTCATTGCGAGCGTAGCGCGGCAATCGCACGGAAGCATATCCGCCCTGTATAGTATGCGATTGCTTCGTCGTTCCTCCTCGCAATGACATATTTTTATCTGTCAGTTATTTAAAATTGCCGACTCGTTTAAAACTCCACGTGTGCCCTTAACGAAAGCACGTTTACCGGTCCCCTGTCTTTATTATAGGCAGGGTTCAGTAAAAATTGGTAGCCGGGTGTGATCCAGAATTTCTTTTGATAAGCGTTGATCTTATAGTCAAGCTCGGCAATAAACTCGGTGCCGTAATTAAGCTTACCATCGCCTATGATAAAACCGTAGCCGCCGGCCGCAAGGTAATCGCGGTGAGCATTTGAGATGCCGTTAGCTACAAAAGCCAGCCCCAGTTCGTCATCGCCGCGGTTCCATGATGTGCCTTTAAGTACGCCCCCAAAGCTCAGTGAACGGTCTATTTCTGTAAAATACCAGGTTTCAGTTTTACCGTCGTTGTAACTCACTTTTGCAAATACCCCAAAATCTTTGGTTAAATACTGATCGGCGCTGATGCCAAAACCATATTTGTGCCTGCCATAAGCTTGGGTAGTATCAACATTGGGTGCAACCGGACTTAAGGCCAAAGCCTGACGATAATCGCCCATTTTACCGTTGTTCCTAAAGCCCAGGATCCTGAAGGTTCCGTTCTGACCATTAAGGGTATAGCGTTTTTCGTACTCTAAGGTCTGGGTGTTGGCCCTGCCTATTTTTTGATCCCAAATTGCACCGTTGGCAGTAGTGGTCGACATGGTGAAGGCAAAGCGCAAGGTCCAGTTTGGTTGTCCCAGTTCGGTATGGATGCCCATAACATACCCGCGGGTATTGGCGGGGTAATCCCAAGCGCCGTTATCCATTAAGCTCCAGTTCATGAACTGCGTACGCGGATCGTGGCTAAATTCATTGCCGTCATAAAAATCGGCCATGCCAAATTTACCTACAGTAACCGAAAAATAGCGTTTGCTTTTTAAACCGGCCAACTGGTTGGCATCGTCGCTTATGGTGTCTTTATCCTTACCCCATTCAAAGTTTTGGGTAAAATACAAACGGGCGATATAGATCTTTGGCTCGGCACCGCCTACACGGAACGTTTCGCCATTGGGAAAACCGGCTGCACCTAAAGTTTTGCTCAAGCCCGCGCCACCCGAAAGTTCGGGATTAAAGTAAGCTTCAGCGCCTTTCCAAAGCCTTGCACCGCCAAAAAGTGTGGTTGTGATAGAGCTTTGTGTTTCCTCTCCGGTAAGTAAGCTGTTATCGCCGGTATAATCGGCATGGAAAGATGGTTTGTACTGGGTAATTACCGTTTGCTGGAAATGGAAGTTAAACCGTTGTCGTTTAACTGTATCCTGCCCAAAAGTAGCGGCAGCAATTAAAACAGGTATTATAGTAAGTATAAGTTTTTTCACGGGCAGTCAATTTTGGCGCAAAAGTAAGCTTTCGCGTTAACTATGAACCACATTCCTCAAAAAACTGTTTCAAATAATCTTCCATAAAGGCATGCCTTTGCGCGGCGATCGCTTTCCCGGTTGGTGTATTCATCTTATCCTTAAGCAATAATAACTTCTCGTAAAAGTGATTAATGGTTGGGGCAGTTGTGTTTTTATATTCCTCTTTGGTCATGCTAAGGTTGGGCTTGATCTCAGGATTATACAATTCGCGGCCTTTAAACCCACCGTAGGTAAATGCACGGGCAATGCCGATGGCACCGATGGCATCAAGCCTGTCGGCATCCTGTACTACTTCCAGCTCTGGTGAGTGAAAAGATTTTTTATCAAAGCTGGCCTTGAACGACATATGCCTGATGATCTGCTGTACATGTTCAATAACAGCGGCATCAACATTCATGCTTTGCAGATAATTGCCGGCCGTACGCGGACCGATCTCTTCATCGCCGTTATGAAATTTACTATCGGCAATATCGTGCAGCAAGGCAGCAAGTTCAACTACAAGCTGATCAGTTTTCTCTGTTTGGTTGATGAGTTTTGCGTTTGTCCAAACGCGGTGAATGTGCCACCAGTCGTGGCCGCCTTCAGCATCCCTGAGGGTATCGCGCACAAAATTTACAGTAGCGCCAATGAGTTTATTATGTTCCATCTTTTGCAAAGATACTAAGCAAAAGACAGAACAATGGGATTGTATATAATAACGTTAAGCAGCTACTACTTTTTCTGTATTGATAAGTTCGGCAACTTCAACCTCCAAAATAGAGGCGATCTGGAAGAGCCTTTCAACGGTTATCTTTGTATAACCTAACTCTATTTTGCTATAGGCATTTTGCGATATACCTAACTTAGCCGCAAGGTACTCCTGGGTATAATTTAGTCCTTCCCGTGTATGCCTTATGTTAGCAGCTATGGCCTTGATCTTGAAATTTAGCATATCTTTCATCCGATTACATATTAATTAGTTTATAACTAACGAGAATATTAGGGTTACGGATTTCAAAATTTTGAAATTTTTTTAATGAATGGCCTTTTGAAAGGCGAAATATTATGATTTTTTTAATTAAAAATTAACACCCGGTGTGAAGGCGTGTGTAATGTTATAGATTTTGAACGACTACGTTAATTAATAGTAAAGACAAAAAAAAATTTTTTTATAAAAAAAGCGACAGAATGTAAAATCTGTCGCTTTAGTGTGCCTTGTATTTTTAAAACTACTCGCTCAAATCGTAACTAACCGTTACTGAAGGTAGTAAAGTAGCTGTTTCAAGCGGAACCTGGTTATAGGATATGATAGGCCTGCGTTTGCTGTAATAATCAAATGCTGCTTTTATAGTTGCGTTACTGGCATTTGCAGGTGCATTAAAGTTGATAGAAAACGGCAAAATAAAATCATGCAGTTTTTCATGATCGGGGATGATCCATTTATGGTTTGATTTTTTCAGCGCATCAATGATGGGCACTACCAGTATGGCATCATCAGCATAGTAAACTATGATCTTTTTAATGGCACCTTTATCATCGGCAGTAAATTTAAACACAGCTGTGCCGGTCGCCTTCTTTTTGATGATCTCGGGTGATACAACAAGACTGTCTTTAAAAAAACGGTTCATGATGGGGCTTCCGCCCTGAAATGGAAATGCTAATTGTGTTTGTGCCTTAACCAGTACCGATGATAAAATAAGTGTTATAAATAACAGGATCTTTTTCATTTAATTTTCTTCTTTCGGTTCGCGTTTGCTGCCCAGGTATAGTTCATACTCAAACAGGCGGCAATCAAGCTTACCATTATAAAATTCAATTTTGCGGGCAGCCTT
>NZ_DASVOB010000569.1:0-5658 GCF_036383575.1 Mucilaginibacter sp.
GGCCCGGCCGCGTTTTTGGCTTTTATAAGGTAAATACCGTAATCGGGATCAGGGTAATATAGGTAAAACTCACCTTTATAATAACGTAACGCGGGTGCCCAAACACCATCACCGTGACGGGGAATATCGAAATGATCAAACGGTGGCTGGCGTACCAGGGCGTGGCCAATGATACTCCAGTTCACCAGGTCTTTTGAATGCAATATGGGCAACCCCGGCATATCCTCAAAACTGGATGAAACAAGATAAAAGTCATCGCCCACACGTATCGCGTCCGGATCAGAATAATCGGCATTCAGCACCGGGTTTTTATAGGTGCCATTGCCCTGGTCGGCAATCCATACTTTAGATATATAGTTACTTTTTACAACAGGTTTTACCTGCGCGTTTGCAAAAGGTACGGCGGCGGCAAAAGCCAGTATACAAATAGTGTTTTTCATAATTATTTAGTTTCCGGGTCCCAGTTATCACTGCCGCCAAGGATATTCTTAATTGTATATTGTTTTGCTTCCCGATCTGTTAACTGGTGTGCCCATTGTACGCGGGCTTTAGGGTTAGCGCCTGGTCCGGTGCTTTTATATTCGGCATAATAGGCTGTCTTTTCTTTGTTCGGGAACATGCTGTCACCTTTCCACGGATCCCAGCCCTGGGGAATAATGTGTGCGCCCATTTCGGTATTCAGCAATACCGTTTTGGCGTATGATCTCCAGGGCCTGCCCAGGTACTCCTTGTTTACCGTTTCATCGGCTATCAGCTTACAGTTCATCAGCACATAACCATACTTTTGCAAATGAGTAGTGGCCGCTGCCGTGATATAGGAGTTCACCAGGCTTTTAATAACGCAGCGCTGGAATACGACAGTAGCCTCGCCAAACAGGAAATCTGTAGTGCCTTCAATATAACAATCCTGAAATAGCTCACGCGATGTAGCCGTAGCGGTATACAATGTGTCCTGGTTACCCAGCAGCTTACAGTTACGCACAATACAGCGGTCACCTTCTACATGCAGTGCTACTGCTTGCCCTACCCGGCCAGCCGAATTGATAATGGTGAGGTTTTCTGCCATGAAATTATTGCCGGCAACCAGCACGGTGTAAGAGGTGTACGTTGAAAATTTATCCCTGCCAAAGGCATCTTTACCGCCAGGTACGGGTTTACCCGAATAGTCATCATTAGTGATAATGGTATTTTCCTTATCCTCACCAATAAGTGAGATATGTGTTTTCCACGATGGGATTACCAGTTTTGCGTGATAAATACCTTTTTTGATGTGGATAGGCACCTGTATGGCGCCCAGATCACGAACCGCGTTTATCGCTTCCTGTATGGATTTAAAGTCGCCGCTGCCATCCTGTGCCACAGTTATTTCTTTATAAACCTTAGTAACAGGCTGCGCCTGGCAAACAGCAATTGCCGCCAGCAGTAACAAGCCGAGTATGATCTTTTTCATATGATGTTATTTTTTCCCTTTCAACCATTCAATTTCTGTAGCGGCGAGTATAAAAGCGCCAACACCTTTGGCATCATTGGTAATCACCTTCTCGCTCAGGTAATAAGCGTAGCTGCCATCACGGTAAGGCTTTCCACCCAGGCCGCCTACCTGAACAGTGCCATCCAACGCCAAAAGGCCCTTGTCATCGGTGCGGATAAATTTTTTAATAATACCTGCATACCCTTTTTGTACTACAGGTATGTAGGTTGCCGGCAAATATTTTTGACGTACGGCCTTAGCCAGCGTATACACAAACATACATGATACCGATGCTTCCTGGTAATTACCTTTTTCAGTGCCTTTGTCCAGTACTTCGTACCAAAGCCCTGTAGGTTTATCCTGCCAGCGCACTACCGCCGCGGCATAACGCTGCAGAATGGCCAGCAGTTCATTACGCCGGGGATGATCGGCCGGAAATTGATCCAACGCATCAACCAGCGCCATCCCGTACCAGCCCATGGCCCGGCCCCAAAAGTTTGGCGAACGCCCGGTTTGCGGGTCGGCCCAACGTTCTTTCTTTGATGCGTCCCAGGCATGGTACAGCAATCCTGTTTTTTCATCGCGCGAATGCTTTTCCATTAATATGAACTGCCGGGCAATATCATTGAAAGCTGTATCCTCGTGAAAAATGGCCGCATATTCGGCGTAAAACGGCTCGGCCATGTACAGGCCATCCAGCCACATTTGGTTAGGGTAACGTTTTTTATGCCAGAAGCCTCCATCAAATGTACGGGGCTGTGTACGCAATTGTTCCCGCAATGTTTGCACTGCTTTCAGGTACTTATCCTCATGGGTTTGCCGGTAAAGCGTCAGCACATTGCGGCCGCAGAGAATAAAATCGAGGTTATGGTCGGCGAGGTTATAGGTACGGATACTGCCGTCGGTCTGCACGAATTTATCCATACAGTGTTTTATAAAATCGAAATATTGCTGATCGCCGGTTTGATGCCAGATATTTTCAAATCCCTTTAATATAACGCCCTGGTCATAAGTCCATTTGTTACCGCTGGGCAGGCTGTCTTTCCAAATGGTCATCACGGTGTGTGCCATTTGCTGTGAATAGGGCCTGGCCGATTGTGCGCTGACCGATTGAACTACCCATGGCGTTAACAATATTAAACCAAGTATTTGCAGGCGTAAAAAGCTTTTCATCATCAGTGTTTATTTAAATATTTTAGTTAGAAACTGGTCAATGTCGGTTACCATAGGATCAAACCAGGGCTGATATAAACAGAAAGTGTGCGGCGTATCTTTAAAGCTATCAATCCGTACATATACGCCTTTCTTATCCATCATGTCTTTAAATACGTCACGACCGGCATGCATTCTGTCAACAGCGCTATTCAGGAACAGGAAGGGGAGTTTATTACGTTGAGCATAAGTAAGCGGGCTGGCCTCTGTCCAGGTATCAAGGCTTTCGGTACGTTTATAGCCTAACCACATTGTTGAGGCCGCAACTGTTTGCTGATTTTGAGTTTCCCAGGCATCGGGTGCCACAAATGTGAGCGTACCATCAATATCAATGACGGCCTGTACCGAACTTGAATAGCCTTTATTTGAATCCAGCACATCGAATTTATCTAAACCCGAGGTCATTCCTACCAATGCTGCCAGCTGCCCGCCAGCCGAAAAGCCCAAAACAGCAATCTTATTTGTATTGATATTAAATCTTTTAGCGTTAGCACGCAGCCATTGTATTGCCGATTTAATATCATTCACCGCCGCCGGGTAAAGCGCTTCGGTAGACAGGCGATATTCTACCGTAAAGCTGGCATAACCCAGGGCTGCCAAATGCTGCGCCAACGGAATATGCTGCGCACGGTTTCCCGAACGCCAGCCACCGCCGTGTACAGTAATGATTGCGGGCGTAGGCTTTTTCTTGGCTGCCGACGGCGTAAAGGCATCAATATGCAGTTCGCGGCTGCCCACTTTGGCATAAACCAGGTTACGTGTTTCAGTTACTGCTTTTGAAGGGCTGTCGGGAACGATCTTAATGAAAGGGTATTTCTTTACATTATTTTTAAAATCGCGGGTAATGTTAAAAGAGGTATCCGGGGTTGTGGTTAACCATTCTTTAGATTGCGCCGAAACTTTTGAAAATGCAAGCAGGCCTAAAGCTAAACCGAGTAGGAGGGTTTTGTTTTTCATGATGCTACCTGGTTAATCCCCGATCAGAGCCTGTTACGCGGTTGTTAATTTCTGGTGATAGCCTGCGTAGGTCCGCCAATACTATCTCTGCCATTTTGCGGGCACCCAGTTCATTGAAATGTGTATCGTCTTTTTGCCCCTTAGGATAATTGGGATTTTCGCCGGATTGCAGGTAATTATATAGAAATTTTGATTGTTCAGGGCCAAAGCTTTGTACCAGCGCCATACTTTCCTGGTCAAGATCTATCAATTGTACACGCTTTTCTACGGCTACATCGCGTACTATCCTGGCGTAGCGGGCATGGGTATCCGTTACGGTGCCTGTGCTGTCAAAACTGCGGCGTGTTACCGGGGTGATCAGTACAGGTATTGCCTGCTTGCTCCGGGTTTGATCAATATAAAGGACCAGGTTGTTTCTAAATTCTGTTTCGGTAGTAGCTGATTTTTTGGTCGGCACTTCATCATTATGACCAAATTGTATCAGCACATAATCCTCTGCATCCAAATTATCGGTGATCTGTTTCCAAAGGCCGTCTGTGATGAAAGTACGGGTGCTGCGGCCATTTTGGGCCTTGTTGACCACGACCACAGTTGAATCGAAAAAATATTTGAAACTCATGCCCCAACCTGTTTCGGGATATGCACTTACCTTTTTATCAGCCATTGTTGAATCGCCTGCCAAAAAAATGGTTAGCTTTTTTTTAGGCGGGATAAAGCTTAACGCTATGCCGCCCAGTATGATAACTGCCAGGCTAAACCGATGGATCTTACTTTGACGCGTTTTTTTCATGATGATGTAATAGTTATTTGTTTGGCAGTTTTTCGGGGATAATGTTCATTTCGATCAGCCACATTTCGCATAGTTTGGTCCACAACTCGGTCGATCCGGGATTATTGCGTAACGCAATGGCATGCGCGCCTTGCGGAAATGCGTGAAAGCTTACCGGCACGTTGTTTTGCAATAGTGCCTGGTAAAACATCAGGCTGTTCATTGGGTTTACTGCTTTATCATTAACGGCACCGGCAATAAAGCATGGGGGCGTGGTACTGCTCACATTAAGCTGTGCCGAAAAATGCTTCTTCAGGTCCTCAGTAGGATTAGGCCCTAATAAATTTTTAACGCTGCCTGCATGTGCATAGGAAGTACTGAGGTCGATCACCGGCGAAATGAGAATAGCAAAGTTAGGGCTGAATGAAACATGGTCAAGGCTGTCCTTAATTGCACTAACGTCGGTTGTTTGGGTAGCTGTGGTAGCTGCAAGATGCCCGCCTGACGATGTACCCATAATGCCGATCTTACCAGGATCGATGCCCCATTTTGCTGCATTGGCCCTGATGTAACGAATGGCTCGCTGTGCATCCATCAACGGACCGATCTCACGTTGCTTCAAGTCGGGAGAATTAGGGAGGCGGTAGTTAAGCACAAATGCCGAAACGC
This sequence comes from Mucilaginibacter sp., assembly GCF_036383575.1. Lineage (GTDB taxonomy): Bacteria > Bacteroidota > Bacteroidia > Sphingobacteriales > Sphingobacteriaceae > Mucilaginibacter. The sequence goes on from NZ_DASVOB010000569.1 coordinate 5,079, forward strand.
CCATGGTGTTGAACCATTTAGCCAGCTGCAATCCGCTGATCACGTAGGCGAGCCGCTCATAGCCGCCACCCGGACAAATAACCACCGCGGCACCCTTGTTTTCCTGTTTTCCAGGAAAGAATGCATACATCCCCGGCAGCATTACCCTATAGATGCGTTCATTAGCTACGCTGTCGGTAAGCCGCAGGTTTTTAGAGTTTGGGATATGGCCATGCGGCCATATCTCCATAAAGTTTTGTGCCTGTGTACGGGTCGAAAAGATCACCAATGCCAATACGGTCAATTTGAAAAGCAAATGTTTCATCATTTATTTTGTAGTTGTTAACACAGATTTATCCGCACCATATTTAAATTCCGCTACCTGAACAGCCGAACTGATATCTGTGTGTGATAGATCCACCTGACCCATATACTTACCATTGATACTCAACAGCAGATCAGGCTTTGCCGCCGATGCAAGGTTGTCGATCCTGATTTTGTTGCTGTTTTCTATATGAACCAACGGTTGAGTGGTTTTGCATTGCAGCATTACTTTGGTCAGGCTAACGTCGCTGGCATCAATAACCTCGGCCCCGTGATC
>NZ_DASVOB010000570.1:0-4403 GCF_036383575.1 Mucilaginibacter sp.
GATTGGCGTCCCCACATCAGTGAGCGGCCTCCTACGTGGTAACCACGGAACCAGTCAAAACGTTTAATTTCTGTATAAGGACTATCTTTATCACTTGCCCAATAGTCAAGGTTGGTTTCATTTAACGGATAGTCGCGTTTAAGAACCGGGTAATCATCAATCATTTTCTGGGTACGGCCGCCTCTGTGCGGAAATTCCCATGGATCTTTGGTTGCGTTTACGTAATCTTTAATGTGCTCAATATTACGGCCACGCTCAAGCATGATGGTTTTCAAACCCTTTTGTGTTAGTTCCTTGGCAGCCCACCCGCCTGAAATTCCTGAGCCAATGACTATTGCGTCATAAGTGTTTGCAGACATACGAATAATATGATTAGTTAAATTTGTTTAGTACTTGGTTGTGTCGTTAAATGTATGAATAAAATTCATTTTCCAAATATTACATTGTGTTTTTTTTACACGAAGGACCTCACCCCGGCCCTCTCCAAAGGAGAGGGAGCCCCCCTTACGCCGCCCTTTTTAAGTCCTCTCCTTTGGAGAGGATTTAGGAGAGGTTCCCCTTCTTCATCTCGCTCATGGCATAATCGGCCGCCCTTGCCGTAAAGGCCATATAAGTTAGCGACGGATTTTGGCACGAGGTTGACGTCATGCTGGCGCCGTCGGTAACAAATACGTTTTTAACGCTATGCACCTGGTTCCATTTGTTTAATATCGATGTTTTAGGATCATTCCCCATACGGGCACCGCCCATTTCATGAATATCAAGCCCCGGTGCTCGTTTATCGGTACTTGCTTTAATGTTAGTAAAGCCCGCGCTGGTGAACATCTCAGTTAACTGCTCCACATAATCCTTCTTCATCTTCTCGTCGTTATCGTCGTAATCAATGTTCATCTTTAATAACGGCACACCCCAGGCATCTTTTTGCTTGTCATCAAGACTTACAAAATTGCTTTCCTTCGGGATGGTTTCGCCCATCATGTGCGACCCTACATGCCACGGGCCAAGCTCTTTGTTAGCCAGGTTATCTTTCAGACTGCTGCCTACGCCGTCCCAACTACGCTGCGGGGATCTGTAAGCGCCAAAGCCTGAAGCATAGCCGCGTAAAAAGTCGGTTTCTTGTTTGTACACGTTCCTGAACCTCGGGATATACCCCCCGCCGGCAGGATTACGCCCATCTGTTGTCCATTCTTTAGCGCCATCATACTCGGCTCCAATATGGGCCGAATAATTATGGAAAGCTACATATTTACCCAGCACACCGCTATCATTGCCCAAACCATTAGGGAAACGATGCGACTTGGAATTAAGCAATATCAGGTTGGTATTTAACGCCGCTGCATTGACAAATATTACTTTGGCGTAATAGTCGATAGCTTCTTTGGTATTGGTATCAATAACCCGCACACCGGTAGCTTTACCCAGCTTATCATCATATATAATAGATTCCACTACCGAAAACGGCCTCAACGTAGCGTGCCCGGATTTTAAAGCCCAGGGGATAGTGGTAGCATTTGCGCTGAAATAGCCGCCAAAGGGGCAGCCACGCTCACAGATCGTTCTCCTTTGGCATTGTACCCTGCCCTGATCCAGGTGGATTTGGTTAGGGGTTGAAAGGTGGGCGCAACGAGCGCTGATCACGTAACGGTTTTTATAATTATTTTTTACGTGTTTGCTAAAATATTCTTCAACAGTATTTAAAGGAAAGGCCGGTAAAAACTCACCATCCGGCAATTCGGGAATACCATCACGGTTACCCGAAATACCGGCGAATTTCTCCACATAACTATACCATGGTGCAATATCCTTATAACGGATCGGCCAGTCTACCGCGAATCCATCGCGGGCGGGGCCTTCAAAGTCAAAATCGCTCCAGCGCTGGGTTTGGCGTGCCCATAGCAGGGATTTACCGCCTACCTGGTAGCCGCGGATCCAGTCGAAGGGTTTATCCTGTATGTAAGGGTGCTCTGCATCTTTTACAAAAAAATGCGCGGCGCTTTCTCCAAAGGCATAACAGCGATTTACAATAGGATTGGCTTCCTGTACCGCCATCGGCAATTCGCCCCGGTGTTCAAACTCCCAGGGGTACATATTGGTAGTCGGGTAATCCTTAATGTGCTTCACATCGCGGCCACGCTCCAATATCAGTGTTTTGAGTCCTTTGTCCGCAAACTCTTTAGCAGCCCATCCCCCGCTCATGCCCGAACCAATTACTATCGCGTCGAAAGTGCGTTCTTTAACGCTGTCGATATTTAAATTAGCCATTACTTATACTGCTTGCTTTTGTTTGTAAGGAAAATGCGCATTGTACCTGCCGGGCACAAGCTCATATACCACCTCTTTAGTCATAAAATATTTTGAATTGGTATAACCGTTTATGGTTTGCCTTTTTACTATGCTGTAAAACTTCTTAAGCTCGGGCGAATACTTACCTGCAGGAGGAGTGGCAGGTGCAGCATCTTTTTTATCACTGTTTTTCCTGGCCGCCTCTTCTTCCGCTTTACCTTCTTTTTCTATATCCAGCAAAAACGCTTCACGGGTTTTAGTATCAAGCTGGTCAAACGTTTTACTATATAATTTTTGAGATTGATCTGCGAAATGGCCCATGCCAGTTACAAACACCTGCTGATCGTCCTTTTTATAGCAGTCGTCCACCATTTTCAATACAAATAAATGGAGCAGCAGGTCTTTCGCACCCGGCGTTGTTGTTTTAGGAATAATAGTTTCTGCTACATCGCCTATCAACTGTTCCTGATCGGCAGTGATATCGATATTTTTGAGTGCAACCTTCGACTTTGCTTTATCCTGCGAACAAGCCGGGAGCAATGCTGCCCCTCCTATTATCAAAGCCAGGTTTTTAATGACGGTACGCCGATCCATTGTTTAAACTATTGGACAGATAACGGGTAAGGCTTATTATGATTTATAACGTATTTCCAAACTTAATAATTACAATTTAAAATCAAAGCCTGGAAAAATTAAATCTTCACGAGGGTGTAAGTTAGCTTTATACTATTAATAGCCCCATTTTTTCATGATTTGTAAATCAATTTTTACACAATCGATTGGGTCTTTGCCCTGGTATGCTTCCTGCTCAATAATGAACAATGAGGTACCTCCTTTTTTTGCCCCGGCTTTTACAATATCTCTTACAGGCAGTATCCCTGCACCCAAAATTGTACTTTCGGTATCATCGCCATCATGTGGCGGCACTTTAATTTCGTCTTTTACGTGCATAGACTGGAACCTGCCGGGATATTTATTGATAAACTCCAATGCCTTACCACCGGTGCTGAACATATTGCCGATATCAATTTGCTGAGCCACCAAAACCGGATCAGTATTTTGGATAATATAGTCGTAAAGGGTAATGTCGCCAACTTTGGTACTGATCTCAAAGTTGTGATTATGATAGCCAAACATCATTGACGATTGCTTGCAAAGCTCTCCGCATTTGTTAAACTGTTCCATTGTACGTTTCAGGGCATCAGTATCTGTACGTACCTTTTCGTCAAGCCATGGGCTTATCACAAACTTTTGCCCCAGGGTGGCCGCATCCTCAACAGTATATTTCCAGGCATCGGTAAAATCATTTTTAGCTGCATCCCAATGCTGAGGTGTCATTACGGTATGACCGCTTGGCATTTTTAGGTCAAGATCGGCCAGGATCTTTTTAAATTCTTTGGCAGTGTAGCCATAAAATTTCCTGTCGATATAATTAGCATGCTCCACATGTGCATAACCCGCATCAGCGATCTTTTTAAGCGTTCCCTGCGGATCGGCTTTCATGGCGTCGCGTACGCTGTAAAGCTGCACCCCTACCCTTTTAAGCTTACTCTCCGTTGCGGCAAATAAGCTATCAGGAAGTAGTGCCGCCCCGGCAACTGCCATTGCGCCGGTTTTTAAAAATGATCTGCGTGATGTATACATGGTTATATGTTTAAGGTTATTTTGCTATCGGGAATACAGGAAACAATAAATCAGAATTACTTACAAATGCAAGGTGCTTACTATCTGGCGCCCACGACGGGGTATTGATAGTACCCTGACCGCCGTACAGGTAAGCTACCACTTTTGACGGGCCGCCGCCAATCGGCATCACCCTTAAATATACATGTTTGTAAAAAGGGTGATCGCCGGGGGATACTTCGTTTTTGAAGAAGGTAATATACACTATCCATTTACCATCGGGCGAGATATGTGGGAACCAGTTATTGTAATCGTCGTTGGTAAGCTGCGTTTGCTCGCTGCCATCGGCTTTCATGCGCCAGATCTGCATCAGGCCGCTGCGATCCGAATTGAAATAGATCCATTGACCATCGGATGAATAATCCGGGCCGTCATCCAAGCCTTTGGCCGTGGTCAACCGGGTCTCCGCGCCTCCAGTCACCGGAATGGTGTAGATG
>NZ_DASVOB010000571.1:0-8714 GCF_036383575.1 Mucilaginibacter sp.
AAAGCCGCGGACTTGGTCGCGAATTTGTGATCAAAGTTACCGGTAATGTAATTGAGCGCGCCAGCAAAAACACCAAGATCCCAACCGGCGAAATTGAGATTGCCGTTACCGATATCGAAGTGCTTAACGCGGCCAAACTGCCACCGTTCCTGATTGAGGACGAAACCGATGGCGGTGAGGAACTTCGCGCCAAATACCGTTACCTCGACCTTCGCCGTAACCCTATCCGTAACAACCTGGTTCTTCGTCACAAAATGGCGCAGGAAGTGCGTAAATATTTAGATAAGCTTGACTTTATCGAGGTAGAAACCCCGGTGTTAATCAAATCAACCCCGGAAGGTGCGCGTGACTTTGTGGTGCCAAGCCGCATGAACGCAGGCGAGTTTTACGCCCTGCCACAATCGCCGCAAACCTTTAAACAATTGCTGATGGTAAGCGGTTTTGACCGCTACTTCCAGATAGTAAAATGTTTCAGGGACGAGGATTTACGTGCCGACCGTCAACCTGAATTTACCCAGATCGACTGTGAGCTGTCTTTCGTGAGCCAGGAAGATATCCTGAATATTTTTGAAGGCCTTACCCGCCACCTGTTCAAAACTGTAAAAGGGATTGACCTGGTTGAGCTGCCGCGCATGCTGTATTCTGATGCTATGCGTTTATACGGATCAGACAAACCCGACCTGCGTTTTGGGATGGAGTTTGTTGAGCTGAACGATATTGTTAAAGGCAAAGGCTTTGGTATTTTTGATAATGCCGAGTTGGTTGTAGGTATCAATGCCAAAGGCTGTGCAAGTTATACCCGCAAGCAAGTGGATGAATTGACCGAATGGTTAAAACGCCCGCAAATTGGTGTAACCGGTATGATCTACTGCCGCTACAACGAGGACGGTACGCTGAAATCATCAGTTGATAAGTTTTATAACGAAGATGAACTGACCAACTGGGCTGCTGCTTTCAATGCCGAAAAAGGCGATTTGATGCTGGTACTTGCCGGTCCTGCCGATAAGGTGCGTAAACAGTTGAACGAGTTGCGTTTGGAAATGGGTAACCGTTTAGGTCTGCGCGATAAAAATACTTTTGCACCCCTGTGGGTGGTTGACTTCCCGTTATTGGAGTGGGATGAAGAAAGCGGCCGTTACCATGCTATGCACCACCCGTTCACTTCACCAAAACCTGAGGATATTGCCCTGTTGGATACCGAACCGGGAGCTGTACGCGCTAATGCTTATGATCTGGTGATCAATGGTACCGAAATTGGCGGTGGCTCAATCAGGATCCATGATCGTGGCCTGCAAGCGTTGATGTTCAAACATCTTGGTTTCTCGCCCGAAGAAGCGCAAAAGCAATTCGGCTTTTTGATGGATGCCTTTGAATACGGCGCACCTCCGCATGGTGGTATCGCCTTCGGGTTCGACCGCCTGGCATCTATATTCGCCGGCCTGGATTCAATCCGCGATGTGATCGCCTTCCCTAAAAACAACTCGGGCCGCGACGTAATGATCGATTCTCCATCAACCATTGCCGAAGCGCAAATGACCGAGCTGAAAATTAAAACAACGGTTTAATAACCCAAAACATAAACTAAGCCTCCTTTACTTTAAAGGGGGCTTTTATTTGAATACCCATCATGAAAAAATACTTTTTATTACTAAGCGCAGTTATCATTACACTGATGATGTCATGTGATAATTCAGTAAAGTTAAACCAGGCCAAACAAGCTAAAACCGACGATTCACTCATTCGCATTTATCTTAAAGCCAATCCGCAGCTCAAAATGCAAAAGGACCCCTCCGGTATTTATTACCAGGTTTTATCCGAAGGCAAGGGCGATCATCCCAAAGACAATTCGTTGGTTACCGTAAACTACACTGCCGCTTTGCTGAATGATATGGTGGTTGATAAGGGTAACGGTTATTCGAGCCCGCTTGATCACCTGATCAAAGGCTGGCAAATAGGTATCCCATTAGTTAAAGAAGGTGGCAGCATTTTACTTATCGTACCATCAGGCTTGGCTTATGGTGCAAACGGTCCGGGCCGTATCCCTGAAAATTCGGTATTGGTGTTTTCTGTCGATTTAACAGAATTTAACTAATCCCGCTAAAATAAGTTCAATTATTGTAGCGTTCTGTTGCTTTTGTTCGTCAAATTAATGCAAACAGAACTATTAACTAAATGAAGAAATTTCTATTATTCGTATTCGCCCCGTTGGTGATCCTCGCCTCATGCTCAAAAGACAAGTTCGATGCAGCAAAACAGGCAGCTGCAGATGACGCCGCTATTAAAACTTATATCGGTACAGATACCGCTTTTCATGCTACTGCTGATGGTTCTGGTGTTTATTATAAAATAGTAACCCAGGGAACCGGCGCAAAGCCAACCACAACATCAACAGTTAAAGTAACCTACACTGGCAAGCTATTGAACGGAACTACGTTTGATTCCGGTACTATTAATCAAAGCCTGCAGGGGCTCATTCCTGGCTGGCAATCTGGCCTGCCGTACGTTAAAACGGGCGGCCGTATTATTTTGGTGATCCCCTCGAGAGAAGGTTACGGTAATACCGCAGCGGGCTCAATCCCTAAAAATTCGGTCTTGGTATTTACGATCGATCTGCTTAGTTTTAGCTGATTTACCAATTACCACAACCTGAAATGAGAAAAAGCCTGTTGCTGCTGTTGTTTGCGCCGCTGTTGGTGCTGTCTGCATGTTTTAAAGATAAAGCGACCGATCCGCAACAGGTTGTTTTGAATGAGGATGGCAATATCAAAAACTACCTTGCAGCCCATTCCGAAATCAGCGCCACAAAAGATACTTCAGGACTTTATTACCAGATCATTGCCCCGGGAACGGGTACTCATGCCGGGCCAAACGCAACGGTAACTATCGATTATTCGGGCCAGTTACTTACTGGCGTAAGCATAAGTGGGCAAACCGATTACAGCAATAAACTAAACTTGCTGCTAACCGGGTGGCAGATAGGCATCCCGATGATTGCTGCAGGCGGAGAGATCCTGCTTATTGTTCCTTCGCGGTTAGCTTATGGTGTATATGGCACCAGCCAGGTACCGCCAAATTCCATAGTGATATTTGATATCAAGCTTAAAAAGATAGAACAGTAACAAAAAACAATGAAGGGCCGTCCGCAAAAGATGGCCCTTCATATTTAAACATATCGCAGAAGTACCTTTTACCTTTCGCCTTTATCCTTTCACCGCTATCAACTATCTTTGCACTGTGAGCGAGAAAACCATTTTAAAACTGCAGTTGCCTACCGATCCGCTTTGGGTTAAGAACGTAGTAGAAAGCAATATTGAAGAAATTTTGACCGATCATGCTTTTTGCGAACAAAAGGCGGCCAGTAATGCTATTACCCTTATTGTTCAAAATCCAAACCTGAGCGAGTTGGTACAGGAAATGGCCCTGCTGGTACAGGAAGAAATGGATCATTTTAAACGCGTACACGATATTATATTGGAGCGTGGTTATATTCTTGGCCGCGAGCGCAAGGATAACTACGTGAATGAACTCCGGAAATTTATTATCATAGGCGGCGGTCGTGAAGCCCAGCTCATTGACAGGCTCTTGTTTTCGGCGATGATAGAAGCCCGGAGCTGTGAACGTTTCAAGGTACTCTCCGAAAATATTAACGATGAACAACTGGCTATCTTTTACCATGAGCTGATGATCAGCGAAGCGACCCATTATTCCATGTTCATTCGCCTGGCAAAAAAATACGCCGAAGAAATTGATGTTGATGCCCGCTGGAAACAGTTCCTGGAATACGAAGCCCAGGTGATCCAGAACTATGGCAAGGGTGAAACTATTCATGGGTAAGTCCTGAGTCGTAAGTTGTGAATCTTAACGTCCCATCAGGATCTCTCGCAGAGGCCCCCTGAGGAGACCTGAAGAAGGGTTTAAAAACAAATAAACAAGCCGTCATTGCGAGGTACGAAGCAATCGCGAACTATATAGGGCGGCTCTGCTCATTGGGGATTATTAATAATTATAATTTGATTTTATAGGTATTAATGAGCTCCCTTTGGTCGGTTGTCTTCGTGCCTCGCAATGACGATTCTTTCACTATACACCTTGAAATTAACGCTACTTTTTTTATTGCTGTAACATAATGCGTTATTTTACATAATGTCGCGTTTCAAAGTATTTTCGGTTGTTATACATATTGCCGGCTGGCTGCTGTTCATGGCCTTTCCGCTGGTTTTTTTAAATAGCCGGTCGTTATACAATACTTCTATTACATCTTTTTTGCAGAAGCCTGCTTACTGGGTGTTTTGTATCACTTATATCTCCCTTTTTTACAGCAATGCTTACCTGTTCATTCCGCAGTTCTTTTTGAAAAAAAAGTATTTGATCTACAGTGTTATCTGTATCATTTTATTGAGCTGCGTGTACACGCTCCAGCCGTTCGACAGACTGCTGCGAAGCACTGAAGGCTGGAGAATGCGCAGCGGGATGATGATGCCGGGGCCTCCGTCTTTTGATGGCCCCCGCTTTGGCCATCATAGGTATGGTAACCTTTATCCTGATACGCAGGGAGGGTTTGAACGGCCACCATATTTCCATCCCGATTCCTTAGGGCAAAGAAATGGTTTCGGGCATTCACGAAGGTTCAGAAAGCCGTTCGACAGTACCAGCCTGTTCATTTTTCTGATGATCATGGCCTTGAGTATGGCTATAAAAACGGTGCAGCAATGGCAGCTTACCGAGCAGCGTGCCGCCCGTGCCGAAGCCGATAAAACCAGCGCCGAATTATCGTTTCTGAAAGCGCAGATCAATCCTCATTTCCTGTTCAATACGCTTAATAATATCTATACCCTCGCGGCGATCAAAGATGACAATGCCGCCGATAGTATCATGAAGCTCTCGAACATTATGCGCTACGTTACTGATGATGTTATTGAAGATTTTGTACCGCTGCAAAGCGAAATTGATTGTATCAGTGATTATATCGAACTGCAGCGCCTTCGCATCGGCAAAAACACCAAGGTTAATTTTGAGGTTGAAGGAGATCCCGGCAGAAATAAAATAGCCCCGCTGGTAATGATGACCTTTATTGAAAATGTTTTTAAGTACGGAGTGAGCAAACATGAACCATCTGATATAGATATCAGGATTAATATTCAGGATCTAAATATTTCGTTTTACTGCAAAAACCGGATCTTTGGTGTAAAAAACAGCGAATACCAACGCACAGGCATCGGCATAAAAAACACAAAGCAGCGCCTGGAACATTTATATCCTGGCAAGCATTTGTTAAACATCAGCAGCCAGAATAATGAGTATATTGTTCAACTTACTTTACATGCTTAAATTATGGTGCTCAAATGTATAGCCATTGATGACGAACCGCTTGCCTTAAGGCTCATAAGCGAATATGTATCACGCTTCCCGGCGCTGCAAATGGTTAATACTTTTGAAGATGCCATATCCGGCGCGGAGTTTTTAAAGAATACCCCGGTAGATCTGCTTTTTGTTGATATCAACATGCCCGATATTACGGGGATAGATCTTGTGCGCTCGCTCCAGGTAAAACCCATAGTGATATTCACAACCGCTTATAAAAACTTTGCGTTTGAGGGTTTTGAACTGGAAGCACTGGATTATATTTTAAAACCGATAGATATTAAGCGCTTTACCAAAGCTGTTGAAAAAGCCGTTGATTACTATAAATACAGGAACAAGCCCGCTACCGAAGAGACCGACGAAAGCCTGTATGTATACTCGGAATATCGCATGGTTAAAATAGAGCTGAGTACTATCGAGTACATTGAAAGTATGGAGGATTATATTAAGATCCATATTACCAACGATAAAACTATCCTTACACTAATGCCGATGAAAAAGGTATTGGAAAAGCTCCCTTCAACCAGGTTTCAGCGCATCCATCGCAGCTATATTGTACCTGTTGGCAAGATCAGGTCTATCCAGAACCGTAAGGTGCAGCTTACCGATGTAGAGTTGCCGGTAAGCGAAACTTATAACGATTTTGCACGCAACTGGTCGAAACAGAAGTAGCGTTAATTTCTCCCCATTACATTCGCCTATACAAAACTGCTATTCATCGATACATTATTGATGAAAACCGCCCGTGCCCGCATATTTACTGCATAAACCAATTATAACCCCATAAATGGTTTATATAATACCCCTTTTCATAATAGTTGCGATAGTAGCGTCTGTATGTTAGTAGTTACATGCAGGCGCTTTTTTAAAACAGTATTCCGTTGGAAGCAAAAAAGTTACTCCCCCTAATCAGCTTTTTTCTTATTCTATTAGCTCGCAAAACAAATGCGCAAAGCCTTGGCGACCCGGTAGTGAGTATCACTTTTGGCTCAGGAACTTCAACCCATTCGGGGGCCTTGCCTGCCGATTCTGGGTCGACGAGCTATACTTATAGCAGTAACGATTTCCCGAGCGATGGTTCATACACTATTGAAAATACTACCGCGGGTGCCGGCAATGTATGGTGGTCGGCAACAGACCATACCGGCAATACCGGCGGTTATATGATGGTGGTAAATGCCAGTGTATCCAAAACCGATTATTTTTATAAACGTACCATTAGCGGGCTTTGCTCTAATACTACCTACCAGTTTTCGGCCTGGGTGGTGAATTTGTTAAGGAGTAATGATATCAGTCCGCCAAATATCACCTTCGCTATCGAAAAAACTGACGGTACAACTATCCAAAGTTTTACTACCGGTACCATTGCCCGCACCAGCGGCAATTACCAGTGGATACAGAAGTCGTTTAACTTTACACTGCCTGCAGGTGTTGGCGATGTAGTGATCAAGATGATCAATAACAGCGCCGGAGGTGCCCCGGCAAATGACCTTGCTATTGACGATATTGTTTTCAGGCCTTACGGGCCCGTGATTGCAGCAAGCTTTAGTAGTTCAAGCTCAACTATCACGGCATCGGCTTGTTCGGATATTCCGCAAACCTATACACTCAGCACCACTATTCCCAGCGGATATACCGTTTTATGGCAGTACAAAAACGGGAACGGTGCCTGGACGGATCTTGCCGGAGCTGGTAGCACCAGTTCAAGTTACCAGGTCACATCGCCAACGGTAGCCGGTACTTACTATTATCGTGCGGTAACTGCCCAGGCAGGCAATATCAATTCGGCACTTTGCCGGTCGGCATCAAACGTGCTTACACTTACGGTTGGCGCGCCGCCCTCATCAACGGCAACAGCAAATACGCCGGTCTGCGCGGGTACAACATTGTCGTTAAGCGCATCAACAGGGGTGAGCTATCAGTGGACGGGGCCAAATGGGTTTACATCAGCAATTCAAAACCCAACCATCAGTAATGTAACCGCAGCAGCGGCAGGTACTTATCATGTTACGGTTAAATCATCGTCGGGATGTGAGGTTGTAGTACCACTGACTGTTGTGGTGAATGCACAGCCTGTTGCAGCAGTTGCAGCAGTTGAGCCAATTTGCGAGGGGAGTTCGGTTACCTTAAATGCCAGCGGCGGCTCAACTTATTCATGGTCGCCAACTACAGGCCTTTCAGATGCCAACATAGCCAATCCTGTCGCCAGCCCTACAGATACCACATTGTACACAGTTACCGTAAGTAACGGCACTTGTACATCAACAGCTACGGTACAGGTTAATGTGCTTAAAAAGCCTGTGGCCAACGCCGGGCCCGACAGGTATATTACCCAGGGACAAACAACCACGCTTAATGGCAGTACCAAAGGAACCAACGTAAGCTATTATTGGACGCCGACCGATAACCTGAGCAGCAGTCTTGAACTTAAGCCCACAGCCTCGCCAATGGAAGATATCACTTATACCCTGCACGTAGTATCAAATTCAGGCTGCGGCGATGAAGCTACCGACCAGGTATTTGTGCGCGTTTATAAAAAAGTGATTATCCCCAATACCTTTACACCTAATGGCGATGGGGTTAACGATACCTGGGCCATTGAGGCACTTGATACCTACCCAACCTCAACCACGCAAGTATTTAACCGTTACGGTGGAGTGGTATTTAAAAGCACCGGCTACCCCAAAGCCTGGGACGGCAGATACAGCGGACAAGATATTCCGTCGGGAACATACTATTATGTGATAGATTTAAAAAATGGGAATGTGATGAGCGGCTGGGTGATGGTGGTTCGTTAGTTTTTGGGTTCATGGTTAATGGATCATAGTTCATAGCAAAACAGCGAAGCAAATAAGGGAGCCACCATTGCCATAACCTATGAACCATCATCTATGAACCACTCCCACTACATTCAACAAATAATTATCCATCATATCAATATCCACCACATCATTTAAAAAGCCGATGTGCATATCCGGGCGGATGATCAGGGCTTTCTTTTGATTTTCTTTTATATCGAAAGCATCAAAGATATGTTGGTTTTTTGCTGACGGGGGCAGGTAAAAAAAGTTGAGGCTGACCCCGTAGTTTTGGGTGATCCATTTGGCTACGGTAAACAGGTCGATCTCTTTAAGTTTGCCCAGGCAAATGAGCGTGAACCCAGGTTTGCTGCACCATTCGTGCAGGTCGGTTTCCAACTGCCGTTTTTCGTCGAACACTTTGAGGTAAGGCAGCCTGTCGCCCGCTTTGATCTGGCTGGCGTGACTTAAGTTAAGGTTTATTGTGCTGTGCCGATAGGCTATGCCGGTTTGCGATACCCGTTTAAAAAAAGCTTCGCGCAGATTGGGCTTGCT
>NZ_DASVOB010000572.1:0-4397 GCF_036383575.1 Mucilaginibacter sp.
GCTTTGGCCAGGTACATAGAAATTTGACGGGCCTGTACAATTTCGCGTTTGCGGGTTTGTGATTTTACCATCTCAATAGGCACTTCAAAATACTCACACACCAGGCTCTGGATATACTCCATCGAAATTTCTTTAGATGAGTTCTTCACAAAGTTTTTCAACATTTGTTTAGCCAGGTTCAGGTCAATCTCTTTACGGTTAAGGGTCGACTGCGCCAGTAATGATACCATAGCGCCTTCCAGCTCACGTACGTTATTATCGATGTTATGAGCAACGTATTCGATCACATCGTTAGATAACTCGATACCGTCCTGGTAAATTTTGTTTTTCAGGATAGCCATACGGGTTTCCAGGTCAGGGATCTGCAAATCGGCAGAAAGGCCCCATTTAAACCTCGAGAGAAGGCGTTCTTCCAAACCGGCCAGGTCCTTAGGCGCTTTATCTGATGTAATGATCAGCTGTTTGCCCGATTGGTGCAGGTGGTTAAAAATATGGAAGAAGAAATCCTGTGTTTTTTCTTTCCCGGCAAAGTTGTGCACATCGTCCATGATCAGCACATCAATGGCTTGGTAAAAGTTCACAAAATCATTGATGTTATTATGCTTTAAGGCATCAACAAATTGCTGTGTAAATTTCTCGCATGATACATATAGTACCAGCTTATCGGGCAGGGTGCGCTTAATTTCGTTACCGATGGCTTGTGCCAGGTGGGTTTTACCTAAACCTACACCTCCATAAATCATCAGCGGGTTAAACGAGGTACCTCCAGGTTTAGCTGCAACGGCATAACCTGCAGAACGGGCCAAACGGTTACAATCCCCCTCAACAAAGTTTTCGAAGGTGTAGTTACGGTTAAGCTGAGGATCTACATTCAACTTTTTAAGCCCGGGTATAACAAATGGATTTTTTATATCCTTGTTAATTGAAATAGGTATCGGCATACTCTGATGTTTTGAATCAGCGCCATTTCCGTTTGAAGGCATGTTAGTTGTGTATGGTTTACTTGATGATTGCTCAACAACTATATTATACTCTAAACGTCCTTCGTCCCCTAATTGTTTCTTAATTGTTTTGCGCAGTAACCCTACGTAGTGCTCTTCAAGCCACTCATAAAAGAATAAACTTGGTACTTGTATGGTTAATACGCTCCCTTCCATCCTCAAAGCTTTTATCGGCTCAAACCAGGTTTTAAAACTCTGGGCCGGTATGTTGTCTTTAATGATTTGAAGGCAGCTATTCCAGACGTTCGTACAAGTTTTTTCCATATAGATAATAGTAAAATATTGATTTCCAACCCCCAGCGAAACATCTTTTGGCCTTGCTACGGAACATCGAATATTGCCAAAAAAAGCTTATAAAAAAATTAAATTTTCACTTTTTTAACATTTGGCTTTTTATTAACAAATTCGATTTTTTGATGAAATTTTCGTATGGTTAGCATAATTTTCCATACAAAATCATAATCCAATTATTTTTTAATTATTTTTTTCTTTTTTTGAAATTTCAAGAAAAAGTATCATAAAATCGAGGGTTACAACCCTTAATTATACGCCAAAACCTGGGCAATTGTTGAGCCCTTTCAGCTGTTATTACAAACTAAAAAAGTAATGCACTGGTTTAGTGCTTTATAAAAATAAAAACCAAGTTTTTTTGATTTGTGGCACGTCATAAACACATGCACTAAGCCACCCCACGATGCTAATATTCCCCGAAAACGCCGCGTAATACGTCGGCAATTTCACCCAGAGTAGAGTAGCTTTCTACCGAAGTTACGATAAAAGGAATTAAGTTTTCAGTACCGGTGGCCGCTATTCTCAAAAGATGTAAACTTTTCTCAACAGTTTCTCTGTTGCGCGTGCTTTTTAGCTCCGCAATTTTCTCAGATTGCATTATCCTGATGGTATCTTCAACCCTGAAAACATTAATCGGGGCCTCCTCCTGCTGTGTAAACCGGTTAACACCTACAATCACTTTTTCGCCTGTTTCGATCTCCTGCTGATACTGGTAGGCCGAAGCCGCTATCTCCTGCTGGATGTAATCTTGCTCAATAGCTTTCACCGCACCGCCCATAGCGTCTATCGTATCTATATATAATTGAGCGGCGGCTTCTATCTCATCTGTCAGGGCCTCTATAAAGTATGAACCCGCCAGCGGGTCGACCGTATCGGTAACGCCGCTTTCAAACGCGATGATCTGCTGGGTGCGCAGGGCAATTTTGGCAGCAGCCTCGGTTGGTAACGACAATGCTTCATCATACCCGTTGGTATGCAACGATTGTGTGCCACCCAATACCGCGGCCATAGCCTGATTGCTTACCCTTATAATATTATTTAACGGTTGCTGTGCTGTTAATGTTGAGCCACCTGTTTGTGTATGAAAACGGAGCTTTTGAGCACTTGCATCAGTAGCCCCCAACTGTTTGGTAATATGTGCCCACATACGCCGGGCTGCCCTGAACTTGGCTATCTCCTCGAAAAAATTGCTATGACAATTAAAAAAGAAAGAAAGGCGCTTGGCAAATACATTAATATCAAGTCCCTTATCCAACGCGGCTTTTAAATAAGCTTTACCGTTGGCTAATGTAAATGCCAGTTCCTGTACCGCGGTTGAGCCGGCTTCGCGAATATGATAGCCTGATATAGAAATGGTGTTCCATTTGGGCACTTCTTTGCTGCAGTATTCAAACACATCGGTAATGAGCCGCATAGATGGTGCAGGCGGGTATATATAGGTGCCGCGGGCGGCGTACTCCTTTAATATATCGTTTTGTATGGTACCGGAGATCTGTTTAAGATCGGCCCCCTGTTTTTTGGCTAAGGCAATGTACATGGCCAGCAGGATCGGGGCGGTGGCATTGATGGTCATGGAGGTGGTGATATTCTTCAGCTCAATGCCGTCAAACAGTATCTCTATATCCTTTAACGAATCAATGGCCACTCCCACCTTACCTACCTCACCTTCGGCAAGGGCATGGTCAGAGTCATAACCTATTTGTGTCGGAAGATCAAACGCTACAGAAAGGCCATTTGTCCCCTGGCTTAATAAATAATGGTAACGCTTGTTTGATTCTTCGGCGGTTGAAAAACCGGCATACTGCCGCATGGTCCAGGGTTTGCCCCGGTACATATCTTTCTGGATGCCGCGGGTAAAAGGGAACTCGCCGGGCAATTCGTTCATATTTGAAGGTTCGGTATAAACCTCCTTAATTTCAATACCCGATGTAGTGGTGATCTTTTTATCCGCGGCCATAAGCTTAGTATAATTCTTCCATATCCTGCCTGATCAGGCCTAACGCCACATCATAAGGACTATCATCCAACTTGCTTAAATGCAGCAGGATCACTTTGCTTAACTCAAGCGCTGAGGTATCCGGCGGCAACGCCTTTACCGCATTATTGATCATATTAATGGTATCATCCTTAACCCTTTTTACCACATTCCAAACGCGGGCGCTTACATAAATTTGCTGGGTAATATTATGTTGAAACTCATTGCGCACCTCATTAATAATAATTGCCTGCAATTCAGCAGCAGTATCGGCCGATCCGTTTAAACGGATAAGCAAACTTGCCGGGTTAACCCTTTCAATGAATAATACAACCCTTTCATAGGCCTGCAAACGCAACGGCAGGGTTTGGTTACTGATGGTACGCTTTAACTCCAATAACTGGATACTTTCTGATTTATCAAGATATGGCTTGAAGAGGTAAAAAGCAATATACACAACGCCTAAGCCCGAAATAGTGTACTTTAAAATATCAAACAAAAAAAGCAGATTAGGCATGTTTATAAATGTTATACAGGGGTCATAAAATTATGACACTAACAAAAATCTGCATTTTACGTTATATTTGTGTAGAATAAATAAAAATAAGATGAGTATAGCTGTTGAAACCGCTCCGGTTACTTTTACGCCGGGCGCAGTAAAAGAACTTTTTAAATTAAAAGACCAGCAAGAAATAAGCGAGGACTTTGGTCTGCGTGTTGGTGTTGAGGGTGGTGGATGCTCAGGCATGAACTATATTTTAGGCTTCGATATGAAAAAGGATGGCGATCAGGAATACATTATTGATGACATCAAAGTATTCATGCATAAAGCCCACGGTTTATATCTTGCCGGCATGCAGATCGATTACCAGGATGGATTAAATGCACGTGGCTTTACTTTCAACAATCCTAATGCTGCCAGCACCTGCGGCTGCGGCTCTTCGTTCTCAGTTTAAGATAGCCTTGGTTAAAATATTAGAAGCCGCTTCATATTGTTATGAAGCGGCTTTTGTTGTATTAGCATAACCCTGTTTTGCATATCAGCCAGCTACTATCACAAAAATTAAGTCGTATAGCTCTGTAACAAATAGGCATAGTGCTTAGTCATACCAACAAGTTTTTTATATTTA
>NZ_DASVOB010000573.1:0-8194 GCF_036383575.1 Mucilaginibacter sp.
AACCACTGTACCTATCAACAAAACAACCGAAACTACAAACTGGGTTACCACCAAAGTATGACGGAAAAACAAATTCCCTCCCATCGATTTTACATTCCCCTTAAGCACTTTAACCGGGTTGAAGCCGGATAAAAACAGCGCCGGGTAGCTGCCGGATATTACCCCGGTTAATAAGGCGATACCCAATAAACTAAACCAAAGTTTCGCATCGGCAAAATTAACGGCGAGTTGCTTACCAACCAGCTGATTAAACATCGGCAACACTAAAATCACTATCCAAAGTGACACTAATAATGATAAAAAAGCAATGAATACCGCTTCGCTTAAAAACTGAAATATCAACTGAAACCTTTGTGCCCCGGCTACTTTGCGCAAACCAATTTCTTTAGCCCTTCGGGCCGAGCGCGCCGTAGCCAGGTTCATAAAATTGATACAGGCCACAGCAAGTATCAAAAGAGCCACAACAAAAAACATCTTTAAGTACAGCGCATTACCATGCCCGAGCATATCCATCTCTATAGCCGGGGCCATATGAATTTTGGTAATGGGTTGAAGATGGAACGCGCTTTTCATTTGCGGTTCGTGTTTATGATAGATCTGAAAAATCTGCCCCTCCAGTTTTTTTAAATTGGCCGGACTTGGATCAAAACTTTCATCCAATTGAACATAAGTATGAAAATAGGGAGCTTCCCATTGATATTTCTCCACTTTGGGCTTAGCCCTGTATAGTGCAGCAGTTGGCATAACGAAATCGAACTGTAAATGTGAGTTAGCCGGAGTGTTGGCTAAAACCCCGGTTATCACTACATTTTCACTATTGTCTTTTCGTAAAAACTTGCCAACAGGATTTTGATTGCCAAAATATTTTGAGGCTGTCGCCTGTGTTATTAAAACGCCATCCACCTGCGTTAAAGCTTTAGCACGATCGCCCTCCACAAGCGGAAATGAAAATACATCCAGAAAATTCGGATCGGCATACAGTACCCTATCTTCTATAAACCTTTTATCGTTGGCTTCAAACAGGTAACTATTCGGGCTTATACGTACTGTATTTTTAATAGCAGGCAATTGCGCTTTTACAGAGGCGGCCATTGCTGTGGGAGTACCGGCCATGGTTAAGCCATCAACATCCCAGTTTATGCGGTATAGCTGCGCGGCATTTTTATGAAATTTATCATAACTTGTTTCATTTTGTACCCAAAGCAATATCAGGATACTTGCCGCCAAACCAATGGCCAAACCGAAAACATTAATAATGGAGTAGGCTTTGTCCTTAATTAAATTACGATAAGCAAGTTTAAAGTAAATTCTGATCATGGTTATGTAGGTTTAAAGGTTTACTAACAGAGGGCCTGCATAATATGACTTTAAAATTCGTGCCATGATATAAACCACTAACAATGAACCTATTGAAAATAAAGACAAGGCTATACCGTTCGGATACGTTACAACGGGTGTACGACTTTAAACGCACGCTTTATTCTGAAAATAGTTATTGAAATTGATGACAGATGGCAATCAACCTTCAAAAACAGGAGTTATGATATTATGATTTACCAGGATCCGCATCAGCATATCAACCGAAAAATCGCGCGTTATATCAATGCTGATAAAATCCCTTTCGCCATTTTTTACCTCACAGGCATCACGGTCAAAATACAATACCAATCCACGCATACTACCCGAAATAATAACGATCTGCTCATTATTGATGAGTTTAAAGCTATTTCGTGTACGCTTAAAAAAGCTGCACAAACTTTTAACGTGCCGATAGGTGAGTAAAGAAATGATCATGCTGTCAGCTTTTTATAATGGTTGCCAGGCGTTGCCTGATAATAATATCTTTAACAGCGGCAGGCAGTAAACTATTCAATAAAACAAGTATTCTGTTTATCATGCCTGGGATAATCTCTTTTTTCCCCCGCAGTAAACCATCCACCGCTATACGTGCTACGTGCCCGGGTTCCATAATGGTTGCCTTTGATATGCCTTTGAGCTTATTATTCATCACCAGCAGTTCGGGCTTGGTATTGATCCCTCCGGGACTAAGCAGGCTGATCTTCACATTTGAGCCCTGAAGCTCCAGCTGCAAACATTTGGTAAAATACCTGATAAATGATTTGGTAGCGCCATAAACCTGCTTTTTAGGTACCACAAACAAACCGCCCAGGCTGCCTACATTTAATATATATGAAGTAGCATCGGTATCGGCCTGGGCCAAAAACAAGCGCGTAAGCAGTACAGGAGTAATCACGTTCAGTTCAATTTGTTTTTTATAAAACCCGATATTCAGATCTTCAAACCACGACCAGTTACCCAAACCTGCATTATTGATAAGCAGGTGGGCGGTAATTTGCTCATCACTAAGGTAATTAAAAATTGCGGGGTAACTTTCAGCAAGTGTTAAATCAATTTCAAGATAGTTGACTTTAACATCAAAGTTTTTGCGGATAAACGATGCCAGCTCGGGCAGTCCTGACGCTGGCAATGAAACCAACACCAGGTTTATTTGGCGCGATGCCAGTTCAATGGCAAATGATTTGCCCAGTCCTTCGCTGGCACCGGTGATGATAGCAGTTTGATTGATCATGCTTCAGGCTTGTTTAAGGTAATTTATTGTTTTGTGCATTCCTTCGGCAAAAGGGGTTATCCTGTAGCCCAGTTGGGTGATAGCCTTGTTGCTGCTATATTTTTGATCGTACTTTAAACGTTCGGCAAATTCAGGTAAAAAGAATGGGCGCAGCCCGGTAAGTTGTGTTTTAAGCTTTTCTATACGACTATAAAACTCAATCGCTTTTAAAGGCAGGTGAATAAGGCGATGCTGCTTCCCGGATACCTGGTGCACCGTATTAAAAAAGTCGTTAAAGCTGATATCCTCTCCCCCTAAAATATAGCGTTCGCCGCTTTGGCCTCTTTCCATCGCTGCAAGGTGCCCATCAACAACATCATCTAAAAAAGCATAATTGGCTATCTGTTCGCCGTTACCAGGAATAAAACGCCATTTACCACGCAAATACGCGGATACCATTTTGCCAACGGTATTGCTTTCGGTAACCGGCCCTTCACCATACACCCGTGAAGGATTTACGGTAACCACATGCGCACCTTGCTTTGCAAAGTTTTGCACCTCAAGCTCGGCCAGGTATTTGGTACGCTCATAAGCAATGGGGAAACCTGCAATCCGCGGGTCGTCCTCACTCATGGGATGTTTAACCGTTGGCCCCCATACACCGCAGGTAGAAGTATAGACAATTTTTTGCACCCCGGCATTGGCGGCAACTTCAAGCACGTTCCGGGTGCCAACAACGTTGGTTTCATGGTAATCATCGGGATTACGGCACCACATTTTAGCCATGGCAGCGGTATGGTAAACCAATCCGCAGCCCTGCATAGCCCTGCCCAGGCTTTGCCGGTACAGGATATTGCCGGTAACCGGCTCAATGTTTTTATGCTTTACTAAATATGGATGATCAGTATTGCGGCATAATGCTTTAACATCATAACCCTGCATAGCCAGTGATAAGGTAAGCTGCCTGCCAATAAAGCCTGTTGCCCCGGTTACTAAAACTTTCATACAGGTATTACAATCCGGCCTGAGTTTACCCCTATGCGAGGGAAAGAAATTTTAAATCATTTTTTAACCTATAGTTTTAATGCGGTAAATATTTAAATTTGACTTATTACTATAATAAAGCCTTTACCAAACATGAACACATTCCAGGATCCATATAAATCATTTGCAGATTTTTCGCCCGAGGAGCTGGGCTTTTTACAGCATGCAACGCCCGATCTGACTGAAAATCAAAAGAAATACTTTTATATGGTTTACAGCAACAAGCGCAAAAACTCGCAGGATATACTATTATTTACCCTGCTCGGCTTTGTTGGCTTTGCAGGCATCCAGCGTTTTGTTTTAGGCCAGATAGGGATGGGGATCCTTTACTTTTTTACAGGAGGGCTTTGCGTAATAGGTACCGTTGTTGATCTGATCAACAATAAGTCGATCACTTTGGAGTATAATAAGAACATGGCTTATGAAAGCTACCAGATGGCTAAAATGAGCAGCTAAGGCCTTATATTAATAATGTCCTTTCAAGGAGTGAATTTTTATTCTATTCTCGTCTTCTAACACCTCATAAATTATGCGGTGTTCCTGGTTTATTCGCCTCGACCAGAGTCCTGTAAGATTATGTTTAAGCATTTCGGGTTTACCAATGCCGCTAAACGGATCCTCGTTAATGGCTTGCAGTAGTTGTTGAATCTTTTTCTGAATGATCTTGTTCCCGGATTTTTTCCAATATTCAATATCGCTTTGGGACTCTTCAGAATAAACTATTTCCATAGATCGTCGGTCTTGATCGCCTTGTATTTCCCGGCCTCAAAATCATCTTTACTACGCTTTATTTTTTTTTCAAACTCTGGATCATATGTCGATTTTTCTTCCTCAAACTGGATCTTCAGGGCTTTCATGAATGCTTTTAAAGCATCTGACTTTTCTTTATTTTCAGGATGTGCAATTAAAATTCCCATATATCAAATTTACTGTTTTATTTTTTCTTTTACTTTAAGAACGATTTATTTAATAGATTAGCTTAACTGTAAATATGAAATTATCTGCCCTAACCGCATACCTCGAAAGCCTTGCGCCGCTTAATTACCAGGAGGATTATGACAACTCAGGCCTTATAGTTGGCAACCCTGATCAGGAAGTAAGCCAGGCATTGGTTTCGCTTGATTGTACCGAAGCTGTAGTTGATGAGGCTATTGCCACCGGTTGCCAGGTGATCATATCGCACCACCCCATAGTTTTTAAGGGGCTCAAAAAATTCAACGGCAAAACTTATGTAGAGCGGGTAGTGGAAAAAGCAATCCGCAAAGGGATAGCGATATACGCTATTCACACCAACCTGGATAGTATCATGACGGGAGTTAACGCCCGCATTTGCGAAACTTTGGGTTTAAAGAACACCCGTATACTACTGCCTAAACATAACCTGATCAAAAAGCTGGTTACCTATGTACCTTTAAGCCATGCCGATGCCGTGCGCGATGCTCTATTCAGTGCAGGTGCTGGCAATATTGGCAATTACAGTGAAACCAGCTTTAATGCCGAAGGCACCGGAACATTTAAAGGTAACGATGCTGCTAACCCTTACGTTGGCGAAGTTGGCAAACGCCACAAGGAAAATGAGGTGCGTATTGAAACTGTATATCCGGCCAACCTGGAAAGCAAGATCCTGATGGCCCTGATTCTGGCCCATCCTTATGAAGAGGTTGCTTATGACCTCTATAATTTAACCAATCAGCACCAGCAGGTAGGTTCGGGCATGATAGGCGAATTGGAAATGCCGCTTAATGAGGAAAGTTTCCTGTTTCATGTAAAGGACAAGATGCGTGCACACGTGATCAGGCATACTAAATTATTGGGCAAACACGTTAAAAAAGTAGCGGTTTGCGGTGGCTCGGGAGGCTTTTTATTGAAGCATGCCATAGCTGCCGGAGCCGACGTTTTTATCACTGCTGATTACAAGTATCACGAGTTTTTTGATGCCGAAGGAAAGATAGTTATTGCAGATATCGGACACTTTGAAAGTGAACAATTTACGCAGCAATTATTGTATGAAATAATTAGAAAAAAATTCCCTATCTTTGCCGTCCGTTTAACAGAAGTAAATACAAACCCCGTCAAATATTTTATTTAATGGAACAAACCGTAGAACAAAAGCTTAAAGCTTTATACGAGCTACAAACTATCCACACCAAAATTGATAGGATCCGCCAGGTAAGAGGCGAATTGCCAATGGAAGTTGCCGACCTTGAGGACGACGTTGCAGGCCTTGAAACCCGCATCCAGAAGATCAAAGGTGAACTTGACGATGTGGAAGATGACATAGTTACCCGTAAAAACCTGATCAAAGAAGCTCAGGCAAACATCAAAAAATACGAAGGCCAGCTTAACGAGGTTAAAAACAACCGCGAATATGACGCTATCTCAAAAGAAATTGAGATCCAGGGCTTAGATATACAGGTGAGCGAAAAGAAGATCCGTGAGTATGGTTTCGAGATCACTAACAAAACACAGGTTTACGAAAAAGCACTTGCCGACCTGGAAGCCCGTCAGAGCGACCTTGATGCCAAGAAAGAAGAATTAGGCACCATTACTGCCGAAACTGAAAAAGAAGAAACCGAATTAAATTCACAAGCTGCAAAAGCTACTCAAAACATTGAAGAGCGTTTGTTAACTGCTTACACCCGTCTGCGTCAAAACGCAAAAAATGGCCTTGCAGTTGTAACCATTCAGCGTGATTCATGCTCTGGTTGCTTTAACCAGATCCCGCCTCAGCGCCAATCAGACATCCGTCAGCGTAAAAAGATCATCGTTTGCGAGCATTGCGGACGTATCCTTGTTGACGAGCAAATGGCTCTGGAAGCTGAAGAAGCATAAGCAACCATTTATAAAATTAAATATATCAAAGGCACCCGGTGGGTGCCTTTTTTTGTTTTGCCATATTTCTCCGATATTTATTCCATGCCTAAATCAAGGACCACATATTTTATTCTGATTATATTAACCATCATCCTTGGCCTGCTATCCAGGCATTTCAGTATTATCCCCTTATTTATTGGCGATATTTTATGGGCTACTATGGTTTACTTTATCATGCAGTTCCTTTTTATCGTTAAGCCTGCCAGGTTCAATGTTATTGCAGCTTTGATATTTTGCTTCGCGATAGAGTTTAGCCAACTTTATAAAGCCCCATGGATAAATGAATTACGGCATACGCTTTTCGGCAGGCTTGTTTTGGGCGAGGGCTTTTTGTGGAGCGATTTGTTGTGTTATGTTGTTGGGGTGGGGATAGGCGTTGGGGTTGATTATTATGTACCCAAACTTAAAACACTTAGGCATTAACCCAGTAAAATCTTACATCTAGTTAATTGAGCGGGCTCGTTAGTTTTCATTCTCTTAAAACATTAACTTATAATCTTTAAAACTAAAACAAGTCTAGCTAATTATAATCATTACGCTTGCTCTAAATAGAAACACATATATTTGAGAAAAAAAGTGGCATTCGAACTATTACAATACGAATTAAAGAATTCCGAAAGGAATAAGCTTGACAAGCAGGACAATGCATTTCACGACTGGTATCGATTTGTTCTTTCTTTTCCTCCCCATCTTGTTAGAAAATATATTAAAGAGTTTGGATTAACTCCGGAAGATATTGTACTCGACCCCTTTTGCGGCACGGGTACAACTTTAGTCGAAGCCAAACTTCAAGGCATTCCATCTATAGGTATTGAAGCAAATTATTTCGTACACTTTGCAAGCTCAACAAAAATTGATTGGGACATTGATCATGAGGCTCTCCTTAGTACAGCTAAAGACATTCGAGAACTATCTCTTCGGGAATTTAATGATCAAAATATTAGTGATTCTCCCGAATTAAACTATGTTCATTTATTAGATACAGAACTCTTTCAAGCATTAAATCAAGAAAAAAACAAACTAATCATTAAAGATTCTATAAGTAAACTCCCGTTACACAAGTCTCTTGTTCTGCTCAATCAAATAAATAAATATAAAGAAAGTCCTTTCCATAAATATTTGATGATTGCGTTAGGCAACTCGTTGGTATTTAAAATAAGCAATCTTCGTTTTGGCCCGGAGGTTGGAGTAGGGAAATTAAAAACTGATTCATCGGTGATTGAACCTTGGTTTAACCAAATAATTAAGATCTGTGCTGATATCAAGTTTCACAGTGAAAACAAGAGTGTTAGTTCCTCTGTACTGTTGTCTGATTCGAGAAATTTAAAGGACTTATTAGGCGAAAAACAAATATCAGCGGTAATAACTTCGCCGCCTTATCCTAACGAGAAAGATTATACCAGAACAACCCGGCTCGAATCTGTATTACTTGGATTTATCAATAGCAAAGAAGAACTCCGGGCTTTAAAGAAAACGCTACTTCGTTCAAATACGAGGGGGGTTTATAAGGACGACAATGACGATGAGTATATTAAAGGGTTTCCAGAAATTATTCGAATTGCAAATGAAATTGAAACACGCAGAATTGAAGCAGGAAAAACATCTGGTTTTGAACGATTGTACCATAAAGTCACCAAATTATATTTTGGTGGTATAGCAAAACATTTAATAGAATTACAATCAATATTAAAACCTAACGCTTATTTG
>NZ_DASVOB010000574.1:0-7113 GCF_036383575.1 Mucilaginibacter sp.
TGAAAAACCCATAACAGCTTCTATCAGCACCAGCTGAGCAGGGATGATATATAAGCCACCACCATAACCGTCATGCCATCTGTCTGACGATTCGCCGGGAACCCATACCCTGCCCACGTCATTAAACCCTATCAACCCAAATGAGCCGGGCAATAGGTACGATGTAAAATCCATAACCTTTAATCGTAACTCGAGGTTATTATAAGCAATTGTTTTACCGGTAAACCTGTTGGTGTGAAAGCCCCGGAAGTTTTGTGCCCCGCCAAGTTTCATCTGCTGGAAATACGCGGCGTTCCCTACCGTAGTACCTAAACCAGTGCGGTTGGCAATTACCAATACCGAGTCCCTATCGGGGTTTAAATAAAAACTAAACTCAGATAATACCTGCCCATAGGTATTGTGATTTCCCGAACCGCCACCACTGAAGCCGCTTACAGTAGTTGTCCATAAAATACCCTGCGTAGGGATGATCAGTTTATTGCGGGTATTCACCGTTGCGTTAGCTGTTAAGCCCCCGTAAACTTTTGTCCCAAAAACTTCCTCATTAGGGAAAGCGGCATTATAGCCATTCAAAAATCTTTCGGTATTGTTGGATGCCTTGCTGTTATAAAACTGACCTGCAATGCCTGCGCTTACATGCAGTTTCCCAAAATCGCGGTGCAGGGAAACATCGCCTGTAACATAGTCATAGCGGTTACGATAGTAGGAGATCTTCCTGTCGCCTTCATTTTCAAAAACGGTATTATTACCTATCCCGAAAAAGTTGCTCAGGTTACTTGGCCCGCGCGAAAGCAGGTTGATCTTCAGGTCATTTTCGCCGATGACCTTTTTCCAGTCGGCCATGTAGGTAAACAAAAATGATTTGCGCTCCAGTGAATAATTGGTCAAAAACTCTTCTCTGAAAGCATAGGGTTCCTTACGGAAACCATGCCGCTCATATGAGAAGCCACCTATCAGTAAAATACCGATATCATTGCTATAATTGGCCAGGATGATGGGCTCAAACCTGTCGAACTTAAAGCTGGTTTTATCGTAACTATTTACAGTTGTATCTGTCGACGTACGATTTTTAGCCAGCGATGATGAAGGAAGTACATTCTTCTGATCCGAGCGGTCATAAATATAGGTTTTACCTTTATTATGCAAGCTACTGTCAACAGCAAAGGTATCCATCCCCTCCCCGCCTATCATTCTAACTATTATGGGCGATGGCGTTGAACCAGTTACCGTAAAAAGGTCGTCACCATCAAAACCATACATTCTTATCTCTTTGGTAACATCGGGCTTAAAAGTACGCTGGTAAGTTATTTTATCAACACTGCCGTCTTTCTTTATCTTGTTTATCGTAAGGCTGATATCTCCATTACTTTCGTGGACTATGGTGAACTTATCCGTTTTATCGCTCGCCGGGACATCAACGTATATGGAGATAAATTTATAATACTCAAGCGCCTGTTTTTGCAGAATATTACGCCGCGCTATCATTTTGCTGATGATCTCCGGCCCCGAAAGTTTGTAGATGATATCGGGCATTAAATGCACCGCTTTTTTGATCAGGTCATCGGTCAGTTTGCTTTGCACGTAGGCTATCTGCTCTTTCCAGTCATCTTCACTCAACTGGTTGAGGAAATAGCGGTCAAAATAACGGGCATTAAAATTCCATCCATTAATATCCCTGATCTCGCCACTGTAACCCTGAAATTTTGATTTGAGCCATTGATGCGCTACTATCCAGGGCAACACACCCGATGTTTTATAATACACCTGGTCACGATCGCGGGGAACGGGTTCATAAACGGTTTCATGTTTGCCATCTATTTTTTCCCAACGCCATTGGTCTTCATGCCTGTCCCAATCGCCCAAGAGCATATCCAGCAACCGGGCGCGCAGCACAATTTTCTGATCAACTCGGTTATCATTATCGTCCTGTAATTTACGCTGTACCTTTTCGGTATTATCAGTTTTCTCCGCATCAAGCGGTTCCCGTTCTTCAAATAAAAAAACCTGGTTGGCAAAATCTTTTTGATACTCGCCAAAAGCGGGGTCGTTGGGAACATAAACAATTTTAGGGTTTGAATGCGGAACGCCTAACGCTTCGGCGAGCGGTGGTACTGTAAGGGCAGAAAAGGGATGAGCGGCCGATACCTGGTCTTGCAGGATATCTTTAGCTACAGTCGGCCGCAGATCAACAGGTAAACCTTTTTCGGGATATTTTTGAATGGTACGCAATACCCATTGCTGCCCGGTAGGATCCTGAAGGCGCAGTGATTTGGTTTGCTTCCCTCCACCCCTCTGCAATATTTTAAGCCCCCCCTTTTTCAGCAGCAAGATGAAATACAGGCAGGGTAACAGGCGCTGCCCAAAGCTTGCGGTAATTATCTCCTAAAAAAAACTGGTGGGTACCGCTTACATTATTATAAGATGGCTCGATAGCAAGTTTAACACTATCGCCATGTGTTTGGGCATATGAAATATTGACGGCGAAGCACAAGCCTGCCGTTAAAAAAAAGGATAAAGCTTTGAACAGTTTTTTGCCGCCCATGAGGTTTTGTAAATAATGCAATAGTAGAATAATGCATATTACAAAATAGTTTTAATTATACACGAATACCGCTCAATATTATAAGAGAAATTGCTTTAAAGTAAATGCTGAGAAGAGGCGTACAAATAAGAAATTTTCACACTAATTTTTCCGAATTAATCGAATTACACGAATTTCAAATTTACGTCATCGAAAAATTAGTGTAATTCGATTAATTGTGGCAAGTGTAAAAAGCAATTCGTGTAAAAATTTCTTATCCTAATTGTTAAAAATGTGATTGCTACCTCGACTGATTAATAAGCGTATGCATTACCTGATCTTTAAGCTGCCTGCTGATCGGGACCTCAAACGTGCCAATATTCAGCATATTCCCTTCTATCGACGTAATTTTATTATTAGCAACAATGTATGATTTATGCGTTTGCATGAATTTACGCGAAGGCAATTTTTCGGCAAAAGCCCGCAGGGTACTATGGGTTATAATCTTACGCGCCGGGGTGTAAATCTCTACATAGTTTTCCATGCCTTTGATAAACAGCACCTCATCAAAAATTATCTTTTCGAGCTTACCGTTGCTTTTAACAAAAAGGTAATCGACACTACCTGCGTTATTTCTTAGGTCAAAATAATCCTTGGCTTTAAATGCAGCCTTCATAAAGCGTTCAAAAGGAATAGGTTTAAGGAGATAGTCAAGCACATCCAGGTCAAAACCATCGGTAGCATATTCCTTAAAAGCGGTGGTGAAGATCACTTTTGGCGGATTGGGCAGCGAGCGGATAAACTCAACGCCGGTTAAGTGCGGCATCTGGATATCCAAAAACAGCAGGTCGACAGGTTGTTGAGCCAGTAAGGCTCCCAGCTCCATCGCGTCTTCACATTGTGCTTTCAGGTCAAAAAAGCCGGCTTTTGTAACGTAGCCTTCCAGGCCTTTGCGGGCAAAGGGCTCGTCGTCGGTAATAATGCAGCTGATTAAGGCCATTTTTTAAATTTCTAATTGAAGTATTGCTGTATAATGGTCACCTTCGCGACCCGTAGTTAACTGATGTTTATCAGGGTAAAGCAGCTGCAGCCTCCGGCTTAGATTTTCCAGGCCAATACCACTGTAATTATCAGGAGCTTTCATATTTGCCGGTACATCGTTATAAACTTTAAAAACAAATTTACCGTCGGTTATGCATCCTTCTATAACTATTTTATAATCTCCGCCTATATATTTAAAGGCATTTTCGACTAACGGCAGCAAAAGCAGCGGATAGATCTGCCGATCAGTTAAACTTCCGTCAAAATTAACACTGAGCTTCATTTTGCTGCTTGCCCTGATCTGCTGAAGCCGGATATAATTTTCAAGATATTCCAACTCCTGTTTTACAGGTACCTGCTGTTGCTGATCATATAGCTGGTAACGCAACAGGCTCGACAATAACTCGGTACTTTTTTTTGCGCCGGGAACATCGTCATCCATTTGAAAATATATAGTATTCAAAGCATTGAACAGGAAATGCGGATGATATTGCGCCTTTAAAAACTTCAGCTCGGTTTCCAGTTGGTCGTTGGTCAATTTTTCCAGCTGCATCTTATTATTTACGTAGGCCTTTAGCCAGGTACTGCTACGTGCAATGCCATAATAAACAATAGCGTACAAAGTAGGTATCATATTAATATCGGCCACATCCGCCCAGGGCATCAGTTCCCTTATCCCCTGGGTTACGTGCAGGGCCATATCCATCGGAACAAATACTACGTTTACCAATACCAGGTTTACACCTACCAATATGGCCAACTCCCGTGCTACGTCCCGATAGGATAATTGTCCTGCCCAGTGTTTGTCATAATACCTGAAAAGCCATTCAAAAAGATAGATGGCCAAATAGCCAACCAATATGGAACAGGCCATCTCAATGCCATTGACATAAAAATCCCTTTTCCAAAAATGCTGGCCAACGTCGGTATCATGTAACAGCCTGATGGTAAAATATACTAATAGGCCATATACTGCCGGGAAAATATATTTCCGAAAAAATTTCATATCAGCAAATTACAAATTTAAGGCAGAAAGGACAGGTTCAGGTTTTATCTCCAATATCTTCGGCACGGCACTGATTTTTTCTTTTGGTTTCATACCAAATAAAAACCTGGTTAGCGCATAAGGCCGTACCAACAAATGATACATAAGCACGGTTACAAAAAAGGTAATCCCCACAGTATAAATGTATTTTGAAAGGATACTTTCATTTTTCACCTGCACAATGTAATATACTATCAAAACAATTACTGTTTGGTGCAAAATATAGAAGGGATATACTGCCTGGTTTAAGTAATTAAGCACTTTATGACTGCGGTTAAAATAATGCTTGCCATAGCCAACCAGCGCCAATACCCATCCCCAGGCAATGATCGGCCGCAAAGCAGTAAAGGCATAGGAAAATGCAATATTTTGAAAAGGCCAGTGGGGATGTAACGGTTCAACGCCGTTCCAGCGCATTACTTCCCAGGTCATCAGGCTTAAAAAACCGATGATCAAAGCAAACCGGCGATTGCGCTCCAGGCTGTCCATCAGTTTAGGCTGAAGGATACAAATAAAACCTGCCAGCAGGAATAATAGCCAGTAAACAAAGTAACTGCCGTCGTGGATCAGATCGTTGGTTTCGGGTAAATCCCAGCTGGTGAAAGTAAACCACAGGATTCCGGGCAGCATCAACAAGTAAACCCATTTCCCTTCTGCCAAAACCGCCAGTTTTTGTTTAAACGCATTGCTTTTGGGCGAGATCATCCAGGCGAATATAGGCGCGAAAATTAAATCATAAATAAACAGGTAGGCTATAAACCAAAGGTGATGCCAGCTAAAATTGCCTTTAGGATAAGGCTGAAAGCTAAATGTACTTGGATAAAAATCCAGGAATGATCCTTTGTAGCCATTGGCTAAACGCTCCATGTATATCTGCGGTGGAACAATGATGAACATGCCCACCAAAAGCGGAATAAAAAGCCGACGGAAACGCAAACCTATGAAACTGAGTGTAGAACGCCGCTGCATCATGGAGTAACTCACGGTACCTGAAATAAAAAAGAGCAGCGGCATGCGAAAAAGGTGCAAAAAATGATTTGATTCCATCATCAGGTTGCTGGTTTCGTGATTCTTTATGTGCCAGCCATCCTCGGCAACAAAAGGCATTGCCGAATGAAAAAATAACACCCCCAATATGGATAGTATCCTCAACCAATCGAGGTAAGTTTGACGTTGTGTGGTTTCCATAATTTCTTCTTTTTGATCAAAAGAAGTCACTGCTCTTCGCCCCATAAAATTACTTTGACCAACGGTAAAAAACCTTTGACCATTGGTTGAAAACCCCACCCAACCCTCCCAAGGGGAGGGCTTAAGAAAAAGTTAAGCTTATGGTCGGTGTTTTCACCGCACCATAATAAATAAGACTTTAGAAGCTCAAATATGTGGTACGGCTAAAACACCGGCCACTGGCTTAGAAAATTTCTCACGGCGGCCAGAGGCCGCTTGATAGTTGCCACTCGGCTGGAGCCAAGCGGCAGCTGTAGAATCTTATGTTTTTATAAACATAAAACGCATCAGCGAAATCAACGCAATCAGAAATAATCAACGGTCAGCCCCGCATAAACGGATTAAAATTCCTCGTCCCGATCTCCATTCCTGCCGCTCTGCAAACGGTTTTATCGCCAAACTTAAAGTTGATCTGATCCATGGCCTGGTAAAGTTTGATGCGTTCCTCGTTGTCCTCGAACAGATTGATCTGGTAGCTGCCGGTACAAAGATCGCTCAGCCGTACGCCTATAAGCCTGATGGGCCTATGCTGATCCCAGGCCATTTTAAGCAGGTTTTTCACACCGGGAATCAGGATATGCTCTGCGGCGGTGAGCGCTATTTTTTGCTGCTGGGTATGTGTTTCAAAATTGCCATAGCGCAACTTAATAGCCAGGCATGATGAAAGTTTGTTCTCTCTCCTGAGTTTGGAGGACAGCTCCTCAGTCATCGATACCAGGATAGTTTCAAGCGTGCGATGATCGGCCACGTTGGTATGGAAAGTATGCTCTGTGCTGATGGATTTCCTGTCGGAGTGAGGAATAATTTCGCTATGATCTATTCCATTGGCTTTTTCCCAAAGGGAATGCCCGTATTTCCCGAAAATGGTTTCGAGGAAGCGGATATTGGTACGCTGCAGATCCCCTATCTTTTCAATACCATATTGATATAACTTATTGCAGGTGCTCTCTCCTAAGCCTGGTATCTTACCGATATTCAGGGGGGCCAGAAATTTCAGTTCATCGCCATGTTTTATAAACATTTGTCCGTTGGGCTTGGCCTGGTTGGTAGCCATTTTAGCTATGGTTTTGCCGGATGCCATACCGAAAGAAATAGGCAGACCGGTTTCCTTTATAATCTTCTGCCTTAGCTTGCTTGCTTCGTGATAGCAATCATAAAAGCGGTCCATGCCGGTATAATCGATATAAAACTCATCAACCGACGTTTTTTGGTACAAAGGCACCGTATCATGAATGATCTGTGTAACCTCCCGCGAGGCCTCCCCATACCGCCCGTGTGA
>NZ_DASVOB010000575.1:0-3918 GCF_036383575.1 Mucilaginibacter sp.
GGCGTGTGGCCCGCTATAACTAAAGTTTTATTGGTTATGAAACTGATTGCCATTATCATGATTACTGTCTTTGCCAGTGTAAGCGCCAAAAGCTTTAGTCAAACCATCACCCTTCACCAAAAAAATATATCCGTCAAAAAGGTTTTGGAATATATTGAAAAACAAAGCGGATACCACCATATACTGGTCAATGTAAAACCTGAAATAGCCCTGGCAGGGATAACTGACATTAACCTGGAACGTGTTACGGTTGAGGAGGCACTGAACGAGTGTTTCCGCAATAAGCCCATTACTTATACCATTATCCAGGGAACTATCATTGTAAAAAAAAAGGAGGAAGAGTTAATAACCGAAGTAAAGGCAAGCATTGAGATCCGTGGTAAAGTAGTTGATGAAAAAGGACAGCCCCTGCCCGGAGTTAACGTAAAGACAAAAGGGGCTGCTGTAGGCAGCATTACCGGCGCCCAGGGCGAGTATACCATAAAGGTGCCCGATGAACAAGCTGTATTAGTATTCTCCTACGTGAGTTTCGAAACCCAGGAAGTGGCAGTAGGCGATAGGAGGGCGATCAACATCACCATGAAGGAAGCTTCAAACAGGCTTAATGAAGTGATAGTAGTAGGTTACGGAACCCAAAAGAAGGTTGATTTGACCGGCGCCGTGGTTACCGTAACAGGATCAGAACTGAATAAAAGAGTAGCTACAGATCCCACCCAATTATTACAGGGAAAATTGCCTGGCTTATCAGTTGTGCAGGGTTCTGGTGAGGCCGGTAACGAAGGTACATCGCTTCGTATAAGGGGCACAGGTACTTTTAGCAGTGCAGGTAACTCACCATTCATTATTGTTGATGGTTTACCCGGCAGTATCACCGCACTTGATCCGCAAAACATCGAATCGGTTACGGTGTTGAAAGATGCGGCTTCTGCATCCATATATGGTACCCGTGCTGCAAACGGGGTTATATTGATAACTACCAAACAGGGCAAGGAGGGCAAAATGCAGCTTTCTTATGATTATAACCTTGGCATTACCAGGGCATCTTCATTGCCCAACAACCTCATTTATAATTCGGCTCAGTACATGACGCTCTGGAACCAGGCCGCAACCAATTCAAACTACCCTAATAAATATAGCGACGCCCAGATCGCGCTTTATATCAACCCAACAGATCATACCTTATATCCTGATTATAACTGGTTAGATGCCATATTTAATACGGTTAAAGTACAAACACATCATTTGGGTATAAGTGGCGGCAGCAATGGCACTACCTATAACGTTGGCTTAGGTTATGTGAACCAGCCGGATGTTATGCTGGGATATTACTATAAAAAATACAACATCCAGATCAACTTAACCTCGAAGTTAAATAAGTGGGCAACATTTGGCTCAGCCATTACTTTAAACAGCAGCGAAAGAGGTTACACCTCAAGGGGAAGCCAGGATCAGTTTTTATCGGCTTTATCGCAGCAGCCTATGTATGGCCCTATATTGCCCGATGGTAGCGGCCGGTATACCAATTCGGTATTTCCGAGTGTTCAAACACCTAACAAAAATCCAATTGCTGTTGCCCAAAATGCCATCAACAAACAAAACGACTATTACTTACAAAGCAGTTTTTATTTAAACATTCATCTTTTAAAAGGATTGGACTGGCGCACCAATGGCGGCTTTAACTTCGATTTTAATAAAACTACTGACTTTAAAC
Organism: Mucilaginibacter sp.; assembly: GCF_036383575.1. Taxonomy (GTDB): domain Bacteria; phylum Bacteroidota; class Bacteroidia; order Sphingobacteriales; family Sphingobacteriaceae; genus Mucilaginibacter. Next base: position 1,712 of record NZ_DASVOB010000575.1, read on the forward strand.
CGGTAATTAATCAGTATAACTGGTTTGCAAAACCCGGTGATGCGCCAGAACGTACCCTTGATGTAAACGGGCAGGGTATTGATGTGACCGATAATAATTCGTTTTACCCGGTTGCCTATACGCAGTTTACCTATTCGCGATCAATCAATAATGAACATAACTTTAAATTATTGGCAGGTACGCAGGTTGAATATAACAAGTCGCAAAACCTGGAAGGGCTCCGCAATTTACCTTTTGCATCCAATACATTGCAGGAAATTGATGCCGGGCCAATAGCCTCCCAGTTAACTAACGGAACAAGTAATATATATTCCCTGCATTCATACTACGGGCGGTTAAATTATGATTACCAGGAGAAATACCTGCTGGAGGCCAATGCCAGGTATGATGCATCATCCCGTTTTCCGGCAAATAACAGGTGGGCATTTTTTCCATCAGTATCATTAGGCTGGGCGGCTACTAAAGAGAAATTCCTTCAAAACGTAAACTGGTTAAATAATTTAAAGCTAAGGGCTTCGCTGGGTAATCTGGGTAATCAAAATATTGGTAATTATCCTTACCAGGAAACCTACAATTTCAAGAGCTATTACAATACCAAAACGAGCTATGCCTATCCGTTTTCGGGAAGTACGGTTACAAGCGGTGTAATCAACAATTCATTAACCAACCCTGATATTAAATGGGAAACTACGCGGGTATTTGATATTGGTACAGATGTCACTGTGCTGAATAACAAGCTCACCTTTTCGTTCGACTGGTATGATAAGTTAACATCGGGCATCCTTGAAACAGCTACTACGCTTACACCGCTTTACTTTGGTCTTAATGCGCCCGTTATTAATTACGGTAAAATGAAAAATACTGGTATTGAAGCGTCTTTTGACTATCATGACCGCATTGGTAGAGTTGGATTTTCTTTTGGCGGAAACATCCAGGCCAATAAAAATACTTTGGTTTCTTATGGAGCACCGGCTATAAGCACCGGCACAAATACTATTAACCAGGAGGGGCAGCCCTATGGAAGTTTTTACATGCTCAAATATGTCGGGATCTTCCAGTCGACGGCAGAAATAGCAGCCTCGCCAACACAGCAATATAACCCGCAGCCGGGCTACATGAAGTATGCGGATACCAATGGCGATGGAAAGGTTGATGACAGCGACAGGGTAATAGTCCCCGGTGCGTATCCTAAATTTAATTATGCTTTTAACGCCAGCGTTAACTGGAATAATTTTGATCTCACGGTGTTCTTTTATGGTTCATACGGGCAAAAATTATATGTTAACGGCTGGGGCATCCAACCATTTAACCAGGGATCGCCACCGCCTAAAGAATGGTTAAATGCCTGGACACCATCCAATCCCAGCACAACCATGCCGATGGTTTATGTTTTGGGCCAGGGAAACATCAGCAGCAATGCCAACACAGCGTCTACCTATTACTTAAAAGATGCTTCTTTCTTGAGGTTGAAAAACGTTCAGCTGGGCTATAATATACCTGCCGATTTTGCCAAACACCTGTTTATGTCAGGGTTGAGGATCTATTTTGCCGGTGATAACCTGTTTACGTTCACTAAGTTTCCCGGCCTTGATCCCGAACGCGTAGTTTCCAACACAAGGTATGTTACACACCCGCAAAACCAGGTTTACTCTTTTGGTGTGAGGGCTACATTTTAACATTTATTATTTGAAACGATCATGAAAACAACGATAAAATATTTGATACTTTTTTTGACAGCCGTTTTAATGGTTAGTAGCTGCAAGAAAAATCTTTTAGATCAAAATCCGCCGGCAGATATAGCCAGTTCCGTTTACTGGAAAACGCAGAACGATGCCGACCTTGCTTTGGCCGGGATCTATAGCTTTTTTATCCAGGGATTTAATTATAATGCTTCCGGTAATACAGGGCAGGGCTTTGGGGCTGGCACGCCTTATTGGGATAGCCTTAGCGATAACGCGTACAGCAGCGCCTATTCAAACATTGCGCAGGGTGCTATAACCCCAACCGTCGGTGGCTTGCAAACAGATGCGTATTCAACCGCTTACAGGGCTATCCAGGCATGCAATACTTTTTTGGATAATGTCCGTAAGATCAACCTGCCATCGGCTACTTTAAACCAGTATTTGGCCGAAGTAAGGTTTGTGAGGGCTTACTGGTATTTTATGCTTACACAGTTGTATGGGGATGTTGTTTTATCACTTCATCAA
>NZ_DASVOB010000576.1:0-4977 GCF_036383575.1 Mucilaginibacter sp.
TAAAAAACATAAAAGCTGTAAAGCTCGAAGATGATGCCGAATCATGGCAGGTTATGCCGCGGATCATGTTTGCAGCAAACTCATTCCAGTATGGTGGTATTCCCGGCGATATCAGCACCTGGCAAAATTTTGGTAAATGGCTGCAGGCCCTTAATGCAGATGTATGCACACTTAGTCCGGAGCGGATAGCCGAGGTCAAAAAACTGACTGCCGACTTTAAAACCGACAAAGAGAAAACGAAGTTCTTATATCAATACATGCAGCAAAACATGCGTTATGTAAGTATCCAGCTCGGCATTGGAGGTTTAAAGCCATTCCCGGCTACGTTTGTTGACCAGAAAAAGTATGGCGATTGCAAGGCTTTATCAAACTATATGTATGCCTTATTAAAGGCCGCCGATATACCATCGTACTATGCCATAATAAATGCAGGCTCAAACGAAGAACCTGCCGACCCTGCATTTCCATGCGATCCGTTCAATCACATCATTTTATGCGTGCCTTTTAAAAGTGACACTACCTGGCTTGAGTGCACCAATATGCAGAAGCCTTTTGGCAAGCTTGGGCCGTTTACCGAAAACAGGTACGCCCTGCTGGTTACCGAAGATGGGGGCAAACTGGTTAAAACCCCACGAAGTACAGATATTGACAACCAATTTAATAGCGAGGCACACGTAATACTTGACGCGAATGGTGGTGCAAAGGCAACGCTTAAAATTTTAAGCACCGGCGAATACCGCGATGATTACCTGGGCATAGCCGCTTTAAAAACCGACGAGCAAAAACAGGTACTGATCAAGATGCTGAATATGAAGCAGCCATCTCTTTTTGAGTTTAAGCCCTCAACGGATAAGGACGGCACAAAAGAACTGGACATTGAACTGGAGTACGATAAATTTTGCGATGTATCAGCAGGCAACAAGCAGTTTTACAAGCCCCGTGTTTTTGATCTGTGGAAAACAACCGTGCCAATACTTGAAAAACGAAAAGGTGATTTCTTTTTTGAGATTCCCATGTTAAAAACATGTGTTACCACAATCGACCTGCCTGCCGGTTTTGAAATTGACGCCTTGCCGACCGATCAAAGCCTTAAATTTACTTACGGCACTTATGATGTTAAGTATGTTTATGATGCCACTAAAAACCAGGTGGTAAGTACAACCAAATTCAATTTAAAAAACCACGTGATCCCCGCCGCCAAATACACCGAATTACAGGTTTATCTGGATGCGATAGCCAAAGCCCAAAATAAAAAGCTGGTGATCCGCCGTAAAGCATAAATTTGTGCCTGATGATATTCAGGCTCGACGAAGATTTAATATTTCCAAAGCCCGATCTGGCCGAACCAGACGGGCTTTTGGCTGTTGGCGGCGACCTGAGCACTGAACGCTTGTTGCTGGCTTATCAGAACGGCATTTTTCCGTGGTATAGTGATGATACGCCCATCCTTTGGTATTCGCCCCATGAGCGTTTTGTTTTATACCCGGATGAGTTGAAGATTTCCAAATCCATGCGGCAGGTATTACGCTCCGGTAAGCTGAAGGTTACGGTCGATACCTGTTTTAACGACGTCATAACAGCCTGCTCTACCGCTCCGCGAGAGGGGCAGGACGGCACCTGGATAGTGCCGGATATGATTGCCGCTTATAACCGTCTGCATTTGGAAGGCTACGCCCACTCTGTTGAAGTATGGCAGGATGATAAGCTGGTCGGTGGCCTTTACGGCGTATACGTAGGTGACGTTTTTTGTGGCGAAAGTATGTTTAGCCGCGTTAGCAATGCTTCAAAAACCGCGCTCATTTATTTGTGCAACACAGGTATTTATAAATTAATAGATTGCCAGGTGCATACAGATCACCTTGAATCAATGGGTGCCAGGATGATATCCCGGGAACAATACATGGATGTTTTGCTAAATAATTTAGTTTGATTAATTACCTTTGAGCCTATGCAGCAGGCGGTAAATTTAAAGGAGAGGATCATTTTGGGCATTGACCCGGGTACAGCCGTTATGGGTTATGGACTGCTCAAAGAAACCGGCCCTAAAATTGAACTGCTGGCTATGGGGGTAGTTAAAATGCCCACTACCGACGACCATATGCTTAAGCTGCAGCGCATCTTCGAAAAAACTGTTGCCCTTATTGATAATTACAACCCCGATTGCCTGGCCATTGAAGCACCGTTTTATGGCAAAAACATACAGGTAATGCTTAAGCTTGGTCGTGCGCAAGGCATGGCGATAGCAGCAGCATTATCGCGCAATATCGAGATCACCGAATACGCCCCCCGTAAAATAAAACAATCCATAACCGGTAATGGCAACGCCACCAAAGAGCAGGTAGCTGCCATGCTGCAAAGCCTGCTAAAATTTAAAGAAACTCCCGATTTTTTAGATGCTACCGATGGTTTAGCCGTGGCCGTTTGCCATTCGTTTCAACGGATCCCTACAGGTTCTGGTACCGGTAAGGCGGGTTCTAAAAAGTCATATTCCGGTTGGGATACTTTTGTAAAGGATAATGCCAAGCGGATTGTGAAATAAAATGCCCGTCAACGTAGAGACGCATAATTGCGTCTCCCGCATGCAAATTACGATAGATTATCATATGGCATGTCCTACGGGAGACGCAATTATGCGTCTCTACATAAAAATATCGCGCGTTTACGGCTTCACCACACTCTTCACATACTTATCCACGCGCCCATCTTTAATCACACCTTTCCAGTTTAAGCCGAAACCAAAATCATATTTATTGCCCTGCTCGTCAACATAGCATTTCATATCGTGCGGCACATCTTCAAACTGGGCTTCAACGGTTTTCATATCAACCGGCATTTGCAGCGGTAGCAATGCCGACGGTTCGGCTTTACCGGTTATGATATCAAGCGAAGCCTGGCCCTGTACACCAAAATCAACGATAATGGCGTTGGCATCTTTTTCAAATTCCGAAAACACCATCGGGTTGCTCATGTTAACCGATACAATAACCGGCTTGCCTTTCATTTTGGCATAGGTATCGGTAACCATAGCCAGATCCGTAACATTAATAGCCGTGCTTGACTTGCCCTTGTAAGTACGGTTAGTGAATTTCTCCAACGGATCGCCGCCTGCTATACTGGTTGCACGGGCATCAGTAGCCGTGTACGCGCCATATTGCAGGTTAACAGGTACATAACCTGTTCCTCCGTTTTTAGCGTCGGCGCTGTTGTAACCGCCGCCGCTGTTGGGGCTGGCAATAAATACCAGTGCGTAATCAGCTTCATCAGGGTTATCAGTTACTTTAAAATACTTTTTAACCGTTTCCATATTTACAGGATATTCCAGTTTTTCGGGCGTTTCCATTCCCAAAAAGTTCCTGCCTGCAGGCGTAAATTTTTTAGGCACATACACCGTTTTGCCGCTTTGCAAAGGCAAAATATTAGCCTTGTTTTTCAGCATCACTATCGATTTAAGCTGCGCCTGGTAACCGGCATCCATAAACTCAGGCTTACCCACAACTTGTTTGGAAACTTCGGGTTCCAGGTAAGGGTTTTCGAACAAGCCAGTCCTGAAAATATTGCGTAACAGCCTCACTGCCGACTGCTCAAATCTTGCCCGCATAAATGCTTCGCCATGCTCTTTTACGCCAATCTGGTAAGCCTCAGTAACCGGAGCTACCTCGTTATTCCCTCCAAACTGATCAACACCGGCCATCAGCACTTTGTAATGACGCTGTGCTATTGTAAGGCTTTCCACACCCCATGATTTACCCGAAAGGAATGAATCTACCGTGGTTTCATCGCCGGTAACCAGCCAATCGGTACAAACCACACCATCGTATTTGTATTTCTTGCGAAGCAGATCGTTAATGATGTAAGAGTTGTAGTTATTAGCTACGTTTTCGTGGTTTTTGGTATCCTGGTTATAGGAAATGGTATAGTAAGGCATCACCGCTGCGGCCATGCCGGTTTTACCTTGCAGCTTAAATGCGCCCTCGGTAAACGGGATCAGGTGTTGTTTAAAATTATTCCCCGGATAAACGGCGTACTTGCCATATGCATAATGCGCGTCGCGACCACCCTCACCGGCACCACCGCCCGGCCAATGCTTAACCATAGCATTTACGCTGTTGTAACCCCATCCGTTCTTTATTTCCTTTTCAGCCTCCGAAGTCTGGAAACCATCAATATAAGCGCGGGCCATATCAGCAGCTAATTGAGGGTCTTCGCCAAAAGTACCGCTTACACGGGCCCAGCGCGGATCTGTAGCAATATCAACCTGCGGCGAAAGCGCTGTTGAAATACCCAAAGCCCGGTATTCCTGCGCAGCTATATGGCCGAAGTTCTTCACCACTTCCGGATCAAAAGTTGCAGCCAATCCAAGCGAGCCGGGCCACATGGAAATAGCCCCTCCTGCCCCGGCATTATATTCAGCAGTTGCAACGGTACCATGCCGCGGGTCGGAGCTGTTATTGTTGGGGATCCCTAAACCCAATCCTTCCACAAAAGCCTGCGCGTTGTTATTCCATTGGGCAGCTATTTCCGGGCTTTGCACCGATGTTACCAGTACATGCCTTACATTATCCTTAGCTAAAAACTGCTTCTGCTGATCGGAAAGATCGGAAGCTTTAGCCCCGCTTTCGGCAAATACCTTATTGTTATAAGTCCCCGCAAATGGACCACCCGCTGCCGCCGGGATAGGCTGGTGACGACTGTACAGCATCAACCCTGCTATTTGCTCAACGCTCATTTTTGAGGCGAGGTCTTTAGCGCGTTCATCAACCGGCAGGCGCCAGTCTTCGTATTTATCCAGTTTGTCGTTCTTGTTCAGATCTTTAAAAGCAAGCCCATCAACGGTTAATAATTTCACGCCGGATGAAGTGGAGTAACCTAAGTTTTGTCCGCCGGTATTGGTAACAAAAGCAATATCACCTGCTTTTCTTTCTGTCCACTTGTTTTGCGCTATCGCAGCAGTTGCGGGCAGCAGGGCCAGCAGGGTTA
>NZ_DASVOB010000577.1:0-1526 GCF_036383575.1 Mucilaginibacter sp.
ATCGGCCTCAGCCTACTGAACTGGCGCAAACGGAACAGGCCAGCCTAAAGGAATTAGCCATGATCAATGTGGATCGGCCTCTTTTTAATAAACTGTATAAAAATGCAAAGGTTAGCAGGTTGACCTATGCCAAAAAAGAAACCAATGTGGACGACAAAAATTCGATATTTAAACATAAGGTAAATGGTTTGTATATCAATATCAACTACAGCGATAGCGAATACCTGCTTAATTTTGGGTATCAATACGGAGGTAAAAAAGCATTAGACTTACAGAGCGTGACATTTATCATAGACAACAAACACCTGCATTATAAGCCCGTTTCTCTTGGGGGCACCATGGAAGGTCAGGCTATGGCATATAGTCATGAAATGATCCACGATGGCGATATCCCGATGTTATTAAGCCTCGCAACAGCCGACAAGGTTATCATTCATTTTAAAGGAAAAAACGGCAATGATCAAATGACATTATCAAAGGATCAGCAAGATGTACTTAAGAGACAATTGCAACTTTATAAAGGATTGCTTTTAGGATACGCTAAACAATAATGGTGTAAATGCATTAATCCGCAGCATTTCTCAACTGATGCAGACCTATTTTGGGTTAACGGAATACGGGACGTAGTGATGAATGACGAAACGTGATCAGATATCTACTTAAAATGCTTCTGTATCACCTGCAACATCTCCCCCGTTATCCTGCCATTAGTGGCCAACAACTCACGAGTATCCAATACTTCAGAACCGCCCTTAAAGTTCACTACTTCACCTCCGGCTTGTTTAACAATGACAATACCGGCAGCAACATCCCAGGCATTCAGGTTATACTCGTAAAAAGCATCGAAACGGCCACAGGCAGTATAAGCCAGATCAACCGCTGCCGAACCTAAACGGCGCAGGCCATGGCTACTGCGCATTAATTCGGTAAACAATTCAATATAAGCCGCCTGTTTGGTAAAATCGTAATATGGAAAGCCGGTTGCAAGCAAACTCGTGCCAATTGTGTTGTTTTTACTTACGCTGATCTCTTTGCCGTTGAGGTAGGCGGGCGCATCCTTCCAGGCATAAAAGCATTCATCAAGGTTTATTTCGTATACCACACCGACTACCAGCTCGTCATATTCCTTTAAAGCTATACTTACCGAAAAAGCAGGTACGCCATGGATGAAGTTGGTAGTACCATCAAGCGGGTCAATGATCCAATTGTAGCGTTCGCCTATTTTGGTGGTTGTTTTTTCTTCGGTAATAAAGCCGGCTTCAGGCAAAATTTTGCTCAGGCCTTTTACAATGGTTTCTTCAGCGGTTTTGTCAACGTATGATACCATATCGTTGAGCCCTTTATATTCTATCCTATCAGGATCAAACGCTTTACGCTCCTGTCTAATGAAATCACCTGCTTGTTTTGAAACTTCAATTACCTGGTTTATGATGTTCGCTGTTTGCATGGTTCCGTTTTAATGATAGGCTGAATGAAAAAACTTTATGGATAAAAAAGCTTGCAAAGAACAAACTCAGCGCCGCCGA
>NZ_DASVOB010000578.1:0-3594 GCF_036383575.1 Mucilaginibacter sp.
CACCTACGGAGCCTAAAGGTCTCTGGGTTTTATTCTACATACATGGTACTCCTCCGGAGTTTCATGTTGACCGCATGTAAACTCATTGCAGGACAAGATAGACCCAACTCCGTAGGAGTACCATGTTTATAGCAAAATAAAAACAATTTTAAGGCTCCGTAGGTGCCTCCTAATTATTGATTTGCAATAATTGCTGCATCTTTCAAATTTTTTGAACGATGGGTTACTTTGGCATCTGGGTGTTTATTTTCGGGATCATACAGAAATGTATCGATACCTAAATCATGGGCAGCCTTTATCTCCGATTCAGGGTCATCGCCAATAATCAGCACATCCCCTAGTTGATAATTGTATTTCTCCAATATCGAAGCGAAAATATCTTTTTTTGTCAGAGGGGAAAGTTCCGGATCAACGATGTGGATAGCTTCAAAATCAGCTTCGATATTTAGCATTTTTACCTTGCTCCATTGCAGTTTGGTAAAACCCGTGGTAACCAGGAATTTAGTAATGTTTGCTTCGCGTATATGTTTATAGTCATCAAAGGGCTGCATTGGTAGCTTATACTCAATATTGTTCAACAGTTCGAGGCCTTTGTTTTTAACGGTTTCGCTAAACTGGTACTTGTCTGCTACCTTTTGATAAGGGATCCGTTTCAAATCCTCCTTTGCCTTGTTGATATGATCGATACCCTCGCCGGCAATATGCTGATCAAGAAAGTTGAACAGTTCATTAAACAAATGATCGGCGATGGAACTAACCGGGTATATGGTATTATCAAGATCTAATATGATTGCTTTTTTCATAACAGCAGTTTAAGGTAAAACAGGAACCCGTTTATTGATATGTATCGATTTTCTCATGATCAAATATCCGCAGGCAACAACCAGGCAAACACCGCCCAGCAACCACCATAAAAGCTCAAAGCCACCATAGGCAATAACTTGGCTACCCAAAAATGGTGCAATAATTTGCGCGCCTGCCCACGACATGCTGTACAGAGCAGCATACTCACCCCGGTTACGCGCGTTTGAGCGGCCGATCCAAAAGGTGTTCATAAAAGGCATGCAAAGCATTTCGCCCAAAGTTATCATACATACGATCAATATAGCTACCGATGGTATGTGAGGCATCAGATTAAGCAACACAAAGCCGGCGCCGGAAACTAAGATCCCTGAAATAATATAGGTCAATGGATGACGTTTGCCCTCAAGCCAGTTGATCAGTATCATTTCAATTAAAACGATAAGTATCCCGTTTAACGCCAGCAGGAAACCGATAAAGCGCTCGTTAAAATGCCATTGTATTTTATAAAACACAGGCTGCATAATAAAGAATTGGAAAAAGCAGGTTGCAAACAGCGTAGCTAATAAGATGAATAACAGGTAAACGCCATCTTTATAAGCCGATGAAACCACTTCTTCAAAACCGGCGGCAGCTTCCTTAATGGTTTTGGCCACTTTTGAACGAGGCATTAAGGTAAGGAGTAATATACCTGCAGCGATATTGGTGCAACCATCTACCCAAAAAAGTAGATGATAGTTTATTGAGGCCAGTAAGCCCCCTAAACCACCGCCAAAGGCCCAGCCCAGGTTTGTAGCCAGCCTGTTTAATGAATAGGAACGTGTTTTATTTTCTTCGGTACTATAATGTGCTATGGCCGTTGAGTTGGCAGGCCTGAATGATTCGTTGCAGATGCTCAGCACTAACGTAAAGATAGCCATGTTGATGAATTTGGTTTGATAGCCAAGGATCAAAAATAGCAATCCACCAGTTAGCAAAGCACCAACCTGTAAATCATAAAAGCCTATTTTGTTGATCAGCTTACCGCCAATAAAGCCTCCGGACACAGCGCCCACTCCAAAAATAGCCATGATATAACCCGACTGCTCAATGGTAAAATGCAGCTGCCTGATGGTATAGATGGTCATGAAAGGTACAACCATAGTACCGCTGCGGTTAATAAGCATTACGATGCTCAGGTACCAGCTGTTTTTAGAAAGTCCGCTATAGGCTTGTTTGTATAATCGGATAATTGAGGTAAGCATGACTTTGCAAAGGTAGTTTATTTGAGCTGAAAGCTTAAAGCTGAAAGCCAAAAGCAAAAAACTGGGTAAAAATAAAAGGCCGAAAACTTAAAGGTTCTCAGTAGAACGCTTTAAGCTTTCGGCCTTTTTGCTTTAAGCTAAAAGAGTGCTTTTAGCTCAACTTAGCGTTTCTGTTCCTGAGCCAGTGATCGGCTAAAACAAGAGCTGCCATAGCTTCAACAATAGGCACCGCACGTGGAACCACGCAAGGGTCATGACGACCTTTGCCTGAAATCTCAGCAGCGTTGCCCTCGCTGTCAATAGTAGCCTGGTTTTTCATGATGGTAGCTACCGGTTTAAAGGCAACCTTAAACTCAATAGGCATACCATTGCTGATCCCGCCCTGGATCCCGCCCGAGAAGTTGGTGATGGTTTGTATATCGCCTAAATGTGATTTTACGAAGATGTCGTTATGCTCGGAACCACGCATTTCGCTACCTTCAAAGCCGGAGCCAAACTCAAAGCCGTGAACGGCGTTGATGCTCAGCATGGCTTTGCCTAAATCGGCATGTAGCTTATCAAATACAGGTTCGCCAAGGCCAACCGGGCAGTTTTTTACGTAACAGCTGATCTTGCCGCCAACGGTGTCGCCGTCTTTACGCACACTATCAATAAATTCGATCATTTCTTCGGCAGTAGCCGGATCGGCGCAACGCACAATGTTCTTTTCGCGTTCCTCAATAAATTCAAGCGGATCATTGATGAATACATTAGGCGCATTGATTTTACCTACGCTGCTCACATGGGCAACAATCTCGATGCCTTGTGTTTTAAGTAACAACTTCGCTAAAGCACCTGCAGCAACACGGGCAGCAGTTTCTCGGGCTGATGAGCGGCCGCCGCCACGATGGTCACGGATGCCGTATTTAGTTTGATAGGTATAGTCGGCATGTGAAGGGCGGAATACATCTACGTTATGACTATAATCTTTTGAACGCTGATCTTCATTAGGGATCAGCATTGCAATAGGCGTACCTGTAGTTTTATCTTCAAATACACCTGAAAGGATCTTTACCGTATCGCTCTCTTTGCGCTGAGTGGTGATCTTAGATTGACCTGGTTTGCGTTTATCCAGTTCGCCCTGGATATAGTCGAGATCAACCTGTAAGCCGGCCGGGCATCCGTCAATAATTACACCAATGGCCTCGCCATGTGATTCGCCAAAAGTAGTTATCCTAAATAATTGCCCGAATGAATTGCCTGCCATAGTTTTAGATATGAGATGTTAGTATTTATAACCGTCATTGCGAGGCACGAAGCAATCGCGAACTATACAAGGCGAACCTGCTAATCGGCGATTGCTTCGTGCCTCGCAATGACGTGGTTTTTGTATGTTTTTGCTTTAGGTTTTCTGCCTTCAGCTTTAAGCTTCCTTCGCCTCAACTTCAAATCCTTGCTTTTCCAGATCAGTCCAGAAAGCGGGATATGATTTTTCAACTACCGGACCATTCTCAAATTCCATTTGCGGAAGGATGAGGGCAAGCGGCGCAAAGGCCATAGCCATACGGTG
>NZ_DASVOB010000579.1:0-17420 GCF_036383575.1 Mucilaginibacter sp.
GAATTACTTTTTCCATTATAAAAATCAAACATACCGGTAATCAGGTTAAGGGTATCAACCTCATAACTTAACTCGCCGCTACCGTACAGATTTTTACCACTGTTGCCTCTTGTACCGGTTTGACTAAGTGTTGACTGCGGATCGGTTGACTGCGGCTTAAAAAAAGTGGTCATGTTCTCAAACGATGACGTACGTAACGGCCTGTAGTTATACCCCGCATACCCGCTAAAGCCAAACTTCCCCTGCTTTACGGTTAGGTTTACATTTGCGCGCTCACCATAAACATTGTTATAGCCGGTGTTGATGCTTACGTTATATCCCTGGTCGGCATTTTTTTTGGTGATGATGTTGATGATCCCCGCCAGGCCCTCTGCATCATATTTTGCAGGCGGTGTGGTGATCACTTCAATCTTTTCGATATTGGCAGCCGGCATCGATTTTAACACATCCGACGGATTCTTGGCCATCATGGCCGATTCCTTACCGTTGATCAGGATTTTATAATTATCATTTCCACGCAGCTTGATCACGTCGTTGCCATCCACAGAAAGTAAAGGCACTTTCCTGATCATATCCAGCGCGGTAATGGATTTACTTTCCGGGTCGGCCTGTACATCGTAGCTGAGACGGTCAACCTCCTGTTTCATCACCGGTCTTACCGCGGTTACAGTAACTTCCTTCAATTGCTTGCTCGATGCCGAAAGCAGGATCCTGCCTGCATTAAATGTAGACCCTGTAAGTTTAACGGGAATAGTTTTAGTAGCATAACCTATAAATACAGCTACCAACTGGTAAGTTTTACCTTCGGGCGCTTTGAGTTCAAAACTACCGTCGTCTTTTGCCAGGGTACTTTTCACCGGGGCTTTGGTAGCGGCATCCTGCAGGGCAACGGTAACATAACCCATAGGTTTGTTTACAGCCGAATCAATAATAATACCTTTTACAATGATATTGGGAACCGCAGGAACAGCGGGGGCTTTGGTTTGAGCAAATAAGAGCGTAGAAAAGTAACAGCAAAGTACCGTTAACAGGATTTGTTTCATAAGGTTATTTAGGTTTAAAAGACGTAAGAACACCTGCGTGTGTTACAACACGAATTACGATTTGAACGCTTTTTTAACTAATTTATTAGTTTGTAACGGCGTTGTTACTTATTATATCGGGTCATGGTAAGTTCGGTACCAATGGTAGCAAAGCTCTTGATCATCTCTATCGAACGATCGATCAGTGCCGGAAGTTCGGGTTGCTCATCTTTATCAAAACCACTCAGCACATAATCAACCTGGCGGCCTTTCGGGTAGTTATCACTTACACCAAATCGCAAACGGGCGTAGTTACTATGACCAAGGGTAGCTTCAATATTTTTAAGACCATTATGACCGGCAGCACTGCCTTTGGGTTTAAGACGCAGTGTACCAAGCGGCAGAGCGATATCATCTACAATGACCAGTACATTTTCAATAGGGATCTTCAAGTCCTTCATCCAATGGTTAAGGGCTTTGCCGCTCAGGTTCATGTAGGTGGTAGGTTTAACAAGGCACAGCGTGCGGCCTTTGTGCGATACTTCGGTATAGTAGGCCAGGCGCGAGTTTTGAAACCTTGCCCCCTCCTGTTTAGCCAACTCATCCAACACCATAAAACCGATATTATGCCTTGTATCGGCATACTCCGGACCGATATTTCCTAAACCTACTATTAAATATTTCATGCCCCCTACCCCCCTGAAGGGGGAATTTGATTTTCTTAATTTTTATGCGAAGATATTATTTATTGCTTAAACAAAAACAGCGATAGATTGCTCTACCGCTGTTTTTTGTTTCACCTCTTGTTCCCCCTTTAGGGGGTTAGGGGGCAATTATTTTTTACCTGAAGCTGCTTCTTGTTCAGCCTGACGTAATGCACGTGAGGTAGTTACAGAAACAATGGTATCTTCTTTAGCGTTGGTGATAGTTAAGTTATCTAATTTAATATCAGATACTTTTACTGATTTACCTACTTCAAGAGATTCGATGCTTACTTCAATAGCATCAAGATGATCTTTAGGAAGCGCTTTGATACGCAGTTTCCTTAATTTCTGAACCAGTTTACCACCTACTTTAACACCTGGAGAAGTACCGGTTAATTTAACAGGGATCTCGATGGCGATAGGTTTTTTCTCATCTAACAATAAAAAGTCAACGTGAGTGATCTTTTCAGTTAGTGGGTGGAACTGAATGTCCTGGATGATGGCTTGTGAAGTAACACCAGCAATTTCCAGGTTGATGAAATGAACAACCGGAGTGTAAACTACGGCTCTCAAATCAGCTGCGGACACTGCAAAGTGGGTTTGTGTAGCACCACCATAAAGAACTGCAGGCACCAGGCCATTGTAACGCAGCTCTTTCGCGTCTCTTTTCCCTACGTTCTCTCTTAGAGAACCGCTAATAGCAATTGATTTCATTTTTATTTATTTGTTTATTTAAAGCCTCACCCCAACCCCTCTCTGGGGGAGAGGGGCTTTGATAAGGAGATTTTAATTCATTTACTCGGCCTTTTTTTCAAGTCCTCCCAACCGGGGAGGATTTAGGAGGGGCTTACTCCACCTTAAACAAGGTACTTATCGAACCGTGTTCGTTTACATTGCTTATCGCTTTTGCAAACAGTTCGGCGGTTGAAAGCACCCTGATTTTAGGGCTGCTGTGTTTAAGCGGTATAGTATCTGTAACTATCAGTTCGGTTAATGCCGAGTTTTCGATAGTTTCATAAGCCTTACCTGATAATACCGGATGGGTACAAACCGCGCGTACGCTGCGTGCACCACGCTCCATGATCAGTCCGGCAGCTTTTGCAAGGGTACCGGCAGTATCACAAATATCATCTATCAGCACAATGTCCTGATCGGTAACATCACCAATCAGCGTCATGGCTTCAATTTCGTTGGCGCGTTTACGGCGTTTATCGCAAATTACCACTTCGGCATTAAAGAACTTGGCAAAGCTCCGGGCCCTGTATGAACCGCCCATATCAGGCGATGCAATAGTAAGGTGACCTAAACCAAGGCTTTTGATATAAGGCACAAAAATGATGGAAGCATCCAGGTGATCAACCGGAACATCAAAAAAGCCCTGGATCTGCGCTGCGTGCAAATCCATGGTCATGATACGGTTAATACCGGCTGCTACCAGCAGGTTAGCTACCAGTTTTGCGCCAATGGCAACACGTGGCTTGTCTTTCCTGTCCTGACGCGCCAAACCAAAATAAGGGATAACGGCGTTTACATAATGGGCAGATGCACGGCGGGCGGCATCAATCATCATCAGTAATTCCATTAAATTATCGGTAGGCTGGTGGGTAGACTGGATCAGGAAAACATCGCATCCCCTTACAGATTCATTAAAATGCGGCTGGTATTCACCGTCACTAAAACGCGATATTACAACTTCACCTAATTCACGACCATAAGCATCAGCTATAAGATGCGCAAGCTCCTGCGAGCCTGATCCTGCAAATAATTTAACCGGGTTAAATTGTAAGGGCATTTTGTTTTGGATTTGGGATATTCGATTTCGGATTTACCTGTCCTTCACCGTTGATCTTTTGCAAATACAACCGTTATAAAACACAATTCGGATTTCAAATTTTCAAAACGGAATAAATCCGAAATAAAAAGCCGAAATCCGAAATTTTTATTGTTGCCCGACCAGGATTCGAACCTAGACAAACGGTACCAAAAACCGTCGTACTACCATTATACTATCAGGCAATCTCCTTTGGTTTGTTTTACTCCCCGAAAAGGAATGCAAATATAGCGCGAATATTTGATTCTCAAAATAGAATTTTAAAAAATTTCGTTATCAGCTCAAATACAGCAAAATAAATTTAAAACCGGTCGCAAAAGCCCGTTTTTGATGGCAACATCCCAATAGTTTTACTATTTTCGGCTGCATTAATCCTGTTTTTCACATAGCGTCCAATCATGAATTACAAAAAACTCAACAATATATTTGGCTGGATAGCCTTTATTATTGCCACAGTAACTTACATTTTAACCCTTGAGCCATCATCAAGCTTCTGGGATTGCGGCGAATTTATTGCCTGTATCTATCGCTTACAGGTAGCCCATCAGCCTGGTGCACCATTATTTACCATTATAGGCAAGGTATTCACCCTGCTATCCCTGGGCGATAATACCAAAGTGGCTTACTGGGCCAATATGGCATCGGCCCTGGCCAGCGGCGCTACCATCATGTTTTTGTTTTGGACCATCACGGCCCTGGCCAAAAAGCTTTTAGTTAAAACACAGGAGCAGCTTACTGTTACCAATCTCATCCTCATTATAGGCTCAGGTATTGTAGGTGCTTTGGCCTACGCCTGGTCGGATACATTCTGGTTTTCGGCAGTTGAATCAGAGGTTTACGCGCAATCATCACTTTGTACGGCCATCGTATTTTGGGCGATATTGAAATGGGATGCCCATGCAGAAGAGCCTCATGCCGACAGGTGGATAGTTTTTATTGCCTATGTTATGGGCCTTTCTATAGGGATCCACTTATTAAACCTGCTGGTGATCCCGGCTATTGGCCTGGTGATCTATTTCCGCAGGGTAAAAAATGTTACTACAAAAGGTACGCTGCTTACCTTTTTGGCAAGCGTTGTGGCATTGGCATTTGTGCTTTGGGGAGTTATACAATATACTGTAAAAGGCGCTGCCTTTTCCGATCTGCTTTTTGTAAACACCCTGGGTATGGGCTTTGGCAGCGGGGCAGTTGTGTTTTTTGTGCTGCTCATTGTTACCATTGTTGCGGGCATTTACTATACCATAAACCCGGTTAAGCCTGCTATTATTTTAGCTGCGGTATGTTTTGTTTTGATATTAGGTATCAGCGGCGGCATTATTGGTCTTGTAATAAGCGTAGGTGTTTTAGCCTTATTAGAATATGTAGTAAAGATCCGCGAAAAACGCTTTGCGCTCAACAGCTTTTTGATCTGCCTGCTGTTTATCCTGTTTGGCTACAGCTCGTTTGTGATGATCGTTGTACGAGCAAAGGCTAACCCCAACCTGAACAACAGCGACCCTGAAAATGCCTTCGCCCTAAACAGCTACCTTAACCGCGACCAATACGGCGATACTCCTTTATTATACGGTCAGTTTTTTGATTCGGAAGCTACAGCACAAACCGAAGGCGCTAATATTTATCGCCGCGGCCAAACCAAATATGAGGTTGCCGGTAAAAAATTAAATACGGTTTATGACCGCAATACCATATTCCCGCGGATGTTTAGCGATAAGCCCGGTCACCCGGACTTTTACCGCGAGTGGACAGGTCTTGGTGAAAGCGAACACCCTACCTTTGGAAGCAACATCAGCTTTTTCGCCAAATGGCAAATTAACCAAATGTACACCCGTTATTTCCTGTGGAACTTTGCAGGCCGGGCTAATGACCTCGACGGTCAGAGCTTAAATTCTGGTGCCGATGGCGAATGGATCAGCGGCTGGAATTTTAACAAAGCCCTGCCCTACTCGGTTACGCAAAGCAAAAGCTATAACCGCCTGTTCTTTTTACCGCTTATCATCGGCTTGTTTGGTGCTGTATTTCATTTTGCGCGTAACCAGCGCGAAGCCGGTGTTGTTGCCATTCTGTTTGTTTGTACCGGCTTAGCCATTGTACTTTATCTAAACCAGGACCCGCTACAACCCCGCGAGCGTGATTATGCCTACGCCGGTTCCTTTTACGCCTTTGCTATATGGATTGGCTTAGGAGTAATAGGCATTGCCGACGTGTTAAGCAAAAAACTTAATGCAAAGGTAAGCGCTATTATTTCTACCGTGGTTTGTTTGTTGGGAGCGCCTTTACTGATGGCTAACCAGGAGTGGGATGATCACGACCGCTCAACCAAGCTTACGCCGCATGATATGGCTTATAACTACCTTAACTCGTGCGCGCCAAATGCTATTTTGTTTACCTATGGCGATAATGATACCTACCCGCTTTGGTACATCCAGGAGGTTGAAAATGTACGTCCCGATGTGCGTATTGTAAACCTGAGCTTGTTAGGTACCGACTGGTATATCCGCGGTATGAAAAACAAGATGAACGAATCGGAGCCATTGCCTATCAGTATGCCTAATGATAAATTTAAACCTGGCGTACGCGATGTCATCTATTTTAATGATCAGAAAATTCCGGAGGCAACTGAATTAAAAGATGTTTTTGATTTTATCACTTCTGATAAAAAAGAAGCCATGGTTGAGTATAACAACGGCGATGTTGCCAATTACCTGCCGACCAACAAATTCAAGCTTACTGTTAACCCCGATGAAGTAGTTAAAACCGGCACTGTAGCATCGGCTGATAAAGCTAAAATAGCCCCTGAAATGGACTGGACATTCAGCGGTCGTTATGTTACCAAAGATGTGCTTGCTATGATGGATATCTTATCGCACAACGACTGGAAGCGCCCTATCTATTTTTCGGTGACCGTACCTAACAGCAATATGATAGGCTTGGATAAATACATGTACAACGAAGGTTTCGCATACCGTTTGCTGCCGTTAAAACCCGACACCGCTGTTGGTGCGCTTGAAGCCAGCAACACCGCTAAAATGTATGAGAACATGATGACCAAATACAAATGGGGCAACATGAAAAACGCCACTTATCTTGACCATGAATCAATGACCATGTTTTACCCGCTCATCACCAGGCTTTATTCAACCCTGGCCGACGACCTGGCAAAAGCAGGCAAACCTGATTCGGCCCGTAAAGTGCTTAAAAAATATGACGAGGTAATGCCAACAACCATTAACTCGTTAGAGATAGCAGTGCGCAAATATTACATGATAGAAAACGCATACCGTTTAAATGATATTCAGTTGGGTAATAAACTGGCGGGCCTTGTTGATGATTATGTTAACAATCAGCTTGGCTACAGCTACGCCCTGCTGCAAAAAGGCGAAATCAACCTCGAAAATCGCGATCTGCAATATTCAATGCAGATTTTGGGTGGATTGGTTGAGTTTGCCAAACAGAACAAGCAGCCCCAATTGTTTAACAAGTTCAGCGCCCAATTAAGTGGCTTTGAAAAGAAATTTGGAGTGACAGGAAAGAGATAAGTTCCCTTTTGATATTTGAAAAATGCCCGCCCAAAGCGGGCATTTTTATTTTGCCCTATAAAAAAAATAAGAACTGGTCGAAGTTTAGCGATAGCGTAACTTCGTCCTAAAATAGCTCAAGCTTTCAGCTTGAGAACCCCTATCTAACCAGCATTTGAATTGAGCTTTTTAATCTGAGTCACGGAAGCAAAATGCTTCCACGGTTTTAGGACTAAGTTACGCTGCCGCTAAACTTCGACCAGTAACCGGATTAAGCCGCATTTATTTCAAACAAATAATCTTACTTAATCATCACAGGATCGTTTGCACGCATTTCCCATTTTGCCAAACTGTATGACTTTTTAAAATGCCGTTGTTGTCCCAATTTTTAAACGAACCTTCCAATTTGTTAAATTGTATAAGATATTCTTCAACTAATATTCCGCTGGGATAATTATATTCCCTTTGAATGCCTCCTCTGTGCCCATCTGTAAATTCAGCTTCGCCCACTAATACACCATCCTTATAGTCTTTAATTATTCCAGTTAAAGGTTCGTTCTTATAATAATAAATTATATCACCGCCTGCATCAGTACCTTTTTGTTCAACATCATCATAACTAACTATCAAACTCATCCCTTTTATTTTATAATGTTATTCTATCTGTTGAATATATAGCTGTTGTTTAAATTTAATATATGCTCCAAGCATTGGTTGAAGTTTAGCTGTCGCTAAACTTCAACCAGTTTTAGAAAGTCACCTACCGGCTGTATCCTGATAGGCTTTTACATTAGTAAGATATCTCAATATTAAGGGCCTGTTTTCCTTATCATTTAGTGCTTTCTTTAATGGCTCATGGAATGATTTAATAAACAGAAAATCATTATCATTGAGGTAGTACGATAAAATTTGGGACTTACTAATTTTAGATTTTTCGTATTGCCCGATAAGTTTCCTGGATTTTTCATCCCATTTATAACTCACCAGGGTTGAATCATTAATAACCATCGGCCCCCAACTCGTTCTATCCTCCTTAACAAACTGATTATAGTAAACCATTTTTAAGGTTAATGGATTAGTTCGTTCCACAGTTGCATCCAACCATATAACACGTCCTATCCAACTCCCCTGCACATTTCCATTGCCAAGTTCATTTAATACCGGGATCAGTTTATCACCATCGTACTTGTAAAAAAAATAGTTATACCACCAAACGCCCGAGCCACGAGAAAACTCATATGTCGCGTAAACAATATTTTCGCCATCTGTATTGGTAAAATATTCAGGTTCGGTTGCATCCCGTGAAAACTCCTGCTTAGCTATTATCTTACTTCCTCTAAAATAATAGATCATAGCTCCCAGGCAATGCCATCCATCTGCCACACTAACGGCAAACTCATCATACCTGTTTTTATTCCGGATAAATGGATAGATTTTCAAATAAACGTAGCCCTTTTTTACCGAATCAAACAATCCGTTCATATTACAATTGCTATCCGCAGTAAATTCTCCAAAAATTTGCTTCGCCATACGCGCATTTATCCTTTTGGCTTTTATAGCCCGTTTCAGCAAGTCAAAATCGGTTGCGGAAAGCTGCCTGCTCATCGGTTTTATAAAATCCTTAAAAACAGAATCTGCATAGAAAGCAACTTTGTTCACTAAAGGCTGTACCGGCAACTTCCCAACGCTATCAAAAAAAGCGATAAGCTGAGGCTCCGTATATTTGATCTCCTTATATTCTTTCGGTTTTACTTTCTGCGTCCTTTTCACAACTTTTTTATCAGGTTTCTTAGTTGTATGATTACAACCAAATACAGCTAAAACAAGTACAAAACAGGCTAAATTTCTGATGATTTTAAAAGGATCAGGCATATTGGATAAGGCATTTATTATTGCATTAATTTACTGATATTCCTGATGAATTGAATTAAAACATCACCGTTATTTATTGTTTATACTATGTGTAATTTATATTTGCCGCAATGAAGATCCTGCTCATAGAAGACGAACCCAAACTGGTATCCATTATCCAGCGCGACCTAACCGCCGAAGGCCACGAATTAAGTGTTGCCCTTGATGGCACAACAGGTTTGGAGATGGCCACCAAAATGGATTTTCAATTGATCATTCTGGACATTATGCTTCCAGGCATTAACGGTATAGAAATTTGCCGCAGGTTGCGGCAGGCCAACCAGCAGGCGGCCATATTAATGCTCACTGCCCTGGGTACTACCGAAAATATAGTAGTGGGGCTGGATAGCGGTGCCGACGATTACATGGTTAAACCCTTCAGTCTGGCCGAGCTTAACGCCCGTATCCGCACATTGGCCCGGCGTAATACCGCCCTCGCACAGCCATCAAACCTGATACAGGTTGCCGATCTGGTGATCAATACCGACGAAAAATCAGTTAAAAGGAGCAACAAAACCATTGAGCTTACCGCCACCGAATACCGGCTGCTTGAGTTTTTGGTGCGAAACAAAAACCACATGCTTAGCCGCATCGAAATATTGGAGCACGTTTGGAACATCGACTTTAACATGGGCACCAACGTGGTCGACGTATATATTAACTACCTGCGTAAAAAGGTGGATAAAGATTTTGAGCCCAAGCTCATCCACACCGTTATTGGCATGGGGTATATTTTTAAAAATAACGCTGCATGACCATTCAAAAAAAAGTCGCACTGTTATTCCTTGCCTTAACGGTATCAGTAATTTTAGTGTTCAGCGGGGCCATTTTTTATTTTGTACACCAGTTTACCTTCGACGATTTTTACAAACGACTGGAAACACGTGTAAACATCTCCTCACAGATCCATCACCTTAATGACCGCGATAGCCTGGGCATGTACCGGGAAATACGCCAGCGTTACCTTGAACGCCTTATTGACGAAAAACAATACATTATTAAACCCGACGTTTATACCAAAGGCAAAACGGTAAAAGGCGTTCCGCGCCGGCTGATAGATAATATCATTACCAACGGAAAATCAAGGTTTAAAGCCGCCAATGTATTTTACGCCGGCAATATATTCCACTTTCCGGAGGGGGACGCTATTATCGTAGTTTCTGCAACCAACCCGTCGGGCCTTAGTGAACTTAATGATCTTGAGCAGGTATTGATCGTCAGTTTCCTGATCTCGATACTCATTGTTTATCTCATCGGTCGCCGTTTTTCTTATCATACTTTTAAGCCCGTACGTAAAATCATCAAAAAAGTAAACACCATTACGGCCAGCAACCTGCATTTACGACTGGAAGATTATAACGGTAAAGACGAAATAGCTGAGCTTACCCAAACGTTCAACAACATGCTCGACAGGCTGGAAACTGCTTTTGAAACCCAGAACAATTTCATCAGCAATGCATCGCACGAGTTGCGTACGCCACTGGCCATTATTAAAGGCGAGGCCGAGATCTCGCTCAAAAATATCGACAATCCCGGTGCCGATCTGCGTAAAAACCTGAATGAGATTTTGACCGGCACTCAAAGTCTACAGGATATTATTACCAGTTTACTGGGGCTGGCGCAAAGCGGGTTCGACGGAAAAAAACAGAACTGGGAACAGGTGCGCGCCGATGAACTGGCGTTTATGGTTAAAGAAGCTGTCGACCATATCATCCCCACAAATAAGCTTAGCATTGATTTTTCATCGCTGCCCGATGATGTGGATAGTTTGGTAACACAGGGGAACATCAATCTCCTTAAACTTGCTATAAGTAATATCGGCCTCAACGCCTGTAAATATTCTGAAAACAAGCCGGTAGTACTTAAAGTATATGCCGAAAATAACAGCATCATTTTTAGTGTGAAAGACGAAGGTATCGGTATCCCCGAACGCGAGTTGCAGCATATTTTTGAGCCATTCTTCAGGGCCTCCAATACCGGCAAATACGAGGGGCACGGTGTGGGCCTTCCCCTCGCACTAAACATTGTACGCCTGCATAAGGGCAACATCGGCATTATCTCCAAACAAGACGAAGGCACCGAGATCAGGGTGATGCTGCCGGTTTATCGTGAAGAGAAAAGTTAAAAGCATCAGGGAAGTCCTGAAAAAAATACGGTGATATATAAAATATATCTTAGCGATGGTGTGCGGGGCCGCGTTAGTGATAGGAGCGGATACCGGCCTCGTGGCTAATGCCCGTGCAGTATGAGCGGATAGCACGGGCCGGAGGCAACGCCCATATTTATAAGCCTACTTTTAAAATACAATTAATAATCAACAACTTAAGATAATGTCATTATAAGGCACGAAGACTACCGACCGAAGGGCACTCATTAATACCTATAAAAAAAATTATAATTATTAATAATCCCAAACAGGCAGGTAACGGGCTTTATCGTAATGAACTTACATCGTCGCGCTCTTGGCCGCGCGGGGCCAGATACTTTTGTCTTGACACAAAAGTATCCAAAAAGTCAAGTCAGCAGATAGGCTTCTTTGCCGCACAGGCCTTTGCCCTGCAAACCGGGCAGAACCACGGCTGCAATTATTTTGCCCCGCTGCGCTCGCGCTTTCCCACCCTTCTGCAAAAACTTGCTATGCCCTTTCCTGCGCTCAAGGCCACCATCGTTCTACCCGCTTTCACCCGAAGCTCACCTGCTGACGGGAACATTCATATTATGGGTAACCTTAGCCAAAACATGCCCTTCGCTCCGTATATTTGCCATATTTACCGCGGAAGATCCTTTCTTATCGCTCAGAATAACAAAAAACAAACTCTAATCAAATTCTAATTTCCCTCTTAAACCGCTTTAATGCCTGGTACCGACTATTGTATCAACAAACAGTAGTAAACACAAAAAAGGTATCATTATGAAAACACTGAACATCATCATCCCGTCTGATTTCACTTTATCATCATTAAACATTATACCTGTTTTAGCAGAGCGCTATCCCAAAGAAAAACTGAATATATCGCTCGTTCATTTTCTGCAACTCTCCGATTCTATATCCGATCTGTTATTGCTGTCCCGCCGCAGCAGGGAATACCAGCTCATCAGCGATGAATTTTATGCCGGTTGTACCATGCTTAAATCCGATTATGCGAATCAGATCACTAACATCACACCCGACTTTTTTTACGGCAATACAGTAGCTGTGTTTAAAAACTATCTCGAAGCAAAAGAGATCGACCTGATAGCAATGCCTGAAAATCATAGCTACCAAAGGTTAACACCAAACAGCTTTGATCCCTGCATCCTAATGGAGCGGAGCAGGTACAAAATGATCACCCTTAAAGCTGAAGTGAAGCAGCCTTTAACTGTACTTAAAACCCAAACCGAACACGAATTACTGGAAGTTTAACATTTATCAAATTCATTTAAAAAGATAATCTATGCTATTGAAAGAAAATATCCCGGTAAAATATGTGGTAGGGAAAATCAAGAATGAGCTTTTACTGGTTGCCGTTTATGCGGTATCTATAGCCTTGTTCCATCGTTTTTTCCCCGAGTACCGCATTTCAATCCCAATCGCCGTTCCGGCTATATTGGCTACCATCATATCATTGTTGCTGGCCTTCCGGTCAAACCAGGCCTATGACCGCTGGTGGGAGGCCCGGAGCATTTGGGGAGCAATCGTAAACGATTCAAGATCGCTTACCCGCGAACTGATCACTTTTTTAGATGGCGATAATGCTGCCTGCGAAGAAATAGAAGGTTTCAAAAAACGGTTCGTTAAACGGCAGATAGCATGGTGCTATGGCTTGAGCCAATCGTTACGTAAACAGGACCCCTATGCTAAAAATGCTCATCTGTTAGTCGAAGAAGAGGTAAAATTCACCCATCGTTTTACAAACATGCCTAACAGTTTGCTAAAGCTACACGGGCTCGACCTGAAGCTGGCTTACAAAAACGGATGGCTGAATGATTATCAGCAGGTGCAGATAGACGGTACGCTTACCCGCCTGTGCGATGCCATGGGTAAATGCGAGCGGATCAAGAACACGGTGTTCCCGGTTACCTACAGTTTATATATCCATTTTTGCCTTTACCTGTTCATTATACTGTTGCCTTTTGGTCTGATAGAGTTCTTCGGTATGTTTGAAGTACCGCTGATCATAGCTATAGCAGCAGCATTTTTACTGGTAGAGAAAATGGCTATCCATCTGCAGGACCCATTTGAAAACAAACCAACAGATACCCCAACAACTGCCATATCGCAAACCATTGAACGCGATCTGAAGCAGATGCTTAACGATAAACATGAGAGTGAAAAGGCAGCAGTGCAACCTGCCGCCGCTAAAGCCGACGTATATTATATACTGTAAGCTTTAAACCCCTGTGCGGGAAGGCACAGGGGTTCACTTATTTAAGTCGAGGTAATAATTAACACTGCCCTGTTCTATTACCAATTGCTTTTTCGATAAGTCGAAATCAAAGAAAAACCCAAACTGCTTATTCATAAACCTATCCTTTTCAACCGGCTCCACAGTAAAAATCTGTCCTTTGGTTTGCAGTGTTAAAACACTATCCTTTCTTGTACAGATCACTTCAATCGGCGGCTGTTTTGATAAATAGGTACCGCAATACCTATCCAGTTCGGCAGCGCTTAATTTAAGCGCCTGGAATGTTGGTATCACGTATGGCGTGTTAAAACAAATACTTAAAACACCATTTAAAATATCGGCTTTGGGATAAACCTCACCATTGGTGCAATAGGCTACTGCCAATTTCTCATCAGGATAATAGGTGAGTGAGGAAGCGAAGCCTTCTGTTTTCCCGTTATGTCCATACCCCTTTCTTGCGCCGGATTCAAATGGGAACAACCCCATTCCGTAGCCATCAACCAGGGTTTTCATTTTTTCGAGGCTTTGCTTTTTTACCAGTTTATAATTGAACAATGCATCAATAAATTTGGCCAGATCTGCCGGTGTTGAAACTATTGCTCCCGCACCGCAATAATTATTCAGGTCGGCGGCCTTTTCCTTTTTCCATTTATTATCAAAGTAAGTGTATGAGGCACTTTCATTTGGATGCAGCACAGCGTCAACGCCATAATATGTTTTGGTAAGCTTTAGCCTGTCGGTTATATTTTGTTTTAAAACCTCTTTATAAGTTTTTTTGCAAACCTTTTCAATAATATAACTCAATACCAGGTAATTGGAATTATTATAATCGGCCCGGGCGTTCGGCTCAAAATCAGGCTTCCGGCCAATAATATACCCCAGTAACTCCTCATGTGTTTTAGGTTTATCCATCCAATCAGGAAAATTGGTATCATTTGTGAAATTAGGAAGACCACTGCGGTGATAAAGCAAGTTACTTATGGTGATCTTAGCTGCATTGGGCAATTGAGGAAAAAACCTGGAAAGCGTATCATTTAAAGAAAGCTTATTTTCTTCAATGAGCTGAAAAACCAGAACCGCGGTAAACATTTTGGTTATGGAACCGATATGATACTCGGTATTTTCATTAGCCACGGTATTGCTTTCGGTTACCGCGTACCCCATTGCTTTTTGATATACTAACTTCCCGTTTTTTGTTATGGCGATACTCCCCATTGCTTCATCATTTTTGGCAAGTGAAGCAAACAGGCTATCAAGCTTAACAGTATTTATTTGCTGGGCACAAGCTGTTAAAACCGGAAGCAAAAACAGCAAAAGGATCAGGCGTTTCATAGGTTTTGTATTTTAGAGGTGTGACGCAAACTTCAGCATACAAGTTACAGTGATTTATATTAAAACCACTACCCATTTAAAAAGCCAATCCGGTTGCTTTTGATCTTTTATTCTCTGAAACTTAACCCGGCCGCTTTCATTTTCTCTTTCACTACCGGCACC
The DNA here is from genome assembly GCF_036383575.1 of Mucilaginibacter sp. GTDB lineage: Bacteria > Bacteroidota > Bacteroidia > Sphingobacteriales > Sphingobacteriaceae > Mucilaginibacter. Next base: position 14,863 of record NZ_DASVOB010000579.1, read on the forward strand.
GAGCTTTTGCCAACACCGTGCAAATGCAAAAACTCCTTCTCGGTAAGTTTTGATAATTCAAGCAATGATGTAATACCTGCATTGGCCAATGCACGCCGGGCCGGATTACCCAATTTGCCAAAAGGGCTTTCTGATTCTTCAGTCTTCATAATGAATGGTTTAATTGATGATCAAATTTACCATCAAAACTAACTTCCCTGTAAGGGGCATTTGCGACTATTATGGGGTGGATTAGTTTTAATTATTCCTTGCGCTCATTTGAAGCTACAGGTTATTTGGAAGATGAAAGCAGCATAGCGAATAAACAAAACCCATGTCATTGCGAGGAGGCACGACGAAGCAATCTCGTAGCTTAGCATATCGAATATGCATTGGCTACGAGATTGCCGCGCTACGCTCGCAATGACATGTTTTTTAGATATAGTACTCAAACAAAAAGAGCCGCCCTAAGGCAGCTCTCCGTATCAAAGCAGATAAATATTATTCATTAACCACGCCCATTGAGCAAAACTTGTCAATACGCTCGGCTACAAGCTCGTCGATATTACGCTCTTTAAGGGTTTTGAGGTCTTTTAGTAATTGTTTTTTGAGGATGCCGGCCATAGCAACGGGATCCTGGTGCGCACCACCAAGCGGCTCTTTGATCACACCGTCGATCAGTTTGTTTTTCAACATCTCTGTCGAGGTTAGTTTAAGCACTTCGGCAGCACGTTCTTTATTTTCCCAGGTTTTCCAAAGGATGGTTGAGCAGTTTTCGGGAGAGATCACGGAGTACCAGGAGTTATCCAGCATCAGTACCCTATCACCAATACCAATACCCAATGCGCCACCTGATGCACCTTCGCCAATGATCACGCAGATCACCGGCACTTTCAGTACCGACATTTCGAGCAGGTTGCGGGCGATAGCTTCACCTTGTCCGCGTTCTTCAGCTTCCAAACCGGGGAATGCTCCGGGAGTATCTATCAGGGTAACAACAGGCTTGTTGAACTTTTCGGCCATTTTCATCAACCTTAAAGCTTTACGGTATCCTTCAGGGTTAGCCATACCAAAGTTACGGTACTGGCGCTCCTTGGTGTTACGGCCTTTCTGGTGACCGATAAACATTACTGTTTGGCCGTTCAGCGTACCGAAACCGCCGATTATAGCTTTATCATCACCAACGGTACGATCACCATGCAGTTCAATAAAATCATCGCACATCAGCTCGATGTATTGCAGGGTATACGGCCTTTCGGGGTGACGGGAGATCTGTACTTTTTGCCAGCCTGTAAGGTTGGCATATATATCTTTTTTGGTTTCCTCCAGCTTTCCTTCCAGTTCAGCAACGGTTGCCGACATGTCGAGTTTGTTTTTTTCCTCAACCTGCTTTACCTTCTCTATTTGCTGCTGTAACTCAGCCAGTGGTTTTTCAAAATCAAACGTAATCTTCATACACTTTATTTGGAGGCGCTAAATTAAGCAAATCAAACGGGATATTTTCAATTATGAGCAGTGAGTGTTTCCAACTTTGTGATTTGCTGCGGTGCCAGCGCGTTACCTGTACCTAAACAAGCCTGTAAAATGGCATTCCTGAGCTCGCCATAATATAAACCCGAGCGGTTGGAGTAAAAAATAATGCTGCCATTATCCGTTCCTTTTTTCATCAGTTTATCAAGCGTGGTTTCGTTGGTAACAATGAAATTGCCCATCTCCATCCGTTTACGGTGCAGTTCGGCAGCAATGGCGGTGATTTTGGTAACCTGAATGGGACTCAGACTTAGCTCCTTTTTAAACTTCAGGGCAGCATCGGGCATTGGGTAATGGTTAAGCTTTGCTACCTGCTCAATATCATCAAACAAATACTCACCGCTAATCAATTGGGTAAACTGTTTATCACTCAAAGTTTTTACCGGCGATTTTTTCAGGGTGCTATCGGCTTGCTGGGCTTTGACGGTGATGCCAAGCATTATGGTTATAACGAGGGGGAATATGGTTTTTAGCATAGGGGATCTAATAACACGGTTTTATTATTATGGGGGATTGAGATACCCTTTTCAATGAAAAAGTTTCTATTTCACCACCCTGTCATGCTGAGGTACGAAGCATCTTCTTCGATCTGTATAGCGGATTTGCCTGTTGAAGAAGATCCTTCGCTATCGCTCAGGATGACAAGGTAAAAAAAATTTGTCATGCTGAAGCACGAAGCCATCTTCTCTGCCCTGTATGTTCGCTTTACTTATCGAAGAAGATCCTTCGCTATCGTTCAGGATGACAGGATGTAGCTTACACTATTCCACCTTCACAACTTTAGTCCTCGCCGATATCCCATTTTCATTAAACGCCTCTATCTGAAAATAGTATGGCAGGCTTTTATCCATCCCGTTAAAGTAGTATTCATTTTTGCCGTAAACCATCATGCTGTTGTACAATTTATCAGGTGCTATGCCGAAATAAACGGTGTAACCGGTAGCGTTATCATTAGGTTTCCATTTCAACCAGGCGTTGCGGCGCTCGCTATCCCCGCGCAGTACGATCAGGTTTTGAACGGTATCGGGGTTTGCACCAGCACCTTTACC
>NZ_DASVOB010000580.1:0-3124 GCF_036383575.1 Mucilaginibacter sp.
ATTATATAAAAACATCTAATCATGGAAAATACACAAGCAACCGTAGAGATTTTAAATGATCTGATACAGATCAACAATGACAGGATTGAGGGCTATCAACGCGCCTCAAAAGATTTGAAGGATGGCGACACCGAACTGAAATCGCTTTTTACAAGGTTTATTGGCCAAAGCCAGGGTTACAGGCTTGCTTTGGGTACAGAGGTTAGTGCTTTTGGAAAAGACATTGAAACCAGCACAACCACCAGCGGCAAAATACACAGGGCCTGGCTTGATGTTAAAGCCGCGTTTACCGGGCATGATACCCATAACGTGCTGGAGGAATGCGAATTTGGCGAAGATGCTATTTTAAAAGCATACCGTACCGCGCTTGAAGACGAAAATTTACCAGCCTACCTGCGCGAAACGATCAGCCAGCAGGAAAGTGAGCTGCTTGACGCTCATGACGAGATTAAAGCCCTGCGTGATACTGTTCACTAAATTTATTAATGACTAATTAACCACCGGGGGCAGTTTCATAACTGCTCCTTTTTTTATGGGTACTGTTAAGTAAATGGCTTATGGCTGAGGGGCAATGTTTATATTTTTAACTTGCCAGCTATTTTTCTCGGCCCAGTCACCATCAGTATACAACATTTTAACTTCCCAGGCCGATTGTTCCATTTTGCCCCTATCGTTCTCAATTTTTACCGTTGATTGTACCTCGTAGCTATTAGTTGTTGTATCAATAACCGATTTAAAACTGTTGTTAGGAAAAACCGCTTTTTGAGGTTGTTTCAGCTTTTCCTTTACAAATAATTTTGCCATGGTAAAAGCTTCCTTTGCAGTTGGTTTGCGGTTAAGATGAATTGTGCTGTTTTTACTTATGCCAAGCACTACAATAATAAATGTTATCGCAAAAACTATGGCAAAAAGGGTAGCAGTGCGTATGTGCGGATGACGGTGCCAGCCAATGCTTTGACGCTCATCGGCACTAAGCGTTTTCCATTCAGAATATTTCATATTTTATTGCTTATCACATTAAGCAATACGAGCAGAAATTGTTTGAAAAGTATCAGGCAAAAAAAATGCCCCGGAAAACCAGGGCATTTTTTTAACATAAAAAGTTAAATTACTTTTTAGTAGTGTCTTTTTTAGTAGTGTCAGCAGCAGCTTTAGTAGTATCAGCTTTAGAAGTGTCAGCTTTAGTAGTATCAGCAGCCATTTTAGAAGTGTCAGCTTTAGTTGAATCAGCAGAAGAAGCTGAAGAAGAACCTTTACAAGCAGCGAAAGAAACAGCGATAGCTAAAGCTAAAAAGCCTAATTTGAAATTTTTCATGTTTAATTTTTTAAATAAGTGATTTAATAGTTTACACCTTAATACCACAAACAAAAAAAGGTAACCCATAATTTTGAAAAAAAATTACAAGTCACCTTTTTTATTGATGAATAACTAAAAAATCAATAGAAAAAGATTAAAAATGATATTTAACTGCTTTCTATCTTATCAGAAATAATTATTTCTTAGTGGTGTCTTTTTTAGTAGTATCAGCAGCAGCTTTAGTAGTATCAGCGGCAGCTTTAGTTGTATCAACAGCTGCTTTGGTAGTATCAACTGCGGTAGCAGAAGAATCGCCGCCAGTTTTTTTAGCGTTACCGCCACAAGCTGAAAAAGAAGCTGCAAGAACTAAAGCTACGAAACCTAATTTGAATGAATTTTTCATTTTTTGAATAGTTTTAAAATGTTAATGTTTTGTGATCGTTTGGTAGTTAATACACAATAACAGAAAAGGTAACCCATAAAAAAATAAATCTTTTTAAATTCCATAGATTTAGTAGTTTAAATGTACCTGTTTTGCAAGCGGTTTTTTTATTGCAGATTTGCCGGCATAGTTTTTAACATTGGGTTACCTTGTTTACCTGGCGGTATTAAACGTTAAATTAACACAGCATACAATTGTTACAGGCAATGAAATGTAATGCCAATGTTATTAATTTATTTTAGTTTGATTTTTTTTGATAATAGTGGGTTACAATTTGACCTAAATAGTATTAAGAGTGAATAAAGACTTAAAAGCTTCGGCTCCAACAGATAGTGAGATAGTTCTTGGGATACTTAATAATTCGGAAATAGTGCTGAAGAAGCTTTATACAACCTATTTCCCGATGATATTACAGTTGATCATCAACAACAATGGCGATGAAGATGATGCCAAGGATATTTACCAGGAAGCCATTATAGTTCTTTACAATAAAATTAAAGCGGGCGATTTTGAGCTTAACAGTAAGCTTAAAACGTACATATACTCGGTTTGCAGGCGGCTTTGGCTTAAAAGGCTAAGTCAGATGAACAGGTATGGTGGCGATATCAGGGATTTTGAAGAACACCTGCCCGTTGAAGAAGAAATTGATAACCATAGTGACAGGGATATCCAGTTTGGTAAAATGGAGAGTGCGCTCCAGTTATTAGGCGAACCCTGTAAAACCATTATGGAGGATTTTTATATTAAAAACAGATCAATGCAGGAGATCTGTGAGCGGTTTGGTTATACCAATGCGGATAATGCCAAAACTCAAAAGTATAAATGCCTGCAACGGCTGAAGAAGTTATTTTTTCAGCAGAAATAAGGAGATCAAGAGATGAGTGATAACCAAATGACAGAATTTATTGAACGGTACCTCGACGGTAGCATGACCGCCGAAGAACGTGTTCAATTTGAGCTGCTTCGCAAAAACGATGCGGCTGTTGAAAGTAAAGTTACCGAACACATTAAATTTATAGGCTTACTGAAGCAATACGGCGAACGCCTTGAGCTTGAGAACCGCTTAAACGCCATCCATAATGAAATTGATGTTCATGCTTTGAAAGAAGAGGTGATGATCCATCCGGTATGGATTGTGCGCATGTGGCGTAATCATCATTCAAAAATATCGGTAGCCGCTTCAATCGCTATTTTTGGCGTTTTAACCATCCTGATCCTGACAGGTAAGCTGAATAATGATAAGTCAAAATATCAGCAACTGAGCGAAAAGATCAACAACATGGAGAAAACGGTTGCTCAGATAGGCCATGGACGTACTCCGGTAAAACCCAAAATAACCAGGACACCAGCTAATTTCAGGGGCACCGGTTTTGCGCTTACATCAA
>NZ_DASVOB010000581.1:0-2218 GCF_036383575.1 Mucilaginibacter sp.
GAATGATTTCTCGCCCTCGTTAGCGGCAAATGCATATGTTACCGAAGCCTGGGGCACCGATTTCAATGGCATTTTCAGGGCTAATACCCTGCTTGACCAGGTTACTAAAAATGGCAGTTACATAGGCTCCGCATCATTAGCAACAAGGTTACAGGCCGAGGCTAAATTTCTGCGGGCATTTTATTATTTCGACCTGGTGAGGTATTATGGTAAGCTTCCTGTTATTGACCACCCGGTTACTGCACCCGAGGCCAATGCAATAGGCCGCAGTTCGGTAGCAGATGTTTACAAACTAATCATAGCCGATCTGCAATCGGCCATAGCTAATTTACCCACCACTTATACGGGGGTAGATGTGGGCCGTGCTACAAAATATGCAGCAGAAGCCTTACTGGCACAGGTTTATATGGCTAAGTCGGCGCCAAATTATGGCATAGAAGGGCCTGGAACCGGATCAAACGAATGGAATTTAGCTTTGCCCTTATTGCAGGATATTATCAGCAGCGGCAAATTTGCTTTTGAACCTACTTACAGCAACATTTTTTCATATGCTAATCAAAGTCCTGCTGTTAACAAAGAGGCTGTTTTTGATGTAATGTATACAAGCGGCATCAGCGGTACGAGTGATCTTTACGGAGCTTCATATCCGTGGACGCTTGCACCAAGCGCTTATTTTTTATCTATCAAGGATACCAAATCAAACGGAAGCCTGGAAATTATCCCCGTATCAAACGATTTGGCAAACAGTTATGACGCAGCCGATGTGCGGAAGGCATTTACCGTATATACCGCAGGTTACACCAACGCGGGAAGTACAGAAAATCGCCCTTTCTTTAAAAAATGGCTCGATATAACTAAAATCCCAACTGCCAGCCGTTTTGACTGGGGAATTAATTTCATCGCCATCAGGTATACAGATGTTCTAATGCTTAAGGCAGAATGTATCTTGAACGGCGCAACAGGAGGCTCACAGGCTGATGTTGACGCTATTGTTAACCAGGTACGGACAAGGGCCGGATTGCCATCTGTATCAGCGGTAACGCTTGCCCAACTGTTTGATGAGCGCCGCAGGGAATTTGCAGATGAAGGCTCTCGCTGGTTCGATCTGCAAAGGAGCGGTAACCTGCTAACCATTATGAATAGCTGGATCGCTAAGGAAGATGCTCAAAAAGCTATCAAACCGGTTATAGCTAATTACGTTATTTACCCTGTACCGCAAACACAACTTGATGCTGCACCGGGGTTATATGCACAAAACCCGGGATATTGATCCGGATAAGTGATGAATCATTCTGATCGTCATAAAAATGGTTTATTCTTCGTGTTTTGGAGAGTAAACCATTTTTATAAAGTTTATCGGGTGATTTGTATGCAGTAGTTAATACGTGTTGATATCGGTTTATTAGCTTTAGGCTTTGTGCGTTCAGCTTTATTTCAAGAATAAACTTACCTATGAAATTATTACGTTATTCTGTTTTCCTGATAGTTATTACCGCAAACGTTGTAAACGGGCAAACTAACCTGGATTGGACCAAAAAGGTAGGTGCCAGGCAATCTCCTCAAAAAACAACGGTGTGGTTTGTAAATGATAATGGTGCGGCTAATGATGGCAACACCATAAACACAGCTGCCATACAAAAAACTATTGATCAATGCTCGGCAAAAGGTGGTGGTATAGTTACATTTAAACCCGGTAAATATTTAACAGGCTCCATTTTTTTGAAGAACAATGTTTGCCTGAATATTGATCAGGGCGTGGAGTTATTGGGCAGCCAGGATATAAAAGATTACCCCGAAATTGACACCCGTGTTGCCGGTATTGAAATGAAATGGCCCGCCGCGTTGATCAACATAGCTGGGCAAACCAACGTGGCAATTACCGGAAAAGGATTGGTAAATGCGCAGGGTAAACCATTTTGGGATATTTACCGGAAAATGCGATCCGAATATGACCCCAAGGGTTTACGCTGGATAGTTGATTATGATGCCAAACGTCCCCGTACGCTGCTGGTTTCCAACTCTCAGGATGTTACCATCAAAAATATTACGCTGCAGCAGGCCGGGTTTTGGACGGTGCAGTTGCTTTACTCCGGTTATGTTACTGTTGATGGTATTACCATCCGCAACAACGTTGACGGCCATGGGCCTTCGACAGATGGTATAGATATAGATTCGTCCAGCTGGATCCTTGTGCAAAACTGCGATATTGATTGCAATG
>NZ_DASVOB010000582.1:0-3756 GCF_036383575.1 Mucilaginibacter sp.
ATATGGCGTTAACCCTAAACATGTCGGTTTATACGGCGGCTAGTATGGCGGCTTTATTACACTGATGTGCATGTTCACCGAACCAGACGTTTTCGCAGCAGGCGGGGCCATCCGTTCCGTTACCGACTGGGCACACTATAACCATGAGTATACCTCAAACATATTGAACGAACCTTTTACTGATGAGCAAGCCTACCGTAAAAGCTCACCTATTTACTTTGCCAACGGCTTAAAAGGCAACCTGCTGATGCTGCATGGCATGATAGATCAGAATGTAAATTACCAGGATATCATTCGCCTTACCCAAAAACTGATAGAGCTACACAAAGAGAACTGGGAGTTGGCTTCGTACCCCGTAGAAGATCACGGCTTTGAACAACCCAGCAGTTGGACGGATGAGTATAAACGGATCTATAAATTGTTTGAGGGAACGTTGAAGAAGTAGTGTAATTAAAAAATGTCATTGCGAGGAGCAGCAAGGGGGACAAGCGAGGGGGCGACGTGGCAATCTCGTAGCCGTGCATAAATACTTTGCAAATCCGCTCTGCATCCGACGAGATTGCCGCTACCGCTCCCAATGACATGGATTTTTGCATACCCCACCGCGACCGTGGGGACACGGTCGCAAACTATACTATTGATATATCCACATCAACACATGCTTCTTTTGTTTCTTCAACAAAGCATCCACAACTTTCATAGTATTATTTGAAATAGCGGGGCAACCCCAGCCTTCAGGTGTCCCTTTAGGGTAAACTTCGGTTTCGGCTACTTGTTCCCAGGAATGAAAAACGATCTGCCTTGCTAAGGCATTATTGTTGCTGCTTTCCAGCCCGGTGAGGTAATATTTTACATGGATTCCCCAGGCGCTGTAGGCCCGGCCATCAATTTGGTATTTTCCGGGAGCCGTACAATGACTGCCATCCAGGTTACTGAATGCAGGTTTATCTTTTGACCATTCGCCGCTCCATGGGTTCCGGCCGCAACCGTGGCTCACAAGGCCCGAGATCAGCACATTGTTTTTCCTGAAATCCCACACCATAAAACGCTTAACACCCGATGGCAGGGCCATATCAATTAAAATACAATAGCGGGTGTTATACCCCCGTTGCCGGCAAAATGCAAGGCTTTGTTTAGCTTTTGTCTTAACGCGGTCAAGGTTGATCCGGGGAACGTCGGCATTAACTTTAACACAGCAGAAAAATATCGATATCAACAGGAATAAAGGCTTCAGTTTCAATTGCGACAGGTTTTGTGTTGTAAACAGAAATATCCGCTTTTTATTACAATAAACCTATCTTGCCAAATGAAAAAACATATTCCCCTCTTACTCCTGCTATTGTGTTTGTTCAGTTGTACAGAAATATCAACCAAAACATTAGTAACTATCAGTCCGGCTAATAACGGAAAAGCACTGCAAATTACCGGATTCGATCCGGCTATTATCAGCGAGATCAGCCGCGACTCATCGGCAACAGCATGGCAAACACTGATGGCTGTTTACCGCATGCCCGCCGATACCAGCATGCGAAACCTGCAACCTGTACAACCGGGGCGATATACAGTTAAAGATAATGTAGTTATTTTTACACCAGATACTGCGTTCAGCACACAGCAAACCTACTTTTTTCGTTATTATGATTTTGGGGCAGGTGGTACGCTGACCGATTTGATAAAAAGCCGCAGCAGACCCGGAACTTTGCACTATACAGATTTGATTTTTAAGCAATAAACTACCTTGATGCTTGAAAATTTAATATTTTTGATTATATTTGCAACCGTTAATAAAAGAGGGGGCAATTAGTCCCCTCTTTTATTTTATCAATCAAAATTATTCTGTCAAAAACACCGGTGGGTAATGAATATTGAAAAAAGGGTAAAACAACTGGTAGAAGAAAAAATAGCAGATAAGCCGCACCTGTTTATAGTGGATATAAAAATGCACTCGAACGGAAAGCTCATTATACTGCTTGATGGCGATAACGGTATCGGCATTGATGAATGTGTACAGGTAAGCAGGCATGTTGGCTTCCATCTGGAAGAGGAAAACGTGATCGAAACCGCTTACAACCTGGAGGTTTCATCGCCGGGTATTGATTTTCCGCTGTCATCGCCAAGGCAATACGCCAAAAATGTTGGCCGTAACCTGGGCATCAAAATGAAGGATGGCGCTAAACGCGAAGGCATATTGACCGGCCTTACCGAGGATGCCATCACCATTGAAGAAAAAGTAAAAGAAAAAGGGAAAAAAGCGCAGGTTATTGAAAGCGTTATCCCGATGGAGCAAATAACAGAAACAAAGGTTTTAATATCATTTAAGTAAAAAATGAGCAATATTAATTTAATTGATTCTTTTCAGGAATTTAAAGATTTCAAGAACATTGACCGCCCTACCATGATGAGCGTACTGGAAGACGTTTTCAGAAGCATGATCAGGAAAAAGTACGGTACGGACGAAAATTGCGACGTAATTGTGAACACCGACAACGGTGACTTAGAGATCTGGCGTACTCGTAAAGTTATGGAAGATGGCTTTAGCGAGGACGACGACCTGGAGATAGAACTTGCCGAGGCACACTTATATGACGCCGACCTTGAAGTTGGTGATGATTATATTGAGCAGATCACTTTAGAGAGCTTCGGCCGCCGTGCTATTTTAGCCGCCCGCCAAACGCTGGTATCAAAGATCCTGGAATTAGAGAAAGACGAGATCTTCAAAAAATATAAAGACCGCGTAGGTGAAATTGTTACAGGCGAGGTTTACCAGGTTTGGAAAAAAGAAACGCTGGTATTGGATGACGAAGGTAACGAGTTGTTGCTGCCAAAAACAGAGCAGATCCCGGCCGACTACTTTAAGAAAGGCGATAGCGTTAAAGCTGTTGTATCTAAGGTAGACATGCTGAACAGTAACCCTAAGATCATCATTTCACGTACAGCGCCTGAATTTTTACAGCGTTTGTTTGAGCTTGAAGTACCGGAAATTTTTGATGGCTTAATCACCATCAAGAAAATTGTACGCGAACCGGGCGAACGTGCTAAAGTTGCCGTTGAATCATATGACGACCGTATCGATCCGGTTGGTGCCTGCGTAGGTATGAAAGGTTCACGTATCCACGGCATAGTACGTGAATTAAAGAATGAAAACATCGACGTTATTAACTTTACCAATAACGTTCAGCTATACATCCAGCGTGCATTATCGCCGGCCAAGATCACTTCTATTAAATTAGATGACGATAAAAAAACGGCTGCCGTGTATTTAAAACCCGACCAGGTTTCATTAGCAATTGGTCGTGGTGGACATAACATTAAGCTGGCCGGAAAATTGACTGGCTATGAAATTGATGTTTACCGTGAGGCCGATGAGCATGACGAAGATGTGGACATTGAAGAATTTTCAGACGAAATTGATAGCTGGATCCTTGACGAATTTAAACGCATTGGTTTGGATACAGCAAAATCAGTACTGGCCTTAACCGTTGGTGAACTGGTAAAACGTACCGATTTAGAGGAAGAAACGGTAAAAGAAGTGCTATCAATTTTGAATGCGGAGTTTGAATAAGCATAATAAGCAAAATTAAAATCGTATTTTTGCACCGAATAAGCAGAGAAAGTAAGTAATATTAAATGTCAGAAGACAAATCCATAAAATTAATTAAAGCAGTAAAAGAACTGAACATTGGCATGGGTACCCTTGTCGATTATTTAGCTACCAAAGGATACAAGGTTGACAAGCATCCTATGGCCAAGCTGGAT
>NZ_DASVOB010000583.1:0-10233 GCF_036383575.1 Mucilaginibacter sp.
CTTCCCCCTTAGCCTGGTATTTCATACATAACTGGCTGGAGAGTTATCATTACCGGGTTTCTTTATCCTGGTGGATATTTGTTGGTGCCGGTGGCGGGGCCGTTTGCCTGTGCTTGCTAACGGTGAGTTATCAGGTATTCAAAACGGCGCTGACCAGCCCCGTCACAAGCCTGCGGAGTGAATAATAATTTGATCAATTGTTATACCGCCTACTGAAACTATTGTGTCATGAATAGTACCGTCGTGTAAAAAAGTGCAATGCTTTCGGTTGTAAATTCAAGCACCCTGCCCATCACCACAGAATGATGGCCCATAGGGAAGTCGAACCCTGGTTAAATGACAGGAAATGACTTTAGATTATGTATAAAATAGTCCCAGCAGGATCACAAACATATCCCATTTGTCGGTAAGTCCGAACTGGGCGCACAGAAGGGCCTTTACGATGTCGTAAAGGCTCTTTTTCTATTTTACCCATTTTTGCAGCCTTCGTTTAAAGCGCATGGAGTCCCTTTTTGGTTCGAGCACAATATGGTTGACCCGGCTGGGTGTTTCTTAATATTCAAATCAAATTTCTGTAAATAAGGGATTTACATATTCATTTTGGTTCGATACTGTTTAAATGACAGGTAGCTTTCGATAAAGTGGCAAATTGAAAGTTAAAGCCAAATTCTTTCAAATAAAAAGTTTAGGAAAATTTGTTTTTATAAATATTTTCCATTTACTTTGATGGAAAATATTTTACTTGAAATATTTTCCAAGCCAATTATAAATTATGAAAACTGAAATTCTCGAAGTTTCGCTTCGGCAATTCCTGCAATACGGGATCCGGGACACCTCTGTTCAAAAGATTGTAGATGCCCTTGGCATTTCGACCAAAACGTTTTATAAATATTACAAGAACAAAGAGGAGCTTTTAGCTGATGCACTGGACCTGTTCTTTAACCGGCAATATCAGGATTTCAGGAAATTAAACGTAGCCCAAAATGCCGCGGCGCGCTTCTTTGATATCTGGTTAACATCTATCGACGTTTCATATCAGGTCAACAAGATTTTCTTTCATGACCTTCAGTATTATTACCCGGATTTAGCTGCCAAGAGCGATGCAGCCAATAGCGGCAGATTCACTCCGGAGTTCTTAAATGTCATTGAACGGGGCATTCACGAAGGGCTGTTCAGAAACGATATTATTCCCGGGGTAGTTCTTGAAAGCATCTTTGTGTTGTATGAGGCTGTTGTCCGAGCCGAACATTTCAAGCGATTTAATCTGGCACCTTACGACTTGTTGTTAAATACTATTGCCTTGGCCGTGAGGGGGATTTGCACACATGAAGGGATAATTGCCCTTGATGAGCAGATCAGCATAAGAAATATACAGGCTGCAAAATAGAAAATCGTAACAGAATATTCACTTAAACAGATAGTATGGATAAATAAATACCACCCAAAAAAAGAACCGGTAATGCGGCAAACATTACCGGCGATATTTTAACCAACCAAATAACCGATTATTTTATTAATTAAAATTCCCTAAAATTATGAAAAAAATACTTACCCACAAACGTGTTTGGGGTAAACTCGTAAAAAAGATACTGCTGCAGGCCGTATTTTTAACATGCTGCAGCCTCCCAGTATTCGCCCAGCAACAAGTAAAAGGTACCGTTTTCGACGAAAAAGGCAACCCACTTCCCGGGGTGACCATCCATGTAAAGGATGGCAAAAGCAGCGCATCTACAGACGCTAAAGGAAACTTTACCATTTCAGTTCCTTCGTCATCTTCGGTATTAGTGTTTTCTATGGTCGGCTATAAAAATGGCGAACAAACCGTTAAAATTGGAAGTGCGATGACCGTAACACTTACAGACAATGTAAGCGAGCTACAGCAGGTTATTGTAACCGGTGTATTTGATTCAAGAAAACGGCTCGATGCATCTATAGCGATCTCCACCATCAGTGCACAACAAATCAAAATGCAAACACCGCAAAGTGCTGCAGATCTGCTGAAAAATGTTCCGGGTGTTTATGTCAATTCATCAGCAGGGGAAATCCGCAACCAGGTTGCTGTGCGGGGTACACCTACTTCAAACGATGTTTCAATCGGCTACTTCTATGTTTCCATGCAGGAAGATGGTTTACCCGTTACCAATTTTACAGGAGCTAATTATGGCCCCGATTATTTTCTGCGTGCGGATGCAACAACGGCAAGGGTGGAAGCTGTACGTGGCGGATCAGCTTCAATTACTGGCTCTGATGCTCCCGGCGGACTTTTTAACTACACCTCCAAAACGGGTGGCAATAAATTTGCGGGCGAAGCTATAATTAAATATGGGCTGGAAGGAAACGCCCATCCCTATTACCGCGCTGACCTGAATATTGGAGGCCCGTTGGATAAAAAAGGGGACCTGACCTATGACGTTGGCGGTTTTTACCGTTACAGCGACGGGGCAAGATATGCAGGCTACCCCCTGAATAAAGGCGGACAATTGAAATTCAACGTAGTTAAGAAATTCGGCAGTGGCCGCATCAAATTATACGGTAAATTTCTGGATGACAGGAATGGATATTTTGATTTAATTCCTTTTATAGGCTATACCAACCCGCGGCCGGCGGCAGATTTTTCCAATAATGTTACTCTGGCCGGCCCATCAAGTCAAACGCTGGATTTTAAGTATACACCTGATGGCAAAGTCAATCAGTTCAGACCATCTGATCTCATCCATAACCTGGACAGGTCAATTGGCCTTGAATATCAGCAAAGCCTGGGCAACAATTGGTCCATCACCAATAATTTTAAATACAGCAATAAGGAAGCTACATGGAATGCCGCGGCCCCCCTTGGCATCCTTTCTGCCGACGGTGTGCTCTTCTATGGCTTGCAAGGTTTAGCCGGAAAATTCGGAACATATAATTTTACAGACCTAACCACCGGGCAAAAAATGCTCACGGTAGTACAGTCCCCCAACTTGTCACCGACAGGCCAGTTTTTGGGCATCAATTTCACCAAAACTTATAACCAGCTTCCTAACGGTCAGGTGCAATCGGCCCCTGTTTTATTTGAATTGGCCAATGCGCTTCATAATAAAGCTAAGGAAATTATGGAGCAGTTCAGTATACGCAAAACAGTTGGGAAAACAACATTCAACGCCGGTGTTTATATTGGCCATTCCAATATCAGTTTTGTAAAAGGCTATGCGGGGCAGTCCTTCACTACCCTTGAAGATAAGCCTCATCCTTTGGGTCTTACCTATACTAACTTTTCGGGAGCGGTTACTCAGGTAACTGATGCAAACGGCTTTACTGCTTACGGTTCGGGATATGGCAATAGTGCAATTACGAATAATAGATTTGACGCATTCTTCGGCCAGTCATCACCGTTAACAGACCGCCTTACGCTTGATTACGGGTTCCGGTACAACTATAATCAGTTTACCGGATCGTCCAACAATGCGGTAATTGATGCAAATGCAACAGCAGCTGGTGGTTATGATAAAAATTTACTTACCTATTACGATAACAACGTTTACGTAAGTAATACGCCGTTTCACATTAACAAAACGGTAAAAAGCTTGTCTTATTCGGCAGCATTAAACTATAAATTTTCTGAAGAGCAAGCGGTCTACGTACGTTATTCCGAAGGGCGCAAAGCGCCTGACCTTCAATCTGTAACAGCGGTAAACTCCCAGGCACAGGCAGATGCGGTATCATTTGTGCCAATCCATGTTGTACAGGCCGAACTGGGATATAAGGTTCAGAAAGGAGGCTTTACCGGGTATTTTACGCCATTTTACAGTGACATTTCTAATATGCCAAGCTTTGATTATACGCAGGATGTACAAGTTAATACTTACTACTATACAAAAGCAGTATTTAGCGAGCAACGCACAATAGGGGTGGAAATGGAAAGTGTTTTCAACATAGGCAGCCACTTTAATGTGCGTGGTGCCGTTACGCTGCAACATGCTACTTCAGTTGTACAACGTCATTGGAATGTAGGGCAGCCTGGCCCTGCCGATGATCAGGTGGTGGAAACCCATGGCGGAAGGGTAGGACTGACACCTGCTGTATTGACAAGTATCACTCCTTCGTATCATTTTAAAAGATTCATAACTTCTCTGGGATGGAGATATGTTGGCTCCTCGGCTGCTAATGCTGCGGATGCATTTGACCTGCCCGGATATCACACCTTCAACTACCAGGCCGGGTATCAGCTTACACCGAGGCTAAATGCCAATTTTAATATCAATAATTTGTTTAATTCTATTGGGATAACCGGTTGGTATGCCCCCGGTGGCTTTCCCGGCAATTTATCGCCCGAGGCTTTAACGAAAGCTCAGGTCGCTGCCAATCCGAATGCAACTTATGGTGCAAGGCCAACGCAGCCCAGGTCATACTTTTTAAGCCTTTCCTATAATTTTAATTAAGCACAGATTACATAAAAAGCGTATGAAAGTAAAAGGAAAGGTGGTCTTGGTTACAGGTGCCGGTAGTGGTATTGGGAGGGAAATTGTATTGAATCTACTGTCAAAAGGAGCAAAGGTTATTGCTGTGGATATCAATTGGGAGGCATTGCAGGAAACTTTAAGACTTAGCAGGGCACCTGAAAGCAGTTTAAGTCTTTTTCAGGTAGATATCACCAATAGCGTTGCAGTTGATGAACTTGTTGGAGGGGCTATTACACAAAAGGGGACTGTAGATGCGATCATCAATAACGCCGGGATAATTCAACCGTTTGTTGATCTGAAAGATCTTGACTACAGCACGATTAAAAGAGTAATTGATGTCAATTTGCACGGAACACTGTACGTTACTAAAGCATTTTTGCCACACTTACTCAGCATCCCTGAAGGGCATATTGTCAATATTTCCAGCATGGGCGGGTTTCTGCCGGTTCCCGGTCAAACTGTCTATGGCGCAACGAAGGCAGCTGTCAAATTGCTTACCGAGGGGCTTCACTCCGAGTTGCAGCATACCAACGTACGCGTTACAGTTGTTTTCCCCGGCGCGGTGGCTACCAATATCACGGCAAATTCAGGTGTTACGATGAATATGGTGCAAAAAGGAGGTAAGGAGGCAGCACAATCGAAGATCCTGATACCGGCTAAAGCTGCGGAAATCATTATCAGGGGGATGGAAAATAATGACTACCAGGTATATGTAGGGGCGGATTCCCGGTTTTTGGGGATTTTTAACAGGATCAGTCCGAAAACGGCGGCCTCTTTTATCAATAAGCAAATGAAAAAGTACGGAATTTCCAGTTAATAAGAATGCAATATTATCGGGGCTTATTCTTGTTATTGAAGGATCCGGGAACAACCACAACTATTTATAAACATAAAAAACTATTAAAATAAAAATTATGAAAAAGTTAAACAGGCTACTACCAGGTATAGTGATTTTAGCATTCCTGATAGCCTTTAATGGATATTCACAGGAGAGAAATGGGCAAAAAAACTACTCCATTACGTCCAAGCTTCCACCGGCCCCGAAACCTGAGCCATTTGAGGTTACTACGATACCACTTCCGGCAGAGGTAAGTGATGCTGTATTGATCAATTACCTTCCCGATGCAAAACACCTGATCATGGAAATTCACATGGCCGGAAAGAAAAAGACCGATCTGGGGGTGATGCTGGATGACGGGAGCGGATTCAAGTGTTTGACCTGTGATTTAAAAGAAGAGATCGGCGGCGAAATGCCGGTGCCCCTTCCGGATGGAAAACGGGTTTATACTCCTTCAGGAATACTGGAATGCAGCCCCTCTATAGTAGATTGTAAGGAGGCTAAGATCCTGCCGCTGGTATATCCGGACATACCTGGTGCGCGTATGCTCATGCGGATTGCCTCTAATATGTCGCCTGACGGGATCCATGTTGCTGGTACGCTTATTACTACTAAAGGGATGCTTGTTTTGGTGAGTGAGCTAACCAGGATAGCCGACGAAAAAGGTGAGCGTTACATACTTGCCAATCCCAAAGTAATAGTGGGAGATCAAACGGATACTAATCCCTTTAGGCCTTTCCTGCACGGTGGTGGTGAAGTCAAAAGTTTTGCAGATATGGGACGCTCTCTTGTGTGTAGTTCTTTATTTGAAGCCAATAACTTTGATCTGGCCAAAATTGATCTGACAACAGGCGAAGTGACCAGGCTTACCAAACATTTTAGCTACGAGGAGGGCACCTATCCTTCGCCGGATGGCAAATGGGTAATATTTCAAACACACAGGCAGACAACAAGAATGGATGCGTTTGGTTTGATTCCACGACCGCTTATCGCAGGCGGGCCTCAGGTGCCCGCAGTAGCTAATCAACGGAATGCGGAATTTGAAGGTTATGAGCCGGTTAGACGGTTCTATGGCCTGAGTATGACCGATCAATATGGCGACCGGGCAAGGCTTCCGGAGGATGGTTACACCGGCCAGGACATAACCATTGCGAAAGATAACTACAGGGTCTATAATCATTTTGGAAATTTAACCTGGGATCCCACCAGCACGCATGGCGTATTCTGGGAGCAAAAGGACCCTAAACAGGAAAAACCAGGTGAGCAAAGGGGCCGTCTGCGGATGATCAGGTTTACCTCCAGGAAACCTTCGTCACCTCTGGCGCCATTTAGTCCCGAAATGAAGTGGGCAACTGATCTGAAAGATATCAAGTGGCCGGATACAAGCATTCCTGAACAGGGAACGATCAAGGGACTGGTTTCTGGCTATGCCGAAATCAGCACTGTAAAACCCGCGGCGGGAACACAAGGGGAGCCGCGCCGCGTTGTTAAATACTTCAATTTTACAGATGACGGTGAAGCTATTCTGAACGGAAGTGAATCCTCAACTACGGGGTCGTATGGGCGTAAAGTGTACTGGGATGCAGATATCCTGGTTTCAGGAAAGAAGAAAGGTTTTCTGAAAGCACAACATGTCATATTCAACGTTACGAGTATGTCATCAGGCACCATACAGGCAGAACTGGGAAAACATAAAATCTCCGTAGATCTGGCCCATGGATTACCTACAGGTGTACCGGGAGAGCTGCGTTAAGTGTTTTTGCTATCAGGCGATCATTCGTCTCTCTGGCTGGATGAGAAATATGAACTTTGGACTGTATTGCGTGGCCTTTTCAGGCAATACAGTCCATATAAAACAAGCTGTTAAATGACATTTTGCGTTCGAAGTCTTGCCACGATGCTTTACGTATGTGTGGCCTTTTTAACACCGGCCTCAGTAGCTG
This sequence comes from Mucilaginibacter sp., assembly GCF_036383575.1. Lineage (GTDB taxonomy): Bacteria > Bacteroidota > Bacteroidia > Sphingobacteriales > Sphingobacteriaceae > Mucilaginibacter. The sequence continues at coordinate 7,221 of NZ_DASVOB010000583.1, forward strand.
CACAAAACAGGAAGGAGCTGCCTGATGACCGCTTTTACAAAGGTTTTGTAAACCCGTATAATGCCGCCAGGCCACGCGTTTGGTGGCATTGGGTAAATGGTAACATTACCCAGGACGGTATTCGCAAAGACCTGTTGTGGATGAAACGTAGCGGAATCGGCGGTTTTCAGAACTTTGATGCTGGATTGATCACACCGCAAATCGTTGCCCAGCGTTTGCTTTACATGACACCACGGTGGAAAGATGCATTTAAGCTGGCCTCCAAACTGGCCGACTCATTAAAGCTGGAAATGGCCATTGCGGGTTCTCCAGGATGGAGCGAAAGCGGAGGGCCGTGGGTGCCTGCTAAAGACGGAATGAAAAAATTGGTTTGGACTGAGGTTAGGGTAAAAGGAGGGCAGTCTTTTACCGGCCGATTGCCCAGCCCGCCTGCTACCACAGGAGACTTTCAAAATCTCCCTATCCCAAAGGAAACTTCTGTTATCCGTTTGAAAGCAGCTACACCACCGGAGTACTACAAAGATGTGGCGGTGGTAGCGTACCGCTTACCCGCAGCGGATATTTCATTGAATGCCCTGGCCCCAAAAATCACTTCTAACGCAGGTAATTTTTCACTGCAGCAATTAACGGACGGAGATTTGGCAACAACCAATCTGCTACCTGCCGATCCGGAAAAGGGATATTCCTGGATCCAGTATGAATTTGTACAGGCCCAAACTATCAAGGCCGTTTCTGTGGTAGGAGGTGGAACCAGATCGCCTTTCGGGTTGTCGGGGCCTTCTGAAGAGCGGAGTCTGGAAGCAGGTGATGATGGAATTACTTTTCAGAGGGTGGCTTTTATTCCACTTAATGTTATTCCTCAACAAACTATTACCATCCCGCCAACTACTGCCAGGTACTTTAGATTAAGATTTGACAACCCGGCAGCCCATCCCAACGCTATTGCCGCGATGATGGGGAGTGTTACGGTAGCCAAACCACCTGCCGGAACCGACATTGCAGAATTGGTGCTGTATCCCGCTGCGCGTATTAATCACTTTGAAGAAAAGACCGGCTTTGTAGCCTCGGCTGATTTATGGAAATACCCGACACCAAATACGCCGGACGTAATTGCACAAACCGATGTAGTTGACTTAACCGGGAAGATGGATGCATCCGGCACATTAAACTGGACACCGCCATCTGCCGGCGGGGAATGGAAGATAGTACGGTTTGGCTATTCGCTAACCGGGAAACAGAACCATCCTGCATCACTTGAAGCAACCGGGTTGGAAGTGGACAAAATGGATGCACGGGCAGTGAAAGATTATTTTACGACTTACCTGAACCAATACAAAGATGCAACTGGTGGCTTGATGGGAAGAAAAGGGTTGCAATACATAATAACCGATAGTTACGAAGCTGGGCAGGAAACCTGGACACCCGGGATGATGGAAGAGTTTCAAAAGCGTCGTGGTTATAGTTTATTACCATGGATGCCGGTATTGACCGGACAGGTTATTAAGAGCGCAGAAGCCAGTGAGCAATTTCTATGGGACTGGCGCAAAACCATTTCGGAGCTGATAACTGAAAACCATTATGATCAACTCACCAATATTCTTGCAAGTTATGGCATGAAGCGTTATTCCGAATCGCATGAGAACGGCCGGTTGTTCATTGCTGACGGGATGGATGTAAAACGAACAGCAGCTATTCCGATGTCGGCCATGTGGGTGCCGGGGCCTGGCGGTTCTCCGCCAAATATGGCCCGGGCCGATATTCTTGAATCTGCATCGGTTGCTCATATCTATGGGCAAAATCTGGTCGCTGCCGAATCGTTTACCGCAATTGGTTTTGGGGCGAATGGCGCCTGGTCATATTCGCCTGAAAAATTAAAACCTACCGCCGATTTGGAGCTGGCCAGCGGCGTAAACCGTTTTGTGATCCACACCTCGGTTCATCAGCCGGTTGATGATAAGATTCCTGGCCTTGGGCTCAGCGTGTTTGGCCAATGGTTTAACCGTCATGATACCTGGGCAAACCAGGCAAAGGTATGGACTGATTACCTGGCCCGAAGTTCATATATGTTGCAGCAGGGAAAGTTTGTTGCTGACATTGTATACTATTACGGAGAAGACAATAATATAACCGGGCTGTTCGGAGCCAAAATGCCGGAGTTCCCACAAGGGTATAGTTATGATTTTATTAATCCACATGCGCTTATTAACCTGCTGTCAATAAAAGATGGAAATCTTATTACACCTTCCGGGATGAAGTACAGGGTATTAGTAATAGACAGTAATGCCCGGAAAATGTCCTTGCCTGTTCTCCGTAAAATTGCCCGGCTGGTAAAAGAAGGGGCCGTTATCACAGGTGTAAAGCCCGAAATGACAGCGAGTTTAAATGATGACCCGCTGGAATTTCAGCGTTTGGTAAAGGAAGTATGGAACTCCGGCAGAAAAAATGTATTCACCGGAAAGACAATTGCTGAAGTACTCGCTGCTTTAGACATTCTTCCTGATTTTGAATATAGCAAACCACACGATGATACGCAGTTACGTTATGTACATCGCAAAGTGAATGGCGGCGACATTTATTGGGTAAATAACACTAACGACCACGATGAAACTATTGAAGCAACATTTCGCGTTGTTGGTGAGGAGCCACAGATCTGGCATCCGGAAACAGGAAAAACAGAACCTGTTTCCTATAAAATAACGCATGGGCATACGTCCGTTTCGCTCCATTTAACGCCTAATGATGCTTTATTTGTAGTGTTTTTGTCGCCGGCAAAAAAAAATGTAGTTATCCTTCCTGTCAGAACAGCGCGCCGGATAAGAAGTATTGAAGGCCCCTGGAAAGTTACATTCCAGCCCAATCGAGGGGCACCACGAGAAGCGACATTTGAGAACTTGGTCTCTTACACTGTACATGCTGATCCGGGCATTAAATACTTCTCTGGTACAGCCACCTACACAAAATTAATTAATCTCCCGGTAGATACATTGATGAAAGGTGCACAGATATGTTTAGA
>NZ_DASVOB010000584.1:0-4856 GCF_036383575.1 Mucilaginibacter sp.
CTTCTTTTAAATTTCTGAAGAACAGCAAAGTTAATATTTGATACCAATTTACTGCCAGCCTATCACCCCAAACTGCTTTAAATGATGGGTGAAATGTTTGCCATGCCATATGATCCATTCATAATAATCCAACGGACCGAAGCCACCGTGGATCACTTTAACATCATTCGTGTTGAAATACCTGTCGAAGGTATCCAGCTCTTTCATTAATTGATTAATGGCCGTTTCCAGGTCGGGATAGGTTAGCGTATCGGGTAGCTCTTCCAAAATAATATTGCGGGGCATTTCAAAGTCGGTATAAATGCCGGCTTGCTTGCGTGCGGCGGTATTTTCATGCGGCCCATCCCTGGTTGGTATCCTGGTGCCGTTGGTGTATTGAACCTGGGTTACAAGGTGCTCAATCATTTGTTGAGGCGTCATTTTACCCCAAAGTGGCTTAGCCTGCGCATCAAGATTAAGGAATAAGCGATACAATACTTTGCGATTGGTGATATCAACAAACTGGCTCATGAGGTAACGGGTTTTTAGCAAATATAAAAAACATAGTATTTTGAGTAGTCCCTCCACATGAAACAGATGATCGCCGGTTATTTTAAAATTCGTATTTTCATCTTCTCAGATCGCTTATCCCATGAAACATAAACTTACCTTCCTGATGCTGTTATTGGCAGCGTCGGCTTTTGCCCAAACTGATAGTAAACTCGCCGGTAAATTGAATGATGCAGTAAAGGATTTCCACGGACAGGTTGGGATCTACGTGCATAATCTTAAAACCGGTAAAATAGCTGAGATCAATGCTGACACATTGTTTCCTACAGCAAGCATGATCAAAGTGAGCATTCAATGCGGGGTGATGGATAAGATAGAAAAGGGAGAACTAAAGTATAATCAGAAACTGGTTTACCGCGATTCATTGCTTTATGCCGGTGAAGACCTGTTGGGTTCCTTTAAAGATAAAGATACCGTACAGCTAAGTAAAGTGGCCATGCTAATGATCTCCATGAGCGATAACACCGCGAGCCTGTGGCTGCAAAAGCTGGTGGGCAGTGAGTATATCAATAACTGGCTCGATCAAAATGGGTTTAAAGTGATGCGGGTAAATTCGAGGGCTCCTGGTAGGGAAGCCATGCGCAAAATTTACGGCTGGGGCGTAAGCACCCCGCGCGAAATGTGCCGCTTGTTTACCATGATCCGCGAAGGTAAAGCGGTAAGCCCGGCTGCCAGTGAACGGATGTACCGCAATATGGGGCGTATTTATTGGGATGAGCATGCATTATCTCAGATTCCGCCGTATGTGCATACCATATCCAAACAGGGAGCAGTTGACGAATCACGCTCGGAAACTGTGCTGGTTAACGCCCCGCATGGCGATTATGTATTTTCCATTATCACCAATCATAACACTGATACCAGCTGGACACCCAATAACGAGGCTGGCCTGCTGATTAAAAAGATATCGGCCCTGCTATGGCATTATTTTGAACCTGCTGATAAGTGGCAGCCTGCGGAAGGAGTGGATAAATTTATGCTGAATGAATAATCAGCTGCAAAACACAATGACAATTTGTAATATCAGGAGGGCTTAATACATCTCCACAAAAGCCTTCAAAGCCCTTGATTGCGGTACGTTTTTACGGTAGATGAGCACTGTCGACATAGTCCCCAGTTCTTTATTGAGGGTATGTGTTTTAAGCTTGCGGCCTGCATAATATTGCTCAATGAGTTCGGCAGGGAGGATACTGATTCCTAAACCGGCCTCTACAAAATTGATGATCCCTTCCAGCGAGTTCAGTACGATGCTTTTGTACTGGATAATGCCTTTGGCGTTAAGCCATGCTTCCAGCCGGGCACGGAAAACACAGCCCTGGTCAAACACGATGATCTTGAGCGGTTGGGTAGCAAGTAATTCCCTCAGCTCGGGGCCTTGTGCGGGGGCAAGGATCACCAGTTGCTCTTCCTTAATGTGCAATTGCTCCAGCTCGGGCGAATTGATAGGGGCCGATATAAAAGCCGCATCCAATTTGTAATTGATCACATCGGTGATGAGCTCGCTGCGCATTTGTGATTTAAATTCCAGGTCCACATCAGGGTAGGCTTCTGTAAAGCGGCTAAGGATATCCGGAACCTTAAAGGCCATGGTAGTTTCAATACAGCCTATTTTAAGGCTGCCGCTTACCTGGTTAAACTTTTTAATGTCCTTTTTGGCTTCCTGCATCAGATGATCTATCTGTTTGCTGTATTGCATCAGCGTTTCACCGGCACTGGTTAACGCTACCTTGCGCGATGTACGGGTGAACAGATCTGCTCCAAATTCCTCTTCCAGGTTTTTAATGCGCGCCGTTACGTTTGACTGTACAGTAAACATGGCTTCGGCAGCTTTGGTGAAACTCCCGTTGGCTGCTACCGCTTCAAATATCTTCAGATCATTAGTATTCATAAATCACTATTTATGATTTTAATTATCGTTATTAATCGTTTTTAATAATCAAATATCGATATTAATTTTGAATCATCAAAACAGAAAAAATGAAAACTAAAAACCTGATACTAAGTATGATTGTAGCTGTTTTAATTGCCAACGGGGCTAAGGCGCAATCAAAGCAAACTTCAACTTCAAAAACTCAAACCATGGAAACCAATCAAATTCATTACCGCAACATTAAAGCCAATGGCTTAAATATTTTTTATCGCGAAGCAGGACCTAAAGATGCACCAACTATATTGTTGCTGCATGGTTACCCAACATCATCGCACATGTTCAGGAACCTGATCCCAACTTTAAGTACAAAATACCATGTACTGGCTCCCGACCTGCCGGGTTTTGGGTTTTCAGATATGCCAGATCATACCCGTTTTCAATATACTTTCGATAACCTCGCTGCTACCATGCAATCATTTATTGATGAGCTTGGCCTTAAACGTTTTGCCATTTACATATTTGATTACGGCGCACCTACCGGCTTAAGACTGGCTGTAGCTAACCCCGGAAAAATAACCGGTATTATTTCCCAAAATGGTAACGCCTATGAAGAAGGCCTGAGCACCGGCTGGAACCCTATCCAAAAGTACTGGCAGGATTCGAGCAAGGAAAACAGGGACGCTTTAAGGGACTTTGTAAAAGAAAAAATGACCAAGTTTCAATATTTTGAAGGTGTATCTGATCCATCATTAATTGCACCTGAAAGCTACACGCTCGATCAGCAAACGCTCGACCGCCCCGGGAATGTGGAAATTCAGCTTGACCTGATGCTTGATTATCGCACTAACGTAGCCTTATACCCTAAATTTCAGGCCTACTTCAGGGAGCATAAGCCTAAACTGTTAGCTGTTTGGGGAAATAAGGATCCGTTCTTTTTACCTGCCGGTGCCGAAGCTTACAAACGCGATAATCCTAACGCTATCGTTAAGCTTTACAACACAGGTCACTTTGCTTTGGAAACACATGCCAAAGAAATAGGCCAGGATGTGCTTGACTTTTTAGGTGGCTTGCCTAAGTAAGCCAACTATCATCCTGAGCACGGCAACTTGCAAAATCCCGACTTACGGAGCTTCAAAAACTTCATAAGTTTTACCTGTTTTCGAGCTTATCTATTTTGCTTTGTATAACAGCAGTATCGGCGGGTGTTTTTATCAGCGTTAGGGCTTTTTCAAAGTTGAGTTTGGCCTGTGCGTTATCAATGCCGGTATAGAGTTGGCCCAGGAGGGTGTAGTAAAACTGATTGCCGGTGAGCAGCAGTTTTTCGGCTTCAATAATGGCTTGTTCGGGGCTGTTGGCTTTGGCAAGGGCGAAGGTGCGGTTAAGTGCCGCTACCGGCGAATACGCTATTTGCAGCAGGCGGTTATAAAGCTGGAGGATGTTCTCCCATTTTTGTTTAGAATCCGTTTTTTGGGTATGCCAGTAGGCTATGCTGGCTTCAAGGTGATATTTTGATAGTTGGGTGCCCGTGGTGGCAAGGTTTAAATGCCAGGCACCTTTGGCTATGAGGTCCTGGTTCCAGAGGTTGGTGTCCTGGTCGTTGTATAAAATTAACCCGCCGTTTTGATCGGTACGGGCCTCAAACCTCGATGCGTGGAAATACATGAGCGAGAGCAGGGCATTGACCGGCGGCTTGTTGGTGCCTTCGTTTTCGATAAGCATGTGGCAAAGACGCATGGCCTCGAAGCAAAGGTCCTTACGTAAAACCTGGTTCTGACTTACCGAATAATAGCCCTCGCTAAACAGCAGGTAAATGGTGGTAAGCACATTTTCCAGCCGGTTATCAATCTCGGCCTTACCCGGCATTTCGATCTTTATTTTTTCGTTGCGGATCTTTTCCTTTGCCCTGAACAGGCGCTTGTTGATGGTTTCTTTACCGGTGAGGAAAGCCTCGGCTATTTCATCAATGCCGAAACCGCAGAGGATCCGTAACGAGAGCCCGATCTGTGCCTCGGGCGGAATGGCAGGGTGACAGATGGCAAACATCATCTGCAACTGGCTATCGCTGATGTTTTGGGGCGAGAGGTCGATATCCTGCTCGGAGGTTGCTGTGGTTTGGAGCTCGGGCGATACTTTGGTTTCGAAAATGGTATTGCGCTGTAAATGATTTTTGGCCTTGTTTTTAGCCACATTATAAAGCCAGGCTGTTGGGTTTGGCGGAATGCCTTTATAGCTCCAGGCCTGGGCAGCAGTAAGGAAAGTATCGCTGGCAATGTCTTCGGCGGTTTCCATCTCATCAAACCCAAAGCGGCGGCACAGCACCGATACTATTTTACGGTACTCGGTACGGAATAAATGGGGGATGAGCTCGGGGTTTTGCATGGGGAAGAAAAATGTCATTGCTTTCTTAAAAATGTCATTGCGAGCGATAGCGCGGCAA
>NZ_DASVOB010000585.1:0-27046 GCF_036383575.1 Mucilaginibacter sp.
TTTTAACAGTGCCGGCAAGCATTTTAGCGGTCACAACAGCCTCTGGCTTATTTCGCTCAACAACCTCGTTACCGATACTCCACATAAAAATTGATGGATGGTTACGGTCGCGCAGCACCATTGTTTCGAGATCAAGTTTCGACCATTTATCAAAATATACCGAATAATCGTGCTTGTTTTTACCGATTCTCCAACCATCAAAAGCCTCGTCAATAACCAATAAACCCAGCCTGTCACAAGCATCTAAAAAGGCTTCGGAAGGGGGATTATGAGAAGTTCTTACAGCGTTAAACCCGGCAGCTTTTAACAACTCCACCTTCCGTTCCTCGGCCCGGTCAAAAGCTGCAGCACCAAGGCAGCCATTATCATGATGTGCACACCCACCGCTTATCTTGATAGTTTTACCATTAAGCTGAAAACCGTGCTCGGCTGTAAACTTTAAGGAACGAATACCAAAGGTTGTCTTTGTTTCATCTACGAGCTCATTGCCTTTTAATACCTGGATCTGAGCCTGATATAAGTTGGGACTTTCCGGTGTCCATAGCAAGGGTTTTGATACTTTTATAGTTTGTGTGATCTCCTTTTCACTGTGGGCGGGTAATGTTAACCTTATCATATTATTCCCCGCATCTTTAAAACGCCCGTATAGCAACCGGGTATTTACGGCAATGCTTTGTGAAAAGGCCGTTTCGTTTTTTATCGTAGCCTTAACCTGTACAGAGGCCTGTTTTGAAGATACCTCAGGCGTGGTAACCGCAACTCCCCAATCGGCTACATGTAAAGGATTGGCAATATTCATCCATACATGGCGATAAATCCCCGAGCCACTGTACCACCTGCTGTTTATTTGTTGTGAATTATCTACACGAACAGCTATCACATTTTCTTTGCTAAAATCCAGGTAGGGTGACAGATCATACCTAAATGAAGAATAACCATAAGGGCGGGTTCCGAGTGATTTACCATTGATAAACACCTCGGAGTTCATATATACGCCTTCAAAATAAATGGAAACGTTTTTTCCCTTCCATTCAGGCGCGGCCTTAAACATTTTTCGGTACCAGGCCATGCCCGCCGGAAAATAACCGCCTGCACCACCCGTTGGATTTTTAGCGTTTATCTTTCCTTCAATGCTCCAATCATGCGGCAGATCGATACTACGCCAGCCTGTATCGCTAAAATCCCGTAACCGTGCCAGCGAATCATCGCCCAGCTTAAATTTCCAATTGTAATCAAACAGTTGTTTTCGTTTAATAACGCCCGGTATTTGAGCGAAACTTAACATGCTGCCGGTCCAAAGCAAAATGGCTATAATTATTGCTTTCATAAAAATGATATGCTTATTTAACTGCAATTCTTGTTTTCAAAATAATATTGCGGGATGAATTACCCAACTCAAGGATATACTCACCGGCTTCCGCATTCCATACATTTTTTGACTCATCGTAAAACGCCAGATCAGCAACTTTCACCTGCATTTCTATCGTTTTGGTTTCGCCGGGTTTTAAAAATATCTTTTCAAAAGCTTTAAGCTCTTTTTCAGGACGCAATACTGAACAAACCGGGTCGCTTACATATAACTGTACAACTTCGGCCCCGGATCTAACACCGGTATTTTTGATCGTAAACTTTGCATGGATTGTTTCGTCTTTTTTATAGCTTGATTTATCTGTGGAAAGTTTACTGATAGAAAAATCGGTATAGGAAAGACCATATCCAAAAGGGAATTGCGGCTCTATTTTCTTAGTATCATACCAACGATATCCAACCAATATACCTTCTTTATAGTCAGCCGTAAGGCCCTTACCGGGATAGGTATCCAGGTTAAATGCAGGTGAATCATGTAACGAAACCGGAAAGGTAAACGGCAGCTTGCCCGAAGGATTAATAACACCCTTTAATACATCCGCCAGTGCGTTACCGGCTTCAGACCCGTTAAACCATGACCAAACAATGGCGTGATTTGATTTTTTAATTTCGTTCAGATCATACGGTGCACCGGCCATAATGACAATAATAGTGTTAGGGTTAACGGCACTCACCGCATTAACGAGGGCTTGTTCGCCAAAAGGAAGCTCCAGGGTCTTGCGGTCATGGCCCTCGCTCTCATATTCACGGTTTGAGCCTACACACAAAATGGCAACATCGCTGGTTTTTGCAAGCGCTACGGCCTCATCAATCAGGTTCTGATCAGGTTTGTCGTAGCCACGGTTTTGTTCCTCAGTTTTACTTGCCATGTAATTTGCCTTGTAACCCTGCGCAAAACTGATACTGGCTGTTTTGCCGAACCTTGATCTTATGCCGGCTAACGCGGTAACTTCATGTTTAGCCTTTACACCTGCACCGTAACCTCCTAAAGCAAATGTGCGTACGGCATTATCGCCAATAACAGCAATGCTTTTGATTCCGCTTGTTTTTAAAGGCAATAAATGACTGTCGTTTTTTAGCAGAACGATAGATTCTGATGCAATTTCATACGCGGTTTTTGCATGTTCAGGCGTAGCTATAGATCCTTTTGGATGATTGGTACTCATGGAGGTATGGTACATGAGCCATAAAATCCGGCTTACTTTATCATCAATGGTTTTTACAGAAACCTGTCCCGCTTTAACAGCAGCCAACAAGGGTTTGGCAAAATACCACTGATCATACGGTCCGCTTGATCCCATTTCAATATCGAGGCCGTTGTTTGCGGCAGCAACCGTATGATGCGTACCGGCCCAGTCAGACATGACCACGCCTTTAAAGCCCCATTCATTTTTTAGTACTTTATTTAATAAAAAGTCATTCTCTGAACACCAGTAACCATTCAACTTATTATAGGCCGACATAATAGTGTAAGCATTACCCTGCTGTATGGCAGCTTTAAACGCCGGGAAATAAATTTCGCGCAAAGCCCTTTCGTCAACTAAGGTCTTTACACTATCACGGTTAAGTTCCTGGTTGTTGGCAGCAAAGTGTTTTATGCAGGCAGCCACATGTTGACTTTGAATCCCTTTTACAGATTGAATGGCCAGTTGGCTGTTTAGATACGGATCTTCGGAGTAATATTCATAGGTACGGCCACACAGAGGCATCCTGCAAATATTAAATGCAGGTGCAAGCATTACAATCTTTTTACGGGCATTCGCTTCCTCCCCTATCACCACCCCGTATTTGTTAGCCATCAAGGGGTTCCAGGTAGCTGCTATTGCCGAACCATTGGGTAAAAACGTGGCAGAATCGGTTGTCCAGTTAGCCGAAGCCCAATCAAAACGCTTTATTTCTTCACGCACACCTAAAGGCCCGTCATCGCACGTGAGTTCCGGAATACCTAAACGGGGTATTCCTGCCGAAGAAAATAGAGCATTGCCATGCAACATTGCTATTTTTTCTTCAAGTGTCATTTTCCTGATAACGCTACTGATCTTTGCTTTAAGGGCTGCCTCACTTTTACTTTGCGCCGAAACTTTACCGAACAAAAAAAGCGCTATAATACAGGCAATTGTATATTTCATAAATATTATTTCTTTGGAGTTACTTTTTGACATTACTTAGCTACTATCCCAATAGTTGATTGCTTTAATCCAGGTGAAGTTGCTTTTAAAACTATAGTTCCGGGTTGCCCTGTTGATTGTACAATAACCTGGGCGTACCCGCTAAACAGTTTTCGTTTATATGAAGCCGCAGGGTAAACCAGCTGGATCAGACCAGGATCTGTATTAACTCCCGCCCAAATATTTGCTTTAAGCAACGGTGTGGCCACAATAGCGATGGTGTTGTTACCTGGGTGCAGTAATGAGGCTTCAAGTTTAAATTCTATCTTCTCTGCATTCTCTTTGATTTCATGGCCTATCTCTTTACCGTTGATATAAATGCTTTGTACCTTGCCTATGTTTTTATTAAAAAATGTAGCGGTAGCGGCAGCTCCATCGGCAGGCACAGTGAAACCAGCCCTGTAAACTATCGCTTTCACCTTTCGGCCAAATTCATCGTCCCGGGTGTCTTTAAAAGCATTTTGCCAGTTGCTGTCATCATAGTCGGCCGCAACCTCTGCTTTTACATTTAAATCATCCACGAACTTTTCTTTAAAACTGCCTATATGAACAAGGTTGATCCGTTCTAAGTATTGATCCGGCTCCAGTGAGGTGGGATCTCCGTTACCAACACCTATAATTTTACCGGGCCCTTCAATTAAAAAGCCTATCTCACTATCGGCCGTTGGCACCCTCAGCTTATTTTTATCAGTAGTTTGAACAGTAATTAAAGCTATATCCTTGCTGTCGGCTTTGATGGCATCCCTATTAGTCTCTAAATTAATATTGACCGGCTCCAGGGTAGTTTTAACAACGTCGCTGCCTGCTTTTATACCTTTTTTATAACCTATTGCTTCAAGCGTTCCCGGCTCATATTTCACCTGCCATTCCAGGTGCCCGTTTAAATCCATAGTCTTTTTACCAAGGCTCTTTTTATTCAGAAAAAGCTCTACCTCGTCGCAATTACTATAAGCGCACACCCGTATTTCCTTACCTTCTTTGCCATGCCAATTCCAATGCGGCAACAGGTGTACAACGGTTTGATCAGTCCACCATGACTTTAAATAATAGTAATCGTCTTTAGGAAAACCACAGGCATCAAGCATCCCAAAATATGAGCCGACAGAAGGCCATCCGAAAGGTGTCGGCTCTCCTCTGTAATCAAAACCCGTCCAAATGAACATTCCCGCCAGGTACGGACGCGCGGCGTAGTATTTCCAGCCTTGTTCCAGGCTGTAGAAAAAATCATTTTGCTTTCTGTCATACGCTACAAGCTGCTGTTTGCTCATATCATCTTCATAAATTCCTCTTGATGCAACTGTAGACCCTTCTTCGGTACCCCAGCTAAACTGCTGAGGGTATTTTTCATGTTGCTCATCAGTGTTTTTTGTAGCAACATAATTATATCCCAGTACATCTATCACGGTTGATATTCCGGATCCAATCCCACCGCTTATGGCCGCGGTGATATAGCGCGTTGAATCAACCGACTTGGCAAAAGCCTGCATCGTAGCTGCTATTCGCGCGCCGGTAATATTACCTTCAATGCCCCATTCCTCGTTCCCTATCGACCAGCTGATAATGCTGGGGTGATTACGGTCGCGCCGGATCATCCTTTTCAAGTCATTTAGTTGAGTTGATGCCACACCCATTAAGCGGTTTTCGTCAATAACCAGCATACCCAACTTATCACACGCGTCCAGCAGTTCAGGCGTTGGCGGATTATGCGAACAGCGATAGGCATTACAGCCCATTCCCTTTAAGGCACGAATCCTGAACTCCTGTAAAGCATCAGGAATGGCGGCACCTACACCAGCATGGTCCTGGTGATTATTGGTGCCTTTTATTTTAACATGCTTTCCATTCAGAAAAAAGCCCTCGTTAGCGTCAAACCTGATACTGCGGATCCCAAAGGTTGTAGTATAGCCATCTGTAGCTGTTCCGCCTTCTTCAACAGTAGTCACCAGCTTGTAAAGGTTTGGACTTTCTATACTCCATAGCCTGGGATTACTAACGGGTAAAATATTTTTGATATCCTGCGATGCAAAAGGCTGCAAAGTAAGCCCGGTAGTTGTTTTTGTCGCGATGGTTTTTCCATTATCATCGATAATGGTTTGGGTTACACTAAAACTCCTTGATTCTTTATCGTCGTTGATGATGGCGGATATTGCAGTGATATCGGCATTGTTGTTGTTTTTTACCTGGGTTGTAACAAATGTTCCGTCAGAAACGATATGCAGTTGGTCTGTTTTATTAAGCCAAACATGGCGATAGATACCGGCACCTTCATAAAACCAGCCTTCTTCCATGGTTACATCGGCCCGTACAGCTATGAGGTTATTGCCACCATAGTTTAAGTATTCAGAAATATTATATTCAAAGCTGTTGTAACCATTGGGTTCGGTTCCCAGATAATGGCCGTTTACCCAAACTATGCTGTTTCGAAAAACGCCATCGAATGCAATAGATATCCGTTTACCAAGATCAGCAGCCGGGACAACAAACGTTTTGCGATACCAGCCCACACTGGCTTCAGGAAAGTTACGGCCAATTGCCTTTGATCCATGACTAAAACTACCTTTAGGACTAAAGGATTGCTCAACGGCCCAATCATGCGGCAGATTAATTTTACGCCAGCCCCTGTCATCAAATTCCGGTGATGCGGCGCCGTCTCCGTACCCCGTTTTGGCCAAATAAGAGAAGCCACCTGTACCATTGTAAAAATCTTTTGAGGGATCATAAGCATGGCCTAAAGCAAACCGCCAGTCACTATCCATAGATAAATGTTGACGCTTTGAAGCTGATGTTTCGGGAGATTGGGCTATAGTTTTCTCTGTAACAACAAAAGCTAAAATTAAAAAGTACAGAAAACAGATGGGTTTCATTTTTGTAAGTATGGATTTGGATGAGGTTATTAATATGAACATCAATGGTGAAAGCGCCAATAGGTAGTAAGTAGCGGATTTATTATCATTGAATAAGTTTTCAATTGGCACCTGCTACAAGGGCATTAATAGTACGCTGATCAAGTATCTTATTATTTCGCCTGTCTATGGCAACGCCTGTATCCCAGAAAAATGGCTTAAGTCCGTTTGCAATAGCCTCGCGGGTCGTAAATTTTATCCAGTAATCTACTGCATCATTGTGTGCCACTAAATCTTGGGGAGTACTTCGTCTGTAGGCTCCATATTCTCCCATCAAAACGGGAATACCTTTATCCACAAATTTTGTTTTCATAAGCTGAAATGCACTCTTAACCTCAGCTTCTTCTCCGTAGGTTGGGTTCCTTGAGATATCCGACAATGAGTGATGCCCGCTTCCCCAGTAATAAAACATACGCCCCCATGATTCATCTTTCTGCAAAAGGCAAAAATTGGAAGGAGAATAGTAATGTACCTCAACCATCAATCGGTCTGCAACCCGATCAGTTGGCAGGGAGTCCATCAACTTGTTTGTTTTGGGAATATCGGTACCGGGGCCTTGAACAATTAATACCCTGTAAGTATTTCGGCCCCCTGTTGCCCTTACTGCATTAACAAAAGTTTGATGGTATGAAAGTAATACAGCCATTTGGGTGGCATCATTTGTGTTGGGTTCATTAGCGCTTGCAAACATCAGGTGTTCATCAAAATCGCGCATAGTTGTAGCTATCTGCTCCCAAAACGCTTTTTGCCTGGCATTTACAGCGTCTTTTTTAGCCGGGATACAATTATTTTCAAGCCAGCCTCCATCCCAATGAATATTGAGTAAAACATACATATCATTTTTTACACAATATTGAACCACCTGCTTTACTCGATTTAACCAGGCATCCTGTATCTTAGCACTTTTTTTGTCGGCATATTGATCCCATGCACAAGGGATACGAATAGCATTAAACCCGCTCCGCTTTATAAATTTGATATAGTTTTCTGTGATCAAAGGGTTGCCCCAGCCAGTTTCCCCGCCGGGAGCTTCCATCGTGTTACCGATGTTCCAACCTAATTTTATAAGAGCTGCCTGCTGTACCGCTGTATTACCCATTCCTGTCATATCCGGCGATTTCGGTGATGTGTTATATGACGGATAGATAGTGCTGGCAACGGTTGTATCCACTACCGACTTTTTATAAACGCCGCGAGCAGCAGCTGCCACCGATAAAGCAATTAAAAAAACAGCAGGGGTACACAATAGTATACGTTTTAACATAGTATTAATTAAGCAGGTTACGATATAATTGGTTGTGATCAATACTGACTTTGAATTGCACTTTACAATTCAAAGTCGGCATTGATTTACGGGGCAAAGCTAAGGAATCCTTGTGCAATCGATTGTTTATAAATAGGGGCACAAATGTAAAGTCCGAACCATCAGACTCATTTACAGGACTTTAAACTATAGAATACTGATTTAAAACAGACCATAGCCTAAAACAACGGAAGGGAAATTTAACAAAAAGAGCAATCGGGTATCAAGTTAGGGTATGATCAACTCATTACAGGATTTCATAAACAGCTACTTATTTTTATTGCTGACATATGCCGACGGAAGGCAGTTAAATTCGGCCTTAAAGCATCGTACAAAATACTTCTGGCTTTTAAAGCCTACCTTATATGATATCTGTGATATGGTTAACTGTGAACTTTCAAGCAACTGAGCAGCACGCTTCAGGCGAATAGAGCGAATCAAGTCGACCGGTGACTTGCCGGTTAAAGCCAATGCCCTTTTATACAAAGTAACCCGGCTTACAAACAACTCGCTGCTTAGCTCCTCCACCGAGAAATCGGCGTTGTCGATATTTTTCTCAATCAATTGCACTGCCTTTTTGATAAACGCCTCATCAAATGATTCTGTCTCTATTTCTGTTGGCTTAACATCAAGTTGCTTTTGATAAGTTTTGCGCATATCTTCCTGCATAGCCAGTATATTCTTCAATTTAGACATCAGGATCTCGAAATTGAAAGGCTTGGTAAGATAATCGTTGGCGCCGGTCTCAAGCCCTTGTAATTGTTGCTCTTCGCCGGTAACAGCGGTAAGTAATACAACCGGTATATGCGATGTTCGTTTATCGTTACGTATTTTGCGGCATAGGTCGATGCCGTTCATCTCGGGCATGCTGATATCACTAACAACCAGATTAGGATGCAGGGCCAGGCTTTTTTGCCAACCCTCCCTGCCGTTGGCGGCCTCAATGATATTAAAAGTATCACTTAAATTATCCTTTAAATAAAAGCGAAAGTCTTCGTTATCTTCAACCAGTAAAACTGTAAGCTTTTTATTAGTATTACTACTTCCTGTTTGTAACCACGCCTGATCATCGGTCATGGATATATTGTTTTTTTTAACGGGCGCGTGCTCATTAACTATTAGATCAACAGGAAGCAATATGGTAAAGCAACTACCCCTCCCCGTTTCGCTCTCTACTGATATTTTACCATCATGCAGTTTTACAAATTCCTTTGTTATTGATAAACCGATACCACTCCCCTGGTTAACCATTGAGCCGGGTATTTCGTTCTGAAAAAAACGTTCAAAAATCTTGTCCTGCTTATCTAAAGGGATCCCGATGCCTGTATCGATAACCTTTATCTCCAGCAATGTTTTTTCAGATGCTTTTTCATTTATCGCCAATAAAACACTAACATTCCCATCGTCGGGCGTAAACTTAAATGCATTAGAAAGCAGATTAAAAAGGATCCGCTCTATTTTATCGTGATCAAAGTTGATCACCAGGCTTTGGATTTCCGAATCAAATACCAGCCTGATGTGCTTTTTCTCGGCAACATCCGAGAAGGAAAAAACCATTTCCTTAATAAAACTTATAATATCCCCGTTCCGCGTATGTAGCCTGAGTTCCTGTACCTCCATTTTTCTGAAATCAAGCAACTGGTTTACCATGTTTAATAAACGTTTGGCGTTACGGTTGATCAATTGCAGCTGGTACCTTTGCTCTTCTGCTTCAGTTTGCTTTAAGATCTTATCAACCGGGGCCATGATCAATGATAAGGGAGTTCTGAATTCATGGCTTACATTGGTAAAGAACTTAATTTTCATCATATCAAGTTCATGCATACGGCGGGCCTCCTGGCGCTCTTGCTCAATTAATAATTTAGCTTCCTGCTTCTCTTTTTCAATTTCAAACTGCCTTCTTATTTTTTGGATTCCCCGCCGGCGCATAAAGAACAGTACTCCAGCTAAAAGCATTATATAAATAAAATAGGCCATTGTCGATTTCCAGAACGGGGGCAATACCTTAATTTTTAACGTTATATAATCAGGGTCCCACCTTCCCTCCTGGCTAACTGCGCGCACCTTAAAGGTGTAATCGCCGCCATCAAGATTGGTGTATGTAGCTTTTCGTATTGCATTATCCGCGTCAAGCCAATCCTTATCAAAACCTTCCATCATGTATTGATGCTTTACCTTATTGGGATTAAAAAAGTTCAATGCGGCAAATTCAATTGTAAATACATTTTCGCTGTGGGTCAGTGTCAGATTACGCGTTGCAGAAATAGCCTTTGTTAATACAACATGTCCATTGACCTCCTCATTGGCTGCAACGCTTTTGTTAAACAGCAAAAAGTCCGTAAAAATCAATCTCAGTTTATATATATTGGCATGTATGGCTAAAGGGTCGAAAATGTTAACACCATGTCCTCCTCCAAATATCAATTCGCCTTTGCTGGTTTTGAGAGCAGCACGTGTGTTAAACTCTTTGCCTTGTAGGCCATCCGTTTCATCAAAGTTTTCAAATCTGAATGCATAAGGTGCTTGCTTTTGAATAAAAGTTATCCTGCTTAATCCATTGGCTGTACTTACCCATATTGTCCCCCGGTTATCCTCCAGTACATCCATTATGGTATTGTCCGGCAATCCACTTTGCCCTGTTAACGACCTGATAAATCCGGTTTCGGGGTTAACAATGCTCAGCCCTTCGCGCGTTGCTATCCAGATGAGGCCGCGGCTGTCCTGTGTAATACAATTTACACTGTTGCTGATCAAACTGTTTGTGCCCTTCTTATCAGCGCTGTAATGAACGAACCCGCCCTTATTTTTCAATATTACATCAATGCCAAAGTATCCTCCAACCCAGATATTACCCTTCCTGTCCTCAAAGAGTGTGGCTACGTAAGGCGACCTTATATCTGTTTGCTTAAAAGGAGCAGAAAATATCTTTTTCTCTCTGTCAAATATTTGAAGTCCGCCTGCAAATGTTCCTATCCATAACGTGTTGGACGAATCTTCAAGAATGCTCCATACCCGATTATCAGCAATACTGCCGGCTACCTTATCATCGTGTTTATAATGAATAAATTTTTTTCCATCAAAACAATCCAGCCCTCCGAAATATGTTCCAATCCATAATTTCTGATCATGGTCGATACATAAGCTAACAATGATATCATTGCTAAGGCTGTTTGGATTTCCCTGCTCATTTTTATACTGCTTAAAGCTGCCTGTTTTACGGTTAAAGTAAATTAGCCCCCCTCCGTTTGTACCAATCCACAGATTGCCATTTTTATCTTCAACAAACTTGTTAGCGTCTTCAAAACTTAAACTTTCGCGATCTGAGGCAAAATGCCTGTATAGTGGGAACCGGATAATATTTTTGTGATAATAACTTACCCCTTCTTTAAAGGTGCTTGCCCACATAATACCTGAATCATCTTTATAAAGGGTTACGCTGTTTTGACTTAGCGATTTGGCATCATCTTCCCGGTTAAGTAAATAGGTTATGGTGAAGCTTTTTTTATCTAATACGTTTATACCACCATGATCAGTGCCTATCCATATCAGGCCATCATCGGCCTGGATAATATTGCTAATGATATTGGATTTTAACTTTGCGCCGGCCGATTCGTCGGTAATATGCCGGAATACTCCCGAGGACGGGCTATAGTAATATGCGCCGGAATTAAAATTAGAAGAATATAACCATAGACCATTATCTCTGTCCACGGTAATTGAATAATTTCCATCCTTATTACTGACAGCTTTACTAAAAATATCGGTGCGATAGGCGATTCTATTTTGGTTGATGTCTAATCTTTCAACCACGCCGTCGCGATATGCCAACCATATACTACCTGTTGCATCCTGTGCTATATCGGCAATAAGATTTGAATGTAATGAAGCACCAGAGCGCTGATGATAATACCGCCTGGTTGTTTTGCTTAACTCATTATACCTGTAAAGGCCGGAATCAGGGCAAACAAACCAAAACTCGCCTTTGCCGCTGCGGATTATCTTAGATACAAAAGGATACCCCGGAAGCTTTAAAGAACCGGTCATCAGCGATATATCACTATCAAACTGCTCGGTTTCAGGATCGTAAAAGCAATATCCGTTCCGCGTTGACACCCATAATTTTTTACCCGGCCCCTCAAAAATACCGGTTACAAAATCATCATTGAGGGACTTTTTATTATAAACATCATGTTTGAATATTTTAAAAGTATAGCCATCATAACGGTTAAGGCCCGCTGCCGTACCGAACCACATAAAACCTTCAGAATCTTTAAATACAGAGTTAACCTGATTGTTAGACAAACCATTGCTTCTGTTCAACTGCGAAAATTGGTATTTGCCATTTTGGGCAAATACAGCATGAACAAACAATAGCAGGATAATAACGCTTAAGGATATTTTATATCTCATAGCTGGAAAATAGGGGTATTAATAACATTCAATCAATAGATTAGGCTATCTGCAACAAATGCAAAATTTCCGGATATGGCTTTCGTAAATATCGAATTTTGAATGTATAAATCCACCTCTACGCATATGATAAATCATAGAAAAAAATAATATAGTCAAAGGGACTGCCTCAATTAAGGCAGTCCCTTTTTGTTTAATAATAGTTTACATATTAATACCCCGGATTTTGAACAAGCTCCGGCGCGTTTCTGTCTATCTCCGGTTGAGGGATAGGCCAGAAATCATAATTATCAGCATATTTTGTTTTTACCGATGGGAATAAAGGATTTTGAACAAAGCCATTGAGTTTCTGTGTTGCTATACCCCATCTTCTCAGGTCAAAGTAGCGGATCCCCTCCATGGCAAACTCCACACGACGCTCATGGCGAACTTTTTCCCTGAATTGCGCCTGCGACAAACCAGCAGGCAACGCCGGCATATTAACACGCGCCCTTACAAGGTTTATCGCATTGTAAGCACTTGCATCAGGTCCTGTTGCTTCATTTTGAGCTTCCGCATACATCAGCAAAACATCAGCGTAACGAAGTAAAACAAAATCATTATCGCCTTTTGTTCCGTAATCAGGGTCAACCAATGTAGGGTCAAGCCATTTTTTAACAGGGTAATACCCCACAATCCATGAATCTTTCCCCGGGGTACCTACTGCATAAGATCCTGTAAATGGCCAGCCCTGGGCTTTTGTATCACCAGGAAAAAACAGGGTCATACGCATCCGCGGGTCCCTGTTATCATAGGGTTTCCCCTTTACATAAACGGCAGAGCTGGTGGTGTCTTTGCCATCTGCCGCTTCATATTCATTAACCAGGTCCTGCGTGCCCAGTTCGCCTTTCCAGCGCAGCAAAGAAACACTGATGCCATTATCCTGATGAGACAGGTTCGGCAACTGGTATTTCACCGAAAACATGATCTCCGGGCTGTTGTTTTGAGCCGGTTTATAGAAGTTGCCCGGGTAAGAAGTATTCAAAGAAAACTTTGCGCCCGTTATAATTTGGTTGGCGAGGGCAGCTGCCTCTGTATACTTCTTCTCAAACAGCAAAGCCCTTACTTTATAGCCCTGCGCGGTGCCTTTAACTGCGTGCCCGCTGCCGTATGCAACATCAGGCAAACCGGCTATTGCCAGGTCCAGATCGGCCTCAACCAACTTTAAAACATCAGCCCTGGTGGATTTGGCCATATGTTTTGTATAATCAAGGGTATATGGGTCTGCTGTGGTGATGATAACATTGCCATATAATACGGCAAGCCAATAATAATTAAAGGCCCGGAGAAAATACCCTTCGGCTTTGTACTGTTTTAATTTATCACCGGTAAGAACCTTATCTACATTAGCCAGGAAATAATTAATGGAAGCTATCGCCCTGTAATTATTAACATAGTAAGATGATTGATAAAGATTATAGGTATCAAAAACCCCGGCCGACAGTCCTGAAGAAAGCGCGCTTGTTCCGCCGCCATAATTATATTGCCCGTAAGAGTTATCACTGAAATTATCCCAGGCCACAACCTGGTACTGCGAAGTAGAATAACTCCCGCCCTGAGCGTATAAAAAGTTGTAACACCCTGTTAAAGCAAGGTCCGCATCGCTTTCAGATTTCCAGAAATTCTGTGTAGATAATTTATCAGGCGGATTAAGGTTCAATGAACTTTTTTTGCAGGATGCCAGCATGACTGATAGCATGATCAGCATGAGTATATACTTATTGTAAAGATTCATAATTGTATTCTTTAATTAGGTTAAAGTTTAACAGATGCACCAAAGGTTATTGTCCTGTTTTGAGGATAGGTTACGTAAGTTCCGTCTCCTACCCGTTCAGGATCCAATCCCGGATACTTACTGATGGTGAATACATTGTCGGCAGCCACGAAAACGCGGAGGCTCTTAATTGAGATTTTGTTTAGTAAAGCTGTTGGCAAAGTATAGCCGAGCTGTACGCTCTTTAACCGGACAAAAGAAGCATCCTTCAGGAAGTAGGTTGACGGATAGTTCTGTACGGCAGCATAACCATCGGCAACGTATATTTTAGGCATAGTGTTGCTATGATTGGTCGGTGTCCAGCGGTTTAGCCAGTCGGTGGTTGGTACCGATCCCTGTCTGAAGGGCTCTATCCCCCAGCCGTTAACATAGGCCTTTTGCCCCTGTGAACCATAGATCTGCGCGCTGAAATCAAATCCCTTATAACCCGCGCCCAAATTAGCCGAATATTGATATGACGGGAATTTGCCGCCTACATAGGTCCTGTCGTTGGCATCAATTTTCCCGTCGCCGTTTACATCCTTTATTTTTAAATCGCCCGGAGTAGGTGTAACCGGTTGTTTTGGAGAGTTGTCAATTTCAGCCTGAGATTGAAATATACCATCCCAAACATACATGTAATAGGCATCGAGCTCATGCCCCTCTTCCCTTATGGTATGATCGCTGATATCCTTCGATCCGTATTTCTCCAGCTTGTTCTTATAGGTTTGAAGGTTTAAGCCAATGGTATAGGTAAAATCTTTACCAATTTTGTCATTATACTGAACTGCAAACTCGAAACCTTTGTTCCTCAGCGCGCCATCATTTATTGTTGGAGCATTAAGACCAACATAGAATGGCACCTGCGAGCCCCTTAAAATATCGAACGTATATTTATTAAAATAATCTGCCGAGAAAACCAACTTATCGTTAAACACGGTCATGTCAATACCGGCATCAACTACCCGTGTAGTTTCCCAGGTAAGGTTAGGGTCAACCAATGTATTTGAAACGAAGCCCGAGGTAGCCGTGCCGCCAAAAGCATAATTTGCGCCAGATAATGTTGATTGATAAGGATAGGTCCCGATATTCTGGTTACCTAACTGGCCCCATGAACCGCGGATCTTAAGGTCATTTAACCAGGAAACATCTTTCAGGAAATTTTCTTTTGATACGCGCCATCCGCCCGAAAACGAGTAAAAGGTTCCGTAGCGGGTATTGGATGGCAACCTGGATGTACCGTCATAACGGATGCTTGCGCCCAGCAAATATTTGTCCTGGTAGTCATAATTGGCACTACCATATAAGGAACTGATTGCCCATGCTGAAGATGTGCCGCCATTGGTTTGTCCATCAGTTGGTCCCGCATCGAGTTCCCTCAAAAAGTTGGTTACATACTGCGTTCTTGATGCGTTGAGATTGCTGGCTGTATTTTTTTCCTGTTGATAACCTGCAAATGCGGAGAAGTTATGGGCACCGAAACTCCTCTTATATGTAAGCTGGCTGTAGTAAACGGTATATAAATTATCCGAATTGCCTACGTTAAGGCCGGGTGCACCATCGTCAAGGTTGCCGGCTGGGCTCATATCGCTATAATAATACGTAGGTATGATAGGCCTGAAATCATTGAATTTATAAATTCCGTAATTAAACCCTCCTTTATTTTCCCATCTCAGTCCCTTAAAAAGGTCGATATCCAACGACAGGTTACCTTGCAAATATTTATCATCTCCCCTGGTGCGGATATCTTCACCAACAATTGCCGCCGGATTTTTATTGCCCAACTCATTTGAGTAAGCTTTTTTTATCCATTTGCCGTCAACCTGTGCAGGGTACAAAGGAGATTGGGCCAGCGCGGAAAGAAACTGGTCGCCTGCTCCATTTTCAGGCGTGAGCTTTTTGCCATAGCGCATTTGTATATCACTTCCAAAGGTTATCCTCTTATTAAGCTTTGAAGTTAAACCCAGGGAAAGCGTATATTTTGAATAGTCAAACCCTCTCATAACACCTGGTTGATTGGTAATACCAATACCTACGCTATAGGTTGTACTGTCTTTACCTCCGCTCATGTTTAGGTAGTGATTCTGGGTATAAGCAGTACGGAAAATATCGTTCAGCCAGTTATGGTTAGGATATTTCACCCTGTCTGTCGCATTTTGATAGAGATCGATCTGCGCCTGCGTATACAGAGGGGCCAATGAAGAGTTGCTGCGGGCTTCGTTCGATAGCTGCATATAAGTTGCTGAATTTGTTACAATATCCGGCAGCTTTGTAGCATTGGAAATACCGAAATTGTAAGCATATTGAACGGAAAGTGCTCCGGCTTTGCCTCTTTTGGTTTTTACTACAATTACACCATTCGCGCCGCGTGACCCGTATATGGCCGCAGAAGATGCATCTTTCAATACCGAGATTGATTCTATATCATTCGCGTTAAGCACATCAAGGCTCCCTGGAAGCCCGTCAACAATAACCAGGGGATTTGAACCCGCGCCACTGAACGTGCCGGTACCTCTGATAGTGAGCTGTACGTTTTCGGCCCCCGGCTCACCAGAACCCTGAACAACCTGCAAACCAGGAAGCTTACCCTGTAATAAGGTTGTAGGGGAAGTAGCTACACGCTTGTTCAGCTCATCGCCGGAAACCGTAACCACAGCGCTGGTGAGCTTGTGTTTGCTTTGTGTGCTGTAACCAACAACAACAATCTCGTTGATGCTTTTTGGCTCGGCTATTAACGTAACGTTCAACACGCTCGCATTACCCACAACAATTTCTTTGTTTATATACCCTATGTATCTGAATAACAGAATGGCCTTTTCATTGGGAACGTTAAGCTTAAATTTTCCCTCTATATCGGTAACCGCCCCGTTATTGGCCCCTTTGATCAGGATGCTCACCCCAACTAAAGGTTGCCCCTTTTCGTCAATCACTTTTCCCGTTATGATAACCGGGAGGTTGTCATCTTTTAAAATCCTGCCCGCTGTATTGTAGCTTGCATTACCTTTTGCATATAGTGATCCCGAAAGGCACAATACTGCAAACAGCAACCCGAATGTGAACCTCATTGGCTTATAAAGCACATTGTAGTTCTGTATAATTTTATTCATAAATTTGTTTTTTTATAAAATGGTTAATGATTGGAATAAGCCTGGCAGCTATTCCTCAAATGGTTAGGCGTGTTCACTGCACGCCTGACTTTTTTAACAGGTGCTATATCTTTTTTTTCATAGTAATGGGTTTACAGGTTTAACTTATTGTTATTTACTCCTTATTTAGTTGTGATCCTACTTATAAAGGGTTACGATTATTTTGCAAACCGGCAAGCTTAATTGCGGGCTACCTGGAAACATTTTTGAATACTTTAAGCATAACCTATATGCCCCGATAATTTTCACCATCGGGTAAAGCCCCATTAATGTCCAGGTATTAATGCAAAGTTTTGAGGTATTCCTTCTTTATATTGGTTGATTCAAACCTACAGTAAACCAACAGCTGAAAATTTGATTGAAATGGACTTTTTTTTGTAGAAACCCGACTTTCTGATATTTAAAGCATTCATATACACTCTGGTATATTAAAGCAATTTGCATATTTGTAACCCAGATGATCAAAAGAAATTTACAACATACTTTCTCGCTCCTTAACGTTGACTATGTGAGGCTTAATGCTAAATGGAACTACAGGAATGTGATCAGCCCTTACTATCGTATTTATTATATAGATGATGGGGAAGGTGAAATATCAGATGCAGCCAGTTCACTAAAGCTTGAACCGGGCTATTTGTACATCATTCCGAGTTTCACGCTATGCAACTTAGCGTGTAGTGATTATCTGGGTCAGTTTTTTATTCAGTTTTTTGAGGACTCGATAGACGGGAGTTCGCTTTTTGCCAATAACAGGACAGTATTGAAAACAAAAGCTACCGAAATGGATATTGATCTTTTTAACCGGTTGCTTCAAATTAACCCGGGAAGAGGCATTAACCGGTCCGACAATCCCAAAGTGTATGAAAAAGATGTTTATTACAAGGAATACCAGGAGCTTAATAATCAGCAAAACACCTCAACGTACCTGGAAACCCAGGGTATCCTGATGATGTTAACTGCCAAATTCCTGAACCCGCAATTGTTCAAAAGCCCGGAGCATAAACTTATCCCCGTAAAAATTGCGGAGACATTAAATTACATCCTTGTTAATTTACACCTGGATCTTTCAGTTCACCTGCTTGCATCCCGCGCAAATCAAAATGTTGATTACTTTTCGAGGCAGTTTAAACAGCACACCGGAACCAGGCCGTTAAATTATATCAATGAAAAACGCGTTGAGCGTGCTCAGTACCTGATGGCGACAAGCCGGATGTCCTACTCGGAAATTTGTACCCAAACCGGATTTGATAACCTTTCTTACTTTTCCAAAACCTTCAAAAAACTTACCGGCATGTCGCCCAGTGATTATAAAAAACAGATGTACCAGGTTGGTTTTAATCACTGATCAATGAGGCAATGCTCCTATTATAACTTCGGCATGGGCTCGTTTAGCCGGGTTCGACAGCAACGGAATGGGGGTTAACAGGGTTAACATAAATCGGGGTTAACACGATTTAAATATCTGTAATTAAGGACATTATAAAAAACAGGCGTTAACCCTGTCGCTTGCTAAAACAAACCCCGACTTACGATGCTTAAATAACTTAAATTCAATTAATTAGGTAGAAATAACAGGCGCTCAACCATATAAATACTAAAAATATTAGCAATTTCAAAGGCAATTACCTATCTTTATTCAAAAGATTACCTGACCTAATGAAAACCGAAAACGCCTTATCAAATTCAACACCTTCACAAGAGAAGATCAACCGTGTATTAAAGTTGCAAAAGATCACCTTAGCTGATATTGAAGATCTTAACGATGCTGAACGTAATTACCTCGGGGAAATTAGTACTGAAATGCTGGTGTACCTCAAAGATGAAGAAAGGGACAACTTTATCGATAAAATAGCACAGGTTCTTCCTCCAAGTACAAATGATCAGATCTGGGAACATAACCACTTTGCAATTGGCCGGGCCATTACAAAGCTGATTGGCCAATATGGCGCCATGCCCCCTAAATTTATGATAGCCCGCGAAACCGGCCTGAGCAGGCAAACCGTTGCCAAACACCTTACAGAATATAAAACGCACCCGCAATACCTTGCCGAAATAGAGCAGTTTAAATTTATGACCCCTGAAATATTGGCCGGCGTTTGTAAGCTTGCCAGCAACGGCGATGTGAAAGCCGCCCGGCTTTATTTTGAAATGGTTGGCGCAATAAATAAACAACAGCCCAATACCGTTATCAACGAGCAAAACAACTACATTCAAATAAACAACACCATATTAAGCCAGGAAAACCTGAAACAGTTAAGTAAGGAACAGCTGAATCAAATTGAGCATATTATCAGCGGGATTGGGGGAAAGTGAATTGCCCTTAAATGTTTTTTTTGGGGGGGGATTGACGGAATTATACTGTACTGAGTTGCTTGATTGCCTGGCGTATTTTTGACCTATATAACTAAAAAATCGCAAGTACCTGGCCCGCAACATCCGGCGCTGCATCGCGCCGGTAAAGAGAAATTTTTTATCAAAGCCAATTGATTTTGGAGCGATCAAAAACGTTTTCTTTTCAAATTGATCGTTATGGGGAACTGGATATCGACTATAGCTATCATTTTCTTTCCACCTCCGGTATCAACATTAAATGATATATTGCAATAATGGCAGATTTTTTCATAGTAATTAAAGACTGGTTAATTGCTTTAGGCGAAAAACATGAGGTTGACCCTTTATTACTGGGCTGTCTTTATTTGGTCAGTAAAGTATGCTTCGTAATTTTCATTGGCTTGGTAATTAAAAACCTAAGGGCAAAGAGGGCCATCATGATGCCGTTGTTGCTGGCCTCTGTTAGTTTCAGCATACCTTACCTTTACCTGGTCATTGCCGGGCGCAATATCCCTTTTTGGGTATATGTATTTATTGTGCTCATGTTTATGTATGGCGGGTATAACATCTGGAAAAAGGTTAAATTGGTTTGATTGCTAATATGCCGTACTAACGATTGTGTACACACAAGTGCCCCCCGCGCATGACCACATTGATACTTTTAAAATGAATAAAGCGGGGAAAACATTTCTTTATTAAAAAAAATTCCCGGTAGTCGCTTTTGTCAGTTTTTCTTCGTATATTAAGTTATGGGGAAACCAGTAGAAACCTTTAGTAAAAAGGAACGAGAAAAGAAAAAGTTTAAAAAGCAACTCGATAAGAAAGACAAAGCAGAAGACAGGAAGGCAAATTCAAATAAAGGAAAAAGCCTGGAAGATATGATGGCTTATATTGACGAGAACGGCAATATTACCACAACTCCGCCTGATCCGAATAAAAAGAAAATAATGAATGCCGAAGATATCCAGATCGGCATCCCCAGGCAGGAGTACCTCCCTCCCGCCGATCCGGTACGAAAAGGCATTGTTACTTTTTACAATGATTCCAAAGGCTATGGATTTATCAAGGATTTGACAACCCAGGAAAGCATCTTCGTACATGCCAATGGTTTGACGGAAGCCATCCAGGAGAATGACAAGGTAACCTTCGAAACCGAGCAGGGAGCTAAAGGCTTAAATGCGATCAAGGTGAAAAAGTAATAAATACCTGGTTAAAGCTATGCGGGTACGCACCTACCAAGAGCGTGACGTACCCGTGACTTTCATTTTCCTAAAAGTCACGAGTACCCGGCCCACAACATTCGGCGCTGCAATACTCGCACCGTTTGAGAGTTTGTTTAAGTTATTGGTTTGGATTGATGGGGGTGCTACGTTCCCGGTCATTTTTAATGGCCAGTTTTTTTTTCCTGTCGTTAAGGAGGCTTACTACAGCAAATATAAATACGGCCAACATTGCCAGGATCTCTTTGGTGTCTTTTTTGACAATCCCGTCCACCATGCAAATAGGGCCCAGCACTGCCATGCAAATAAGGGTTGGTTTTCTCGGCAAAAGAATGGCCATGATAAATAATTTAAAAGGTTACCAAATTCGGGGTGTATAATAGCTTACTGCACAGCCAGGTCTGCTTCAATATTTATTTCATTATCAGCTTTTACCTTGTCCCAAACGTGCATTTTTACGTGATAGGTTTCCCCGGCTACCATTGGTTTTGCAATGGTGATGTCTCCGCGCAGTTCGGTAGCGTTTGCAGGCGGATGGCCCTGGTCTCCGGCAAACAGGTCGTCAGCCTTAAGCACAGGAGTTCCCTTTTTATCGGTCACCAACAGCATCATTCCCGGAAAAGCCTTGTTGTCCTTAAGCTGATAATTGTTTACGCCAAGCGCAACTATAGCTATGTGGGTATTTATTTGTACTTTATTGTCGGTCATACGTTTATTGGCCGGATCGATCAATAAAACGTCCTGCACAATAAAGCCATTGTAGCTGAATGATAAACCGGTGCTAAAGTCTTTTTTGGTGCCTTTACTGTAGTTGCATCCGGGAAATAGTACGCAGCTTAGTATCATTATAAGCGGCACTGATAAGGTTTTTGGTAGGTTTTTCATAAGCAGGTAAACATATTTATTTTGAAACTCGCCAAACATGATGGCTACAGTTGGCAACGCTGGTACAATTGCCATACAAAGAAACATAGCCCATCCGAAAGCTGCTTTCGCGTATGTTGCAAATACTTTCGAATTTGTTACATTTTTACCAGCGGCAACAATTTTGCCTAAGAACTATAAGAGCATGTAACATAATTCTTATAGTGGATAAAGTAACATAGCGACGCTTGTATTATTAAAAACTGATGCATAGGTAGCTGAGAAGTCACGAGTACTCTGCCGACATTATCCGGTGCTGCATACTCGCGCCGGTGAGGGCAACTATGCAGCGCCGGCAAAGAGCGTAGTGTAGTTGTCCCTTTAAAAAAACGTCACGTTGCTTTCGGCCAGCACTGCATATTCACGCGCGTTAGGAGAGCAAAATTTACGTTAATTAATTATCCATTGCGTTAAAACATATGCGTGAAGTAACCTTATTGGCTGTTATAACAGATATTAGAGTCTCTTTAACCAAAGAGATCTGCATTTCAAAATATCTTTTCGATATGTGTTAACTTTCCATTGGAATTTAGCCCTTCAATCACAAGCTTAAAACTTTTAGCCAGGTCATTATTGTAGAACTTTATCATAAACTCTTTCATTTTCTTGTCGAATATTACATTGGGATTCCAATATAAGGTTTTTCGGTAATCGGGATTCGTCGGATTTACTGTTGTTGCATATTGGGGTGAATAGAATGTCATTACTGGAGAGTAACCCCGAAGGGAGGTATATTTATTATCCTGGCTATCGAAATCATATCCTTTCCCTTTTTTGGTATAAACAGCAATAACCCCGCCGTATGCTCCAAAAATCCCCCCCATTGACGGGTCATATATCTTAACGTAATCAAATTCCGACATGCCAATACTACGGATATCGTATGCTGAACTTTTTTGATTGTTAAGAAAAAAGGTAACCGGAATCTTATTTCTCCATTCTACTGTTGGATTGAGAGATATAGCATTTGAAATTTCTAAACCTGGGATTTTCCCTAAAAGGTATTGAAAAAGAGAGACAAAATTTTCGGCCTTTTTATCATTCCCTACATTAAAGTTTTTGGAAATACCGCCACTAAAGATGCCTGCTGTATACGTTTCATCAACTTTTTCACTTTCAGTTACGGCTTTAGCTTTGATCTCAACTTCTTTAAGAGTCTTAACATTTCCCTTTAACATATACTCAACAGCTATGGCGGGTAATTTTTCCCCGATAACAGGCCCCCCAGGCAGTTCATCTTTTAATATATAATTTGATGGTTGGATGCTATCTATCAAGCCATTATTTATTGGAATTTTATATAAATCTGCTTGTATGGATTTGTTTTGTGTTCTGAAATATAACTTTGCGTCTCCATAAAATACTAAGCCATCTTTGAAAAACGACCCCGACTTATCGATTTTAAGTGGCACTAAAACAGAGCTTGAATCGGCTGCCTGAATAATGATGTTTATACTGCTCTCCGAAAATCCCTTAGATGGTTTAGCCACAGAATTTAATTTTCCATCTATCGTCAAATAATTGTGATCACCAAACGAACTTATTTTTCGCTTGTAAACGGTATCAGGCCATTCATATCTTCTCCATCCATGTGTTAACATTATTAAATCTAACTCTCCTGATACTTTATCACTACTGGTCGAAAAGTAATAGCTTGGGTTAATTATCTTACCTCTTAAATCTTCAGTCAAAAGCAAACTTGATATAATGTCGTCATTCCTGTTAGAACGGTCTGACCAACTATAATCCGATATTGATACCGAAATGTTCGCTCGAAGGGTATCCTTAATAGATAATCGTATCTTATTAAGCCCGCGCTTTCGTTTATCTATTGCTATAAACTGTGTATCTACGTCAAATTTATAGTTCATATTATTTACAAAAGTTAGCCGTTGGGCAACCGGAACACGGGCTGCATTCAGTAATTTAATTTCCATAATACCTGTCGGCAGGTTTTTTACGGGAATAACGCCATTCATTGCTTCGTTTTGAGAGAGGTCGATCTTTGCATCATAAATCAGGTATCCGTCAATTGTTGCAATGAGGCTGAGCTTTTTGCTATTTTCATCTACGAGCTTTGTCCGATATATGAAAAACTTTTTCCCGTCTTTCACATCATTAACATGAATTACTACGCCCTGTGGTTTTCGCTGCGGAAGCTCGGTTCTGTGGCTTAAA
The DNA here is from genome assembly GCF_036383575.1 of Mucilaginibacter sp. Classification (GTDB taxonomy): domain Bacteria; phylum Bacteroidota; class Bacteroidia; order Sphingobacteriales; family Sphingobacteriaceae; genus Mucilaginibacter. The sequence goes on from NZ_DASVOB010000585.1 coordinate 23,744, forward strand.
CCGTCAGCTGTTTTCCATTCGGCAATGTAATCTTTATTTGCTTCCGGGATCATTGTCATGCTTCCCAGTCCATCATGTTGCGTTCCAAAGTCAGTAACCACTTTATTTTCACATTTTACGACACCTGTTACATTGACAGGCATATCATTACGATCAGTAAAACTAAAGGCTATCAGCGACGGAAGGCCATTTATCCAATCACCGCCTTCGGGTAAAAAACGGGCGAATATTGCATTGGAATCCAGTACATTTTTAGGTGCATCAACTTGCGCTATAGCAATTCTTTTAATATAACCACTGCCCCTGGCTTCTTTCAAAAAATCCAAGGTATATGCACGACAATAGAGATCTTTCAAGTCTTTTGTGTCTGGCAAAATAACACTGCCCGATGCAGTCGATTCATAGACCGGCGCTGTAACCCTCTTTTGCATATGACCATCCGCGGTGTAAATTTCGAAATAAAAGTTCTTCGCCGCTTCTTTGCTATTTCCAGCTTGAACAAGGTAAGCCTTGAACCAAACCGTATCTCCGGGGGCATAATTGTCACGGTCAAAATGAATGTATATTTTACTGAATTTCTGACGGTCATTCAACTCCTGGATTTTCAAATCTCCGTCTTGTGCAAAACAAGAATGAGTTAAAAAAACAGTCATTACCATAAATACTAACCAGCAATACAGTCTGTGCTTTTGGCCTGTTTTGAAAAACTGATACGGAGATAAATTAAGGAGCATCATGAGCGATAGAATTTATTTAATATGTTGATTTGGCCCACTGTAAACTCAATATAACTCAAAAAGAAATTATTTGGTTGTCTCTCATCATAGATAGGATGTTCAGCGTCATTGCTTAGGCGCAATAGATTTTCCTCTCTTGTTTTTCTCTTGGTTAAATAGATAAATTCCCGCAATTTTTGACTAAACAATATCTTGCACGTCGTCCTAAAAGGTGGCGCGTCGCATTATTAAATAGAATTGGTATTAATTGATTACTGAGAAAAATGTATTTGATTTAGATTTAATGGTAAAATAAAACTATGCATAAACAGCTATTAAAACAAAAAAATATTTAATATTATTTCACAATTAAAATTTCAAGTTTACTAAATGTAACAGATAGGCTTGCCACCCCAAACTGGCGCGATATGTAGGAACAGCTGAATCAAATTGAGAGCATTATCAGCGGGATTGGAGTGTATCGTCCTAAAAAAGTTTACAAATACTTCTTATAAATGGGCCTATCATCAGAACTTCCACCTTCAGCAAATATTTCCTATCTTCATGTCAAATACCCATATAAACCATATGATTAAACCTGTCTTCGCCAAACTGATGATCCCATTCCTGCTGCTGTTTTTTGGGGTTTCACTACTGTTTTCAGGCTGTAAAAAAGATGCGGCCAAAAAGCAAACAGGTCCTGCCTGCTATGATTATATGACGATAGACTCGAACATGAGCTTCCCGGAAGCGGCTTATGCCAATTACTACTATTACAACAGCCAGCACCAGCTGATAAGGCATGTGGTTACCAGCGGCGGCGCCGTTGCCTGGAGCGATACTTTTGCCTACGATCATGGACATGTGGTAAAGTCGTGGATGTCGTTGGGAAGCAACAGTTCCGCCAATTATTACACCCGTAACGAGTATGACTATAACGATACGCTGATGAACGCCAGCCGGTATTACCTGGGTAATAAACTTATAGTACACAGCGCATACACTTACGACACCAAAGGGCGGCTGGCCAGCTACGCTCAATATTCGGACAATACCTCCCTGCAAACCGATGGCAACTATATTGATAATCTGGTGTACGACGACAACGACAATTTAACCCAACTTACCGACCAATACGGCAATGTAAAAGCACGCTACGGTAATTACGACGACAAGCCCAACGTAAACTACAGGATGCCCTACGACTGGGCCTATGATATATTCAGTTATTTCAATCCTTTCTCTAAGCATAACGTCGGCGTACAGCATTTCTACACCTATAATACCTATAGCGGTAAAACGGATACCAGCAATCATACTTTTACCTACACTTACGCCAATGGCAAAGTTGCGACAGAAATTATTGACGGAAGCGTTTTAATGAAGCTGAGTTCGTTGTGTAAATAAGATTTGTCATGTATTAGGTATTAATGTCCAAACTGGCGCGGGTATGCAGCGCCGACAAAGAGCGTGGCGTACTCGTGACTTTAAAGTAGTCACCCCACTGAAACAACGAGATCAGAAAAGTGATTTTCACCCATATTTTCACACCTTAAATTGCAAACATCAGCCTCAGCCTGATTATCTTACGGGATTATTAGGATTGACTGAATGACCCGTACGCTTTTACTCTTTTTACTGGCCCTGTTACCTATGGGCGGCTTTGCACAACAGTTTACGCTGATAGTTATTAAAGAAAATGCCCAGCCCGCCGATGGTGCCACCGTTAAACTGGTACAGGCTAACCGGCAGGTCAGCATGATCGTAAGTGATGCCCGCGGCCAGGCCCGGTTTCAGAACATTCCGCAGGGATCATTTAGTTTCTCTGTAACTTATACCGGTTATCAACCCCAAACCACCCGCAGCTACACTACTACGGGGAATGTAATGCAGGATACCATCCGTATGCAATCCCTTAGTACCGTACTGGACGAGGTGAACATCACGGCCAAAACTCCGCCGGTGGAAGTGAAACAGGGAAAGGTGATCGTCAACGTAGATGCGTCGGTAACCAATGTGGGAGCTACGGTATTGGAGGTGCTGGAGAAATCGCCGGGCGTGATGGTTGGCCGTAATGGCGGCATCTCATTACAAGGCAAGCAGGGCGTATTGGTGATGATAGATGGCAAGCCTACTTATCTCTCCGGTGCCGATCTGAATAACCTGCTCAGCAGTATGAGCTCTACCCAGGTATCGCAGATCGAGCTGATTGCCAATCCCACCGCGCGATATGATGCCAACGGAAATGCGGGTATCATCAACATTAAAACCAAAAAGAACCGGCAAAAGGGTTTTAACGGATCAGTTTCGGCCACGGTGGCGCAGGGTGTTTACTTCAAAACCAATAACACGCTGGCGCTGAATTACCGCGCGGGGCGCATCAGCACTTTCTTCAATTACAATATCAGCGATCAGAAATATCTTACCAACCTGTACGCGCTGAGCAAATACACCAACGCCGGCGGGGCAATCACTACAACACTGGATCAACCCTCACACTTCACCGGTACGCTGCTGAATAATACGGCCAAAGCGGGGCTGGATTATGATGTTTCGCCCAAAACTACGCTTGGCATTGTGCTTGGCG
>NZ_DASVOB010000586.1:0-17817 GCF_036383575.1 Mucilaginibacter sp.
TTTTTAGCCTTATCCATAACGCATCAACTAAAGTTTTAGTATATGAAAAACTCCTAAGTCGAAAGTATTTAGTAAGAAGTAATATTGTTGACTTCTAACTTCGAGATCAGTGATTTATGATTTAAAATACGGTGGTGGCTCCGGCTGAACAATGTTGCAATACCTATCCGGGTTTGAACTTACGACTAACAACTTGAGACTAACAACTCAGGACTTAAGGCTTACTTATTTTCCTTCACCACATCAATGAGCCAGGTCACCAGGCCGATAAAGCCGGCAATAAATAAACCAGCTCCGGCACCGCGCGCATAATCATCCCATTTTTCATTGGGGCCGCTGGGAATGGCCATCCCTGCCGAAAACAGGATTATCCCGATTAATAAAAGATAAACCGAGCGCTTTGCTTTATTTTTCATCGGCGTAAATTAAAAAAATCATTTTTAAATTCTGTATTTTTGCAACCTCTTAAAAACGAGGTGAAATAATAGATGTACAAGGAATATAAGCAGTTAAATTTATCGCAAACCGGCAAAGAGATACTGGACTTCTGGAAACAGAAAAATATTTTCGAAAAAAGCATTACCAGCCGTCCGGCAGGTAACCCTTATACTTTTTATGAAGGGCCGCCGAGCGCTAACGGTATGCCCGGTATTCACCACGTAATGGCGCGCTCTATTAAAGATATTTTTTGCCGTTACAAAACGCTTAAAGGCTACCAGGTAAAACGCAAAGGCGGCTGGGACACTCATGGTCTGCCTATTGAGCTTGCTGTTGAAAAAGCCCTTGGCATCACTAAAGATGATATCGGCAAAAAAATAAGCGTTAAAGATTATAACGACGCCTGCCGCAAGGAGGTAATGCGCTATACCGACGTTTGGAACGACCTGACCGAAAAAATGGGTTACTGGGTCGACCTGAACGATCCTTACATCACCTACAAAAACGAATACATTGAAAGCCTTTGGTGGATCCTGAAACAACTGCATAATAAAGATATGCTGTACAAAGGTTACACCGTACAGCCATACTCGCCAAAATCAGGTACCGGTTTGAGCTCGCATGAGCTTAACCAGCCGGGTACCTACAAAATGGTGAAGGATACTACCATAGTAGCTCAGTTCAAGGTAAAAAAAGATTCAGATTCGGCGTTTTTGTTTGAGGACATAGATGCTGAAGTATTTATCCTGGCCTGGACAACTACCCCGTGGACTTTACCATCAAATTGCGCCCTTGCCGTTGGCGAAGGCATCACCTATGTTAAGATCAGCACCTTTAACCCTTACACCTACCTGCCGGTTTGTGTAGTGCTGGCTAAAGACCTGGTTAAAAAATACTTTAAGGCCGAAGGTGAAAACGCTTCGTTTGCCGACTACAAAGGCGGTGACAAGATCATCCCATGGAAAATTGAAGCCGAAGTAAAAGGCAGTCAGCTGGTGGGCATCCACTACGAGCAATTGATGCCTTACGTAACCAATGAGGATCTGGAGCAAAACGCATTCCGCGTAATCCCGGCCGATTTTGTTACTACTGAAGATGGTACCGGTATAGTACACACTGCATCCGTTTTTGGTGCGGACGACTTCAGGGCCTGTAAGGAAAACAACGTGCCATCGGTAATGGTGAAGGATGAAACAGGCAAGGACGTTCCGCTGGTGAACAAACAGGGCCGTTTTGTTGACGAGGTTACCGATTACGCGGGCCGTTACGTTAAAGAAGAATATTACACTGATGCCGAGCGCGCCGAAGAAGGTTTTAAACCAACCGACGTACTCATCTCTATCAAATTAAAAACAGAGAACCGTGCGTTCGATGTTAAAAAATACGAGCACAGCTACCCGCACTCATGGCGCAGCGACGAGCCGATATTATATTATCCGCTTGATAGCTGGTTTATCCGTACCACTGCGGTAAAGGATAAAATGGTGGAGTTGAACAAAACCATCAACTGGAAACCTGAATCGACCGGTACAGGCCGTTTTGGCAACTGGCTGGAGAATTTGGTGGATTGGAACCTTTCGCGTTCACGCTACTGGGGCACCCCGCTGCCTATCTGGCGCGAGGAGAACGGCGCTGAGGAAGTTTGCATCGGTTCGATAGCTGAGCTTAATGCCGAGATCGAAAAATCTATCAAAGCCGGCTTTATGCCCGAAGGTTTTGCTTTAGAGGATATGCACCGCCCTTATGTTGATGATGTCGTTTTAGTATCATCAACCGGCAACAAAATGCTGCGCGAGCCCGACCTGATCGACGTTTGGTTTGACTCAGGCGCTATGCCTTATGCACAATGGCACTTCCCTTTTGAAAACCAGGAGCAATTTAAAAATGCTTACCCTGCCGATTTCATCGCCGAAGGCGTTGACCAAACCCGCGGCTGGTTCTTCACCCTGCACGCTATAGCTGTAATGCTAAGCGAAGCAAGTGACGAAGTTAAAGCAGTTAACGAGCAGGTTGACAACAAAGGTATCGCGTTTAAAAACGTGGTATCAAACGGCCTGGTGCTTGATAAAAACGGCAACAAAATGTCTAAACGTTTAGGCAACGCTGTTGACCCGTTCGAGACCATTGAGAAATACGGAGCCGATGCAGCCCGCTGGTACATGATCAGCAACGCGTCGCCATGGGATAACCTTAAATTTAACGAGGAAGGTATAGACGAAGTAAGGCGTAAGTTTTTCGGTACCCTATACAACACCTATTCATTCTTTACGCTGTACGCCAATATTGATAAGTTCACTTACAGTGAGCCGGAAATAGAGAACAGCAAACGCCCTGAAATTGACCGCTGGATCATCTCCCTGTTAAACACACTGAGCAAAGAGGTTGACGGCTATTACGCCGATTTTGAGCCTACCAAGGCTGCCCGTGCTATCCAGGAGTTTGTTGACGTGCATTTCAGCAACTGGTTTATCCGCTTAAGCCGTCGTCGTTTCTGGAAATCAGATGATTCGGAAGACAAGCTTTCGGCTTACCAAACGTTATATACCTGCTTAATCGCTATCAGCAAGCTGATGTCGCCAATCGCGCCATTCTTTGCCGATAGGTTATTTTGCGACTTAAACGCTGTTACCGGCAAGGAAGAATTTGAATCGGTACACCTGGCTTACTTCCCTGAATATAACAGCGCATTGGTTGATGCCGAGCTGGAAGAACGGATGCAATTGGCACAGGATGTTTCATCGTTAACGCTTTCGTTGCGTAAAAAGGTGAATATTAATGTGCGCCAGCCATTGAGCAAAATTTTATTGCCAATACTGGATAAAAGCTTTAAATTACACGTTGAGCAGGTTAAAGACCTGATTTTGTCTGAAACCAACATTAAAGATATCGAGTACATTACCGATACCGCAGGTTTCATTAAAAAGAAAATAAAGCCAAACTTTAAGGCTTTGGGCCAAAAGGTAGGTAAGGATATGAAAGTTGTAGCCGAAGCCATCACAAATTTCACCCAGGATGATATAACCGCTTTAGAAACTAACGGCAACATTCCGGTACTTGATGGCAAATACGAAGTATTAGCTACAGACGTTGAGATCATAGCCGAAGATGTTCCCGGATGGCAGGTTGCAAATTTGGGAAAACTAACCGTGGCTTTAGATGTTACCATAACCAACGAATTGAAACAGGAAGGTATCTCGCGCGAGTTTATCAACCGTGTGCAGAATATACGTAAGACCAAAGGATTTGAAGTAACTGATAGGATAAACGTGCGGGTAAACAGCACCCCGGCAATCAGAGAGGCCGCGGAGAACAATCTATCCTATATTTGCGCCGAAATTTTGGCTGACAGCATCGTGTTTGCAGATAACCTGACCGAGGGAGAACCTGTTACAATTGATGAACAAGAAATATTGATTGCTATTAGTAAAGTATAATGAAACAAGAACAAGAAAAAACCAGATATTCTGAAGCTGACCTGCAGGAATTTAAAGGGATTATCCTGGATAAAATGCGCATAGCCCGCGAGGAATTAAACTCACTGGCTACGTCATTGAGTTCGCCTAATGCCAACGGTACCGATGATACCGCCGGTACTTACAAAACATTAGAAGATGGTTCGGCCACGCTTGAAAAGGAGCAGATTAACCAATTGGCCGCACGTCAGAAAAAGTTCATTGAGCAGCTTGAGGCCGCGCTTGTACGTATTGAAAATAAAACTTACGGTGTTTGCCGCGAAACAGGCAAGCTGATCCCGAAAGAGCGTTTACGTGCAGTGCCGCACACCACCCTTTCAATGGAAGCTAAATTAAAGCAATAAATGAAGGCTTCTTATACCAAACCTTTTTTAACTGCTGCCTTCATCATCCTTGCCGACCAGATCATCAAGACCTGGGTACGTGCACACATGCAGTTTCAGGAAGAAATACGTTTCCTGGGAAGCCGGGGTATGCTGCATTACACCGAAAACAACGGCATGGCATTTGGCATGGAGTGGGGCGGCGATGCGGGCAAACTGGCTTTAACGCTGTTCCGCATAGTTGCGGTTTGCGGTATAATTTACACCCTCATTTATTTAATTAAACACAAATACCACCGCGGGCTCATCATGAACGTATCGCTCATTTTAGCTGGTGCTATGGGCAATATCATCGATTCAACCTTTTATGGGGTGATGTATAAATACGCTCCGTTATTCCATGGCCGGGTGGTTGATATGTTTTACTTCCCGCTGCTGCGTGGTACCTATCCATCATGGTTCCCGCTATGGGCAGGCGAATCGTTCGAGTTTTTCAGGCCTGTATTTAACCTGGCCGATGCCTCTATCTGCGTAGGCGTAATTATGATACTCCTGTACCAGAAACGCTATTTCAAACACGAAAAACCCGAAGTAGCCAGCCCCAACAGCGAAATGGTTGAAGAATAAAATTATTATAGATCAATATATTAAAAGCCGCGATGAGCGGCTTTTTTTGTTTGTTAAGCGCTCGTAATCAAATGTATGTTATTGCGAGAAGCGAAGTAAGGCCCGAGCATTAGGGGCGACGAAGCAATCACGAACTTTGCATAGCGGCTCTGTATAGCATGCGATTGCCGCGCTGCGCTCGCAATGACATGGTTTTTATTTGTTTTTGCAGGAGACTTTCATCTTCCCAACACCTGTGGTTGCAAACGAGCGCGAGTTACAACATACCCCCCATTCAATAAAATGCCCTTTAACACGTTATATTGTACAAAAGCAGCTAAATAGTGTATATTGGGGATTTAACAGGGCCGGATTTAACAATTACCACCAAACATTGTGAGTGCTAAACAGATATATCAGCCACGATATATTACAATTTAACAATTTTTAACATTTAAGCATGGATTTTAGTTGGCGAAAAATTGAGCGGGTGTTTAAGTTTGCCTACCGAAACGAAAAAATTAATGGAAGAACAAAATAGCTATACAGGAAATGTCATATCGGCAGCCCCAACATCGTACTCAACCGATATCAGGGCGCTGAATGAAATGATACAAAGAGAAAGTGCATTTATCGATCTGCTGATCATGGAGATGGATAAAGTGATCGTAGGTCAGCGTTATATGGTTGAACGTTTGCTGATCGGTTTGCTGGCCAATGGGCACATTTTATTGGAAGGTGTACCGGGATTGGCAAAAACGCTTGCCATCAATACCCTCTCAAGGGCTATCCAGGCCGATTTTAGCAGGATCCAATTTACACCGGATTTGCTCCCTGCCGACGTATTGGGAACCATGATCTACAACCAAAAGAAAGAAGAGTTCATTGTGCGCAAAGGCCCTATCTTCTCTAACTTCGTTTTGGCCGATGAGATCAACCGTGCGCCTGCCAAAGTACAAAGCGCATTATTGGAAGCCATGCAGGAGCGCCAGGTAACCATTGGCGATACTACTTATAAACTGCCCGATCCGTTCTTGGTACTGGCAACCCAAAACCCTATTGAGCAGGAAGGAACCTATCCCCTGCCCGAAGCACAGGTTGACCGTTTTATGCTGAAGGTGGTGATCAAATATCCTAACAAGGAGGATGAGAAAAAGATCATGCGCGCCAACATTTCGCCGGCCGGTATGGGTAAACCAAACGCTATCATCAAGCCCGAAGAGATCATCAAAGCCCGCAAAATAGTACGCGAGGTTTATATGGACGAAAAGATAGAGCAATATATTATTGATATCGTTTTCGCTACCCGCTTCCCTGATCAGTTTAAGCTTGCCAAATACAAAACGCTTATCACCTTCGGTGCTTCACCAAGGGCAAGTATCAGTTTAGCGCTGGCATCTAAAGCTTATGCTTTCATCAAACGCCGTGGCTATGTGATCCCTGAGGATGTTCGCGCTGTTTGTCATGACGTGTTAAGGCATCGCGTTGGCTTAAGCTACGAGGCCGAAGCCGAGAACATCACCAGCGAGGATATCATTACAGCGATCCTGAACGCGGTTGAGGTACCATAATAGCCCCACCCAAACCCTCTCCCTAAAAAGGGAGAGGGCTTTAAAACAGGGCGAGTAATAGTTAATTATAACAATGATTTTTTAAAGTCATCCGCCAGCTGGCGGAGAGATTTAGAGGGGGCTGATAGGGCTTATGGCTAAAGACACCAAGGATCTGCTAAAAAAGGTAAGGAAGATAGAGATCAAAACCCGTGGCTTAAGTAACCACTTATTTTCGGGCGAGTATCATTCGGCTTTCAAGGGGCGCGGTATGGCCTTTAGCGAGGTGCGTGAATACCAGATCGGAGATGAGATCCGTACCATCGATTGGAACGTAACGGCCCGCTTTAACGCGCCTTACGTAAAAGTATTTGAAGAAGAGCGCGAGCTTACCGTTATGGTACTGATGGATGTGAGTGGGTCTGAAAACTTCGGTACGCAAAATCAACAAAAGCAGGACCTGGCTACTGAGCTTTGCGCCGTACTGGCATTTTCGGCCATACAGAACAATGATAAGGTAGGCATCATATTTTTCAGCGATAAGATCGAGAAATTTATCCCGCCTAAAAAAGGCCGCAGCCATATCCTGATGATCATCCGTGAGCTGATCGCTTTTCAGCCCGAAAACAAGGGCACCAACGTAGCCGAGGCACTGAAATACTTCACAAGCGTTATCAAAAAGAAATGCACTGCCTTTGTTATCTCCGATTTTATTACTTCGGAGTTTGAAAACGAGCTTAAGATCGCCAATAAAAAGCATGACATCATTGCCCTAAAGCTGTACGACAAACATGAAGAGGAGTTCCCTAACCTGGGCCTCATCCCTGTTAAGGACGAAGAAAGCGGACAGATTATGTGGGTAAACACTGGCGATAAAGCCGTTCGCGACGCCTTTAAATGGGATGCTGTTAAACGCAACGGTGCACTGCAGGATACTTTTAAGCGCTCGGGGGTTGATTATACTACCATTGGCACACATGAATCATACGTTAAACCATTAATGACATTATTTAAAAAGCGGGAAGGCCGGCGGTAAAATATATGAACAGGTACATCAAATACACCCTGGCTATGTTGGTATTGCTTGCAGGCTTTCACCAAACAGGCCAGGCACAAAGCTTTGGGGCTAAAGCTACACTGGATAAAAAATCTATCCTCATAGGCGAACAAACACAGCTAAATTTAAGCATCCGCTTTCATGTTAAGGACAGCATCGGATTTCCTAAACTGGCCGATAGTATAGGCAAGATCCGGATTGTAAACTTTAAGACTGATACCGTTTTTGATAAGGGCGATAAATCCATCAAAACTATCAACAGGCGTTATACAATTACCGCTTTTGATAGCGGTATGTACGTCATCCCGTCATATGTATTTAAATCGCCGGTAGGTGACTTACCAACTGATACATTGAACCTTGATGTAAGAACAGTTGCGGTTGACACAACTAAAGCTTTTTATGATATTAAACAGCCCCTTGCTGTAAAATATTCATTTTGGGACTGGCTGCGCGACAACTGGAAACTGGTTGTTGGCATATTAGCCGCAATGCTGGCTACAGGCGCTGTGGTTTACTATCTGCTTAAACGGCCTAAAAAAGAAGTGGTTGTTGAAGAGGTTAAACCGGATGTTCCCTTACATATCCAGGTGCTTCAAAAGCTTGAAGAGATCAAGAACAAACAGCTTTGGCAGCATGACCAGGTTAAGCAATATTATATTGAAATAAGCGACGTGGTACGTGAGTACCTCGAAAAGCGGTACACCATACAAGCCCTGGAGCAAACCTCCGAAGAGATCTTTGCCAGTCTACGGAACATGGATATAGCCAGCGAAGACAGGAACCTGTTAAGACAATTGCTCGTGCTGGCGGATATGGTAAAATTTGCCAAAGAGAAGCCTTCGGCCCATGAAAATGAGAAAAGTATGGAAAATGCGGTTGCTTTTGTGAAAGACACACAACCTCATGCCAGGCCAACAAATGTGAAGGGAGATGAGGCAAAATGATCTGGTTTAAAGGAATAGAATTTGCTCATCCCGGCTTTTTCTGGCTGCTGATCAGTATCCCGCTAATGGTGGGCTGGTACATCTGGAAACAAAAGCAATTACAAGGTAATCTGGCTATGCCTACCATAAGGGGCTTTGCCATGATCACCAAAAGCATGTTGCCCCGTTTCAGGCATTTGGGCATCATATTACGCTCATTGGCTATGATCGCTTTAATTATAGCACTGGCAAGGCCGCAATCGTCATTAAGCTGGCTGGATACCACTACTGAGGGTATCGATATCGTTATTGCTTCGGATATCTCAGGCAGTATGCTTGCCGAAGACTTTAAGCCCAACAGGCTTGAGGCCGGCAAAAATATCGCCATTGATTTTATCCAGAACCGTCCAAACGACAGGATCGGCCTGGTGGTTTTCAGCGGTGAAAGCTTTACACAATGCCCTCTTACTATCGATCACTCGGTACTGGTAAACCTTTATGCCGATATCAAAAACGGGATGATTGAAGATGGTACTGCCATTGGTATGGGCTTGGCCACCGCCGTAAACCGGTTAAAAGACAGCGAAGCCAAAAGTAAAGTAGTGATCCTGCTTACGGATGGCTCAAACAACTCGGGCTCTATCCCCCCGGTAACCGCTGCCGAAATTGCCAAACAGTTTGGTGTAAGAGTTTATACAGTAGGTATCGGCACCAATGGCTATGCCCCCTACCCTGTTCAAACACCGATGGGTGTACAGTACCAGCGCATGAAGGTTGATATTGATGAAGGCACACTAAGTAAAATTGCCACCATTACCGGCGGTAAATACTTCAGGGCAACTAACAACAGTGCTTTGAAAGATATTTACGAACAGATTGACAAACTGGAAAAAGCCAAGATAGATGTTACCCAGTACCGCAAAAAAACCGAACGCTTTTTGCCGTTCGCCATTATTGCACTGGCGCTTTTATCCTTAGAATTTTTAACAAGAAACACCCTGCTTAAGGGAGCTTTAACATAACAGCATGCTACGTTTTGCAAATACAGAATTTTTATGGGGATTGCTTGCTATTCCGCTGCTGCTCTTTATTTTTTTGAGGGTAAACTGGTGGAAACGTAAAGCCATAGCCTCATTGGGTAATAAGGAGATTGTACTGCAGATGATGCCGCAGGTTTCCTTTTCACGCCCCTGGATCAAGTTCATCTTTTTCATTTTAGCCTATGCGCTTGTTATTATTGGCATAGCCGATCCGCAGCTTGGCTCAAAAACTGAAGAAGTAAAACGCAAAGGTGCCGACCTCATGATACTGCTTGATGTATCAAACAGTATGCTGTCGCAGGACCTTGCCCCTAATCGTTTGGAAAACGCTAAACGCGCGTTATCCCAGTTGATAGATAAACTGCATGACGACCGCATCGGCATCGTAGTATTTGCTGGCCAGGCTTATGTACAGCTCCCGGTAACTACCGATTATGCGGCAGCCAAACTGTTCCTGAACACCATCAATACCGAAATGGTGCCAACACAGGGCACAGCCATAGGCGCGGCAATTAATTTGGGGATGCAGTCGTTTGATTTTAAGAACGGTACCGGTAAATCCATCATTATTATTACCGATGGTGAAAACCATGAGGATGATGCCGTATCGGCAGCCAAAGCTGCTTTAGCAAGAAACGTTACCGTAAATGTGGTTGGTGTAGGTTCGGAAGAAGGCGCACCTATCCCGATTTATCAGGGTGGCAAACAAATCGGTTTTCACAATGACAGCACCGGGCACCCTGTAGTCAGCAAGCTTGATGAGACAATGGGCAAGGAGATTGCCGCTGCAGGAAGCGGTGTTTACGTTCGGGCCAATAATGCCAATAGCGGGCTTAACATTGTGATGGACCAGATAGCCAAAGTGCAGCGCAAGATGACGGATACCAAGCAGTTTAAGGATTTTGAAGACAGGTTTCAGTTTTTCCTGGCCATCGCCTTTGTACTGTTACTGGCCGAGTTCTTTATCTCTATCCGTAAAAACATGCGCCTGAGCAAGATCAAATTATTTGAAGTAAAAAACACATGAAGCAATATATTATAGCCATTTATTAGTGCTGCAGGCTTCATTTCTTTTTGCCCAGCAGGAAAAAAAATATCTGAAGCAGGGTAACGAGCTTTACCAGCAAAAAAAGTTTAAAGAAGCTGAGGCCGCTTACCGCCAGGCCATGGGCAAAAAGGAAAAAACCATTGAAGGTAATTTTAACCTTGGCGACGCCATGTTTAAGCAGAAAAAATACGATGATGCCGCAGCCCAATTCAATAAACTGGCAACCACATCAATTGATAAAAATGTGAAAGCAGGCGCTTATCACAACATCGGCAACTCGTTTTTAACCGAAAAAAAGTATCAGGAAAGTATCGACGCTTATAAAAAGGCCCTCGTTAATAACCCTAAAGATGAGGAGACCCGGTATAACCTTGCCTATGCCCAAAAAATGCTAAAAAACCAACAGGACAAGAATAAAGGTGGCGGGGGCAATAATAATAAGGACAAAAACAAGGATAAAAACAAAGACGATAAGAAAAAGCAGGACGATAAGAATAAAGACAAAAACGATAAGGATAAGAAAGACCAGGATAAAAACAAGCAGGATCAGGACAAAAACAAGCAAAACCAGGATCAGAAAGATCAGCAGGGGCAGCAGCCAAACCAACTGTCAAAAGATGATGCCCAACGGATGCTTGACGCCCTCAATAACGATGAGAAGCAAACCCAGGATAAGCTGAAAAATAAAAAATTAAAAGGCGCCAAAGTGCCTATTTCAAAAGATTGGTAAAATCTTGTTGCTTTGTAGATACTAATGAAAATTAAACTTTCCATATTAACGCTGCTGCTGTGTTGCTCAAGCCTGGTTTTTGCACAGGTAAAGTTCACGGCATCGGTAAATAAAACCACCATCGGCACCGGCGAGGTACTTGAAGTCACCTTTTCCATCAACGCTAATGCTGATCGCTTTGCACCGCCCGCTTTTGGCGGCTTCCAGGTAGTTGGGGGCCCTAATGTGTCCAACAGCGTATCCATGATCAACGGGGTTACCTCGGCAAGTATAGCATACGGATATGACCTGGTACCAACCAAAGAGGGAGAATTAACTATTGGTCCGGCAACTATTATGTCGGGCGGAAGGCCTTACAGCACCTCTCCTATTAAAATTAAAGTTGTAAAAGGCCAGGGTGGACAGGTCGGCCAGCAAGCCCAGCAACAAAGCAGTAATGGCCCCGATAGCCGCAATATTCAAAAAGGCCGTGTAAGTGATATCTCCAAATCATTGTTTTTGCGTGCCGAAGTTGATAAAACAACCGCCTACATGGGCCAGCAGATCATGATGAATTTGCGCCTTTACACCCGCGTCAACATCGCTAACGGCGAGCCTGAAAAGATCCCTGATCTTAACGGGTTTTATAGCCAGGAGATCAAAAGCACTAATCCAAATGCCCAATGGCGCACCGAGATTTTAAATGGTGTAAGGTACAACGTAACCGATATCAAACAAACCGTCCTGTTCCCCGAGCATGAAGGCAATATCACTATTGAGCCATCTATCATGAACTTTATAGTGAGGCAGCAGGCCGCTTCATCATCAGGTGACCCCTTCGATGCTTTTTTCGGCGGATATGAGGATGTAAAATACAAGGTTAAAAGTACGCCCGTTGTTATCCATGTAAAACCGCTGCCACTGACAGGCAAACCTGCCGAGTTTACCGGTGCTGTGGGTAAGTTTAATATTGAGGCTTCGCTTGATAAAAATGATGTTAAGGCTAATGATGCCATTAATTACACCATAAAGGTAAGCGGCACAGGCAACCTGAAGTTGTTGAAACCGATAACGCCAACTTTCCCGGCCGATTTTGAAAAATACGAACCTAAGATCACCGACACCATTACCATAAATGCCAGCGGTTCATCGGGCAACAGGAAATACACCTATCTGCTTATCCCAAGACATCAGGGCGATTTCACTATCGACCCGGTTAAGTTTGCATACTTTAACCCCGCTACAGGCAGGTACGTTTCATTAAGCACCCCGGCATTCCACGTTAAGGTTGCCAAAGGCACCGGAGATGGCAGTAATGTTACCGCCTTTTCAAACGCAGGCAAACAGGATGTTAAGGTGCTGAGCAACGATATCCGTTACATTAAAACCGGCAATGAGTTAAACGATGTTGGCAGCGACTTTTACGGTTCGGGATTATATTATTTCCTGCTGATCTTAGGTCCGGTAGGTTTTATGGGCGCTTTGGTTTACGGCAAATGGCGCGATAAGAACAATGCAGATGTGGTTGGATTAAAAAGCCGTAAGGCAGGCAAGGTAGCCGCCAAACACCTCGCCAGTGCAAAACAGCAACTTAACGATAAAAAGGCATTCTATGAAAACCTGTTCCGCGGTTTATACGGGTACCTGAGCGATAAGCTTAACATTCCTTATGCCGACCTGAACCGCGAAAAGATAGCTTCAGAGCTGCAGGCCCGCTCGCTTGATGAAAGCCTCATTAATGAGATGCTTGACACGCTTGACCTTTGCGAAATGGCACGCTACGCACCTGTATCGGGTATTACCGAGCAGCAGGTGTTTGATAAGGCTCAGAACATGATCAATAACATTGAAAATAAAATATAACATGATGAAGCACATTATATACATCCTGCTCATCATCGTTATGCCCATGTACGCATTAGCTAACGATGAAGCTAACATCCTGTTAAAAAAGGGAAACGACCAATACGCCAAAGGCCAGTACAAAGAGGCTATAACCACCTACCAGAAAATCGTGGACGACGGGCACCAGTCGGCGTTAGTTTACTATAATTTAGGCAACGCCTATTTTAAAAATGAAGATGTGCCTTCAGCCCTGTTGTATTATGAAAAAGCGCACAAGCTTTCGCCGGGTGATGAGGATATCAATTTCAATATCCAGTTTGCCAATCAAAAAACAACAGATAAGGTAGATGCCGGTACCGAGTTTTTCATCACCAAATGGTGGCACTCGTTTATTCTCCGTTTTTCGTTAACAACGCTGGCTGTGATGACTATCTTGTTTATTATTGCAGGCTCGGCATTGCTAATAGTATATAGGTTCACTAATTCGGTAGGCATTAAAAAATGGTCGTTTTATTCGGCCTTAGTAATATTGCTTTTCGGCTTTGCAAGCATGTTCGTGGCAAATAGCCAGGACCAATATTTTGATGCGCATCATGGGGCAATTATCTTCAGCACATCAGTAAATGTAAAAAGCGGACCGACGCCAGGGTCTAAAAACCTGTTCCTGATCCACGACGGCACTAAAGTCCAAATCCTGGAAGCCAACAACGGCTGGATGAAGATCAGGCTGGCCAGCGGCAACGAAGGCTGGATCAATGCTTCGGACGCTAAGGAAATATAGTTTTTTTGAGCTTAAAGCTGAAAGCCGAAGGCTCAAAGCTTTTTATCTCTCTATTAATCTTATACTGGTCCAAGTTACGCTATCGCTAAACTTGAACCAGTATTTGTGTATTTGCTTTTTGCTTTAAGCCTTCGGCTTTCAGCTTCAAACCTTATTCTTCGCTAATAGCTCCAGCACATCTTCTTCAGTACCGGTAAAAGGGCCTGATGATTCGATCTTAAAGCTGGCCATGGCGGCCGCAAATTCGCCTGCTTCCTGGAAACCTTTGCCCTTGGCGCGCTGGTATAAATAACCTGCCATATAGGTGTCGCCGCAACCGGTAGCATCAACTACCTCTGATGGTTTATATGCCGGAATCTGGTAATAAACATCATCGGTATAAATAACCGAGCCCATACTGCCCAGCGTAACCACTACTTCTTTAACACCCCATTCGTTCAAAACTTTGGCACCTTCATGGATATCAGTTATACCGGTCAGCACTTCCATTTCGTGTTCGTTCACTTTCAGGATGTGGATATGTTGTAAGGCCTCGCGTTTTTCGGGCCAGTCGATAGCCACTACATTTTTATCTTCTACTTTACGCAGGTAACCCTGTGCATCAAGAGACAGCTTGCCACGTTGAGCGAGCAACTTTATAAATTCTACCGAGATATCATCAGCCAGTAAAGGGCCTAAATGGTAAACGTGAGACCGGATCTCATCAAGCTGTTCGATGGTGAACGGATCAGCTTTTTGCAACACACGCTGGGTACGGTGATCCTGGTTAACAGAGTAAATATTTTCAAAGTAAACCGTTTCGCCACCAGTAGTGGCATGTACCTCGATACCCTTGCCGCGGAGTTTTTCAACCACGGGCATTTCGCTCAAAGCAAGCGAAGTAACCAGTGTATAGCTCACATCCATATTACGGATAGCATTTGAAAAGTAAAAAGAAGTACCGCCCGCCATGTGTTTTACCGCTTGTGGCGTCACCACTTTATCTAACGTAATATGCCCTACACAACAAATATCGTACATGAAATTTCCCTATTATGATTTGATAATCAGCCCCTATTATTTAAACAAACGGCAAATGTAAGAAATAGGATTTGGTGTACAAGAAGTTATCTGTTTTGTGACTTAGTATTGAAGTATAAAAACGGCAGACTTATTTACTTCGAAGGGTTATTAAAAGTGCTGTAAGCATAAAATACCTTCCTAACCCTTCGTCTGATAATCCGGGCGTGGTATTATGCCTTGCTTCCCTTATCGCTTCGATATCTTCTGGCTTCAGTGCATTTGCTGCTTCGCAGATAAAGTCTTCGTCGTATGATGAGGCCTTTAGTTTTTGAAGTGCATCTGCTCTTGTTATTACATTTTTACAGGCTGTTTTTATATTAAAATTCTGTTTGTCTTTCAAGATGAAATTAGATACGGAATCAGGCAGTTCTTTATTTTGGATCAAGCGATTTACTAAACTATCGCCTTTGGGCGTTGATATGATATTTAATACAACCACAGCATTATGTTTGCCGGTTGAATTGCCGTTAGCAATAATATTAAACAAACCTTTTTCGGCCTTATCGGTACTCATGGTGTTATAAAGGAACAAACTGGCATCTATGGCATTAAGCGTTATAGCATGTTGAGTTAAGCTAACCTGAGCGTTTGGATAGCTAAG
This sequence comes from Mucilaginibacter sp., assembly GCF_036383575.1. Lineage (GTDB taxonomy): Bacteria > Bacteroidota > Bacteroidia > Sphingobacteriales > Sphingobacteriaceae > Mucilaginibacter. The sequence continues at coordinate 15,460 of NZ_DASVOB010000586.1, forward strand.
CAGCTTTTCGGCTAAGGCACTTATATCATTCCCCTTTTTGCCCAGGAAAAAACTTAATTGCACATAAGGTTCAAGGTCAAGATCTTCAAGATTACTTTTTTTAACCCCCTCTAAGACGACGCTTTGATATTCTTTTGTTTCATCAAGTGAAAGTAACAGCGATGAAGCATCAAAGCAAAAGTAAGAATCATTGTTTTCTGCCAGGATCAGATTTTTCAAGCACAGCGCAGCTTCTTTTTTATCGCTTTTGGCCAAGTCCCAAAACTTATCCAACTGTGCCGATTTGGCTTCTCTCTGTGCCTGGCTAAGCGATTTTGGTTTAAAACCATAACACTCGTGTTTTAGCTTTGTTATTTTTTCGCAAAATGTTTGCGCCTGAACGGTTAATGCAATTACGGATAATAAAAGGGATAGTAAAGGTTTGATCATGTGTAAGGTTTAAAAGTTAAATATATAACATTTAATAAAAAACCGAACTATCCTACCTTATTCAATACATCTGCACCAGCCATTTCGGCCAGGTCATCAAAATATGCAGATGCCAGGTGCTCCCAGCTTAACCTGCTGCTACACTGAAGCCCCTCTTCAATAAATTGCTCCCGCAGGCTATTGCTTTTAAGCAACAGTTCAATCCTTTCAACAAAACAGGCAGCGTTATAAGGATCACATTTAAAACCATTGATGCCCTGTTCAATAAAATCTTTTGAACCTCCGCCGTTAGCTATGACACATGGCAGGCCCGATGCCATGGCTTCAAGCACTACATTGCCATAAGCTTCAGACACCGAAGGAAACAGGAACAGGGTTGATGATGCATACAAAACCGAAAGTGTTTTATGATCAACCTTACCGGTAAACACGGCGTTTGGCATCTTCGTTTCGCAGGCTTTACGCGCAATACCATCGCCGGCAATTATAAAATTAACCTCTGGACGAAGGCTTTGCATTATGGTATAAATTTCAAAAAGGGTTTCCAGGTTTTTTTCCCAAACTAGGCGGCTCGCAAATAAAATTGTAGGATTATCATTCCCGGTTAACTGGCGTAAGGCCTTGCTGTTTTTATGAGCCGGCGAAAACAGGTTGGTATCCATACCCCTTTGCCAAAGCTTCATGCGGTAAGTATCGATGCCTATATCAATGAGCTCATCCTTCATGCTTAACGAGGGAACGTATACCTGGTCGCATTGGTTATAGAAAACCTTGTGGCTTTCGGTCATCATCTGTTTAACCTTATTGATCAGGAAGGGTGTATGTTTAAGGTAATAATCGATATAGGAAATAAAATGGGTATGATAGATGCTGATTACCGGCAAACCGCGCTGCGAAGCATATTTTAATGCGAAATTGCCCAACAACGATGGGGTAGCAATGTGTACAACATCTGGCGAAAAGTTATCTATTTCCTCTCTTAACTCGCTAACAACCAAAGCGGGTATAGCCATGGTATAACCCGTATTAATCGGCAGTGTTAAAGCCGGAACTTTTAATGATTCAAAGCCTGCTATGCTATCCGGCCCGGCCCCGTACACAAACAAAAACTCAAAAACATTACGATCAATCCGTTTAATGAGCTGGTACATGGTGCGTACTGCACCGTCAAAATCTTCAATAAGTATCTCGGCAAAAAAAGCCACTCTGATCTTTTTCATCTTATTGACTGATTAGCGTTATTACTTTGTGTTCACCTTCGCATACCTTATTGGCTCCGGCCCGGTCATCAGGAACTCCCTTAATTCGGCTAATTTATCGGTGTTGATCAGGTCCACCTCACATTCAAGCAAAGCCCGCCATACCTCTTTGTTTTCGGGCGAAGCCCAAAGGCGCACGCGTTTCTTGTATTGATGTGCCGCGGCTACGTAATCGCGAAGTACTTGCTTTTGGTCTTCAGGCATTGGGCCCTTGCCCGTCCAGCTGATGAGGCGCGAGTATTTGCAGCTGGCGGTTTTATAAACAGTATTTGAAAGTGTATCGGTATGCACTTGCATCAGGTCCTCATCGATAAAAGCGTAGCGCTGCTTTTGCGCCTGAAGCATTTTATAAGGCTTATTGCCGGTAATGACAATGGTTACGCTCCCTTCTGTTATTTCGCCATTATTATAGCTCGACAACATCGGCGCATAACGTTTTAACACTTCCGACAGCTTTGCATAGGTCTTTTCAGCGTCGGATTTGATATCGATCATAAGCGTAATAGGAGAAAGCGGGTGCACTACTTCTCTGTTTTTACCCTCATAGCAATTGAGTAACGGGGCTAAATAAAGCTGCTCGAGGGTGCGTTTTTTTTGAAAAGCCGGCAACATATGAGCAACCAGCAATTCGCCGTCGCGCAGGTAAATATCAGCCTCTACGTTTTGAAAA